>NZ_JAVDYB010000001.1:1036875-1382500 GCF_031458235.1 Catenuloplanes atrovinosus | reverse complement strand
TACCCAGCGACTTCACCTGCACCAGGCCGGCCTCGGCCAGCGCGGCGCGCAGCGTCTCCGGTGGCAGGTCGGTCAGTGAACCGCCGCGGCCGAAGAGCGCCAGCGATGCCTGGACGGCCGCACTCGCCTCGGCCTCCCCGTGCACCAGCGTGGTCAGCTCCAGCGCCAGCGCCTTCTGCGCCTCACGCGCAAAGGGACGTTCCGCCGTCGCGGCCTCCAGCGCGAGCAGGTCCTCCCGCGGCTTGAAGCTGAAGAAGCGCAGGTACTTGTTCACGTCCCGGTCGTCCGCGTTGAGCCAGAACTGGTAGAACGCGTACGGGCTGGTCATGGTGCCGTCGAGCCAGACCGCGCCGCCCTCGGACTTGCCGAACTTGGTGCCGTCCGCCTTGGTGACCAGCGGCGTGGTGAACGCGTGCACCGGTCCCCCGCCGCGCCGCCGGATGAAGTCCACGCCCGCGGTGATGTTGCCCCACTGGTCCGAGCCGCCGAACTGGAGCGCGCACCCGTACCGCTCGTGAAGCTGGAAGAAGTCGTTGGCCTGGAGCAGCTGGTAGCTGAACTCGGTGAAGCTGATGCCGGACTCGAGCCGCGCCTTCACCACCTCGCGCGCGAGCATGCGGCTGACCGGGAAGTGCTTGCCGACGTCGCGCAGGAAGTCGATCACAGAGGTCGGGCCGGTCCAGTCCAGGTTGTTGACCATCCGGGCCGCGTTGTCACCGGTGAAGCTCATGAACGGGGAGAGCTGGTCGCGGATCTTCCCGACCCAGCCGGCCACCACCTCCGGCGGGTTCAGCGAGCGCTCGCTGGACTCGCGCGGGTCGCCGATCTGGCCGGTGGCGCCGCCGACCAGCAGCAGCGGGTTGTGTCCGGCGAGCTGGAGGCGGCGCGCGGTGAGCACCTGCACGAGGTGGCCGACGTGCAGGCTGGCGGCGGTCGGGTCGAAGCCCACGTAGTACGTCACCGGCCCGGCGGCCAGTCGCGCGCGCAGCTCGTCGAGGTCGGTCGAGTCTTGAATCAGCCCCCGCCACCGCAGGTCGTCGAGGAGATCCTCGCCCACGGCCGGGACGTCGTTGCGGTCCGTCACGCCGGAGATTGTCCCCCATCACCCGTCCGGGTTCCCACCTGGTAAGCCGCGACCACAACCGAGGATCACATTCAAAATCGACATCAGCCGGTACGGACGAGCGGGTACCCGGCCCGCAGAGGTGCCGAAGCACGACACGCGCGTTCCGTACCCCCCGATGGGTTCGCGGTGTTGATATTGGCTCATGGAGTTCACGACGGAAGTGCTGCTGAGCGGGAAGTCGGCCACCGGGCTGCGCGTGCCGGAGGAGGTGGTGGAGGCGCTCGGCGCGGGCAAGAAGCCGCCGGTCAGCGTGACGATCAACGGGTACGGCTATCGGAGCACGGTCGCGGTGATGGGCGGCGTGTTCATGCTGCCGCTGAGCGCGGAGCACCGGAAGGGCGCGGGCGTGAGCGCCGGCGACACGGTCACGGTGACGGTCGAGCTGGACTCCGTGCCGCGCGAGGTGGAGGTCCCGGACGACCTGGCGGCCGCGCTGGCGGGCGCGCCGGACGCCAGGGCCGCGTTCGAGGCGCTGTCGTACAGCCGGAAGCGCGCGCTGGTGCTGCCGATCATGGACGCGAAGACGGCGGAGACGCGGGCCCGGCGGGTGGCCAAGACGATCGACACGCTCCGCGCCTGACGAACCGGTATCGGGATGCAATGTGCACGCGAAACCTCATGTCGACTTTCCGCGCATTCACCCCGGCCGCTAGCATCGGCGTGAGACGGGCATCCGCAGGTCCATAGACGTCGAGCAATAGGTGGTTTCCGTGGTCGACACCTACGAGTACCTCGACAGCACCCCCGCGGAAGAGGCGCGACGGCTCGCCGCCGTGCGCCGCTACCAGCTGGTCGACCGGCCGGCGGAGCCGGCGTACGAGCGGATCGCCTACATCGCGGCGACCATCCTGGACACCCCGATAGCGTCCGTGACCATGGTGGAGGAGGACCGGGTCTGGCTGGCCGCCTGCTACGGACTCACGGTCCGCCAGATCGGTGCGGAGCCGGGGCTGTGCGCGTCCGCCATCGGCCACGACGGCGTCTACGTGGTGCGCGACGCGGCCACCGATCCGCGGACCGTCGCCCACCCGCTGGTCACCGGCGAACTGAAACTGCGGTTCTACGCGGCGGCGCCGATCCGTACCCGTGACGGTTTCCGCCTCGGCACGGTCAACGTGATCGACAAGAGGCCGCGCGACCCGGAGCACAAACAGCTGCGGTCGCTGGAATACCTCGCCGAGATCGTCGCGGACGAACTCGAACTGCGGCTGATGGCGATCAGGGGCGCGGTCGCCGGAGCATAGGGCGAGGGCGTGTCTGGCGGATCTTCGCCGGCCTGCGGCGTGCCCTAGCCGGCGCGGTGCGCGGAGCGGCGGGCGCCGAGCGCGGCCACCAGGTCCTCCCGGGCGCGCGCCACCCGGGAGCGGATCGTGCCGATCGGGCAGCCGCACACCTCGGCCGCCTCCTGGTAGCTGAGGCCGAGCACCTGGGTGGCGACGAACGCCTCGCGCCGCTCCGGGTCGAGGCCGCGCAGCAGGTGGTCGAGGACCACGCCGTCGGCCACGTCCGCGGCCGGTGCCGCCGCGTCCGCGGCGAGCTCCCAGTTCTCCAGCGCGGCGGTACGCGGGCGGGCGACCACGGACCGGATGTGGTCGGCGGCGACGCGGCGCGCGATCGCCAGCAGCCAGGTCCGCGCGGACGAGCGGGCCGCGAAGGACGGCAGCGCGCGCATCGCCCGCAGGTAGGTCTCCTGGGCGAGATCCTCCGCCTCGCCGGGGCTGACCAGGTGCGCGAGGAAGCGGTGCACGCCCTGCTGGGTGGCGCGGACGAAGTCGGACGCGGCCGCCCGGTCGCCCTTGCCGGCGCGCAGCGCCCAGGTGGTGAGCTCCGCCTCGTCCGGCCCGCTGGTATGCATGGCTGGCAGGCTACCCGGTCCGGCCGGGCGCGTCCGCACCGCGACGGGAACTTCCCACCGGGCGTGCGCGACTATGGAGGTGGACGGGCCAGGGCGGCGCTGAGGGACGGTGGGACATGGGCGGCGGATGCGAGACGTTCCGGGATGCGATCTCCGCGCGCCTCGACGGCGAGGAGATCGGGCCGGGTGACGCGCTGGACCGGCACCTGGACGGGTGCGCGGACTGCCGGGCGTACGCGGAGGACGCCGCGCTGGTGACCCGGATGGCCGCGCTGTCCGGCGGTGGCGGCACGTTCGCGGGCGTGGACGATTCGGTGCTGGACGCGCTGCCCGCGCCGCGCCGCCGGTTCCGGATGCCGACGCTCCCGGCCGCGGTCCGCCGGTCGCCGGTGCCGGCCCTGCGGGTGCTGCTCGGGCTGCTCGGCGCCGGGCAGTTCGTGCTCGGCGTCGCGCAGATCACCGGCATCGCCGCGGTCCAGCACCTGCACACCGGCGTCGGCGGCGCCAGCGCGAACCATCTGCTCAACGAGTCCGCCGCGTGGAACCTGGCGCTCGGTGCCGGCTTCGCCTGGATCGCGATGCGCCGTGGCCGGCCGAGCGGCATCCTGCCCACGCTGACCGTGTTCGTCTCCGTGCTGGTGCTGCTCTCGGCCGGCGACCTGGTCGCGGGCCGGGTCGAGCCGGTGCGGCTGCTCAGCCACGGGCTGGTGCTGGCCGGGTACCTCGTGGTGGTGGCGCTGACCCGGACCGCGCCGGAGCCGGGCGAGCCGCCGGCCGGCCGCCGCGACGGCGGCTCCCGCTGGCGCCTCTCGCTGGACACCGACCCGGACTCGCCGGCCGCCGGCGCCCCGGGCCGGCTGCGGGTGCTCCCCGGCGGCGCGGCCATGGCCTCCGCGTCGGCGTCCACGGACGCCCGCGCGGCCTGACCGGCCCACCGGTTTCCCGGGCGGGACGGACCTGGCCGGCCGTGCGCGGGAGCGTGCCGGTCGCGGGACCGCCGGCGACTACGAGGATTGGCCCTTCAGGCGCTTCTTCTCCTGCTTGCGGCGCTTGAGTTCGGCGTCGGAGGGCCGGCGCTTGATGGTCACGCCGCCCCAGAACGCGAGCCCGCCGATCACCACGGTCGGCGCGCCGGGCGCGCCCGCGCCGTTCGCCCCGTGGTCGAAGCCGCCCATCACGGCCAGGCCGGTGACGTGCACGTTCGCGTCCTCGGGGACGATCACCTCGACGCCGCCCATGACGGCGACCGCGGTGATCCGGGTGCTGCCCTCGGCGAAGTACGCGTCGCGCAGGTCGATCACGCCGCCGCCCCAGAACGACAGGCAGGTGAACGTGCGGCCGACCGCCCACCGGCCGCGCCGGACGAACTGGCTCATCAGCGCCAGCCCGCCGCGCGAGGCGGGCACATCGCCGTCCGGCACCGTGTTCGCCGGGGTGGCCACGACCAGCGGCAGGTCGCGGGTCAGCGGCTCCAGCTCGCCGTACGTGCGGGCCGAATAGACGCGGCCCAGCCGCTCGTCCAGCTCGTGCAGGTCGATGCGCCCGTCGGAGGCGGCGGCGCGCAGCACCTCCGCCACCCGCTCACGGTCGGTGTCGGAGGCGCGCAGCTGCCGGGGGTCGACCGGCTCGGGCAGGAGGTCGCTCACACCGCGAGCCTACGGGTTGTCGACAATGTGGACAGCCGCCTCTTCGGCGGATGCCGCGCCGCCGTCGATGCCGACGTCGCTGCCCCACGACTCGTCCTCGGTGTCCTCGCCGGCGCCCTCGTCCGGGGCGACCAGGCGGCCGGCGCGGCGGTCACCGGTCTCGGCCGCGTCGTAGAACTCGTCGGACTCCTCGCCCTCGCCGTCGTCGAGCGCGTCCCGGCTCGGCTCGTCGCCGGAGGAGTCCGGGACCTCCTGGCGGAGCCGGTCGTCGAGCGACTCGCCCTGCCGGGCCTCCTCCGCGGTCACGCCGAACGCGGTGGCGCCCCGGTAGCGCTCCGGCGGGCTGTAACCCTCGTCCAGATCGTCGTCGAGGCCGCGGTCGCTGAGCGTGTCGTCGGCGGAGAGCTGACCCTCGTCGTTCTCCGGCAGCCACAGCTCCCGGTCGGCCTGCTCCTGGGTGGGTCCATCGGTCATGGCGGCCAGCGTACCCATGCGTGATCTGGCATATGGCGGCCGGAGGCGGCGGCGGGCAGACTTGGCGGGAAAACGTCTCACTCGGGGAGAGTCTCGTTGAAGTGTGAACACCTCGCGCAGGCCGCCGTTCCGCCGCCGCAGAGCGACGAAGGGTGCCAGGACTGCCTCGCCAACGGCCGGCACGACTGGGTCCACCTCCGCGAATGCCTCACCTGTGGGCACGTGGGCTGTTGCGACTCGTCACCGGGCAAGCACGCCACCGCGCACTTCCACGCCACCGCGCACCCGGTCATGAAGTCCATCGAGCCGGGCGAGACCTGGCGTTGGTGTTTCGTCGACCAGGTCGGGGCGCAGAAGTGAGCCCTCGTAACCTTCGGATGCTGGGATGAGCGCATGGTGAACTCCGCGATCCTGACCGTGGACGACGACCCGGCGGTGTCCCGGGCCGTGGCCCGCGACATCCGGCGCCGGTTCGGTGACCGCTATCGCGTGGTCCGCGCCGATTCCGGCGAGTCCGCGCTGGACGCGCTGCGCGAGCTGAAGCTGCGCGGCGAGCAGGTCGCGGTGCTGCTGGCCGACTACCGCATGCCGCACATGAACGGCATCCAGTTCCTGGAGCAGGCGATGGACCTGTTCCCGCGGGCCCGGCGGGTGCTGCTCACGGCGTACGCGGACACCAGCGCCGCGATCGACGCGATCAACATCGTGGATCTGGACCACTATCTGCTCAAGCCGTGGGACCCGCCGGAGGAGAAGCTCTACCCGGTGCTGGACAGCCTGCTGGAGGCGTGGCTGGCGACGCCGGAGGCCGCGTCGACCGAGACGCGCGTGATCGGCCATCGCTGGTCGGAGCCCTCGTTCAAGGTGCGGGACTTCCTGGCGCGGAACCTGGTGCCGTACCGGTGGCACCTGTGCGACGACCCGGAGGGCAAGCGGCTGCTGACGGCCGCGGGCGCGACCGAGGACGACGTGCCGATCGTGATCACGCCGGAGGGCAAGGCGCTGGTCAAGCCGTCCACCGCGGAGCTGGCCGGCAGCGTGGGCCTGTCCACCACGCCGGCGTCGGACTTCTACGATCTGGTCGTGGTCGGTGCCGGGCCGGCCGGGCTGGGCGCGGCCGTGTACGGCGCGTCCGAGGGGCTGCGCACGGTGCTGATCGAGCAGCGGGCCACCGGCGGTCAGGCCGGCCAGTCCAGCCGGATCGAGAACTACCTGGGCTTCCCGGACGGGGTATCCGGCGCGCAGCTGACCGACCGGGCGCGGCGGCAGGCGCTGAAGTTCGGCGCGGAGCTGCTCAGCACGCGCGAGGTGACCGGGCTGGAGGCGGCCGGGCCGACCCGGGTGCTGCGCTTCAGCGACGGTACGAAGATCGCGGCGCACACCGTGGTGCTGGCGACCGGCGTGTCGTACCGGCTGCTGGACGCGCCCGGCCTGCGCGAGCTGACCGGGCGGGGCGTGTTCTACGGCTCCGCCGCGACCGAGGCGCCGTCCTGCACGGGCAGCGACGTCTACATCGTGGGCGGGGCGAACTCGGCCGGCCAGGCCGCGCTCTACTTCTCCCGGTACGCGTCCCGCGTGCACATGGTGATCCGGGCGCCCGACCTGACCCGGTCGATGTCGAGCTACCTGATCGAGCAGATCCAGGGCAACGACGGGATCGTGGTGCACCCGTGCACCGAGGTGATCGGGGCCGAGGGGGACGAGCACCTGGAGCGGCTCACGCTGCGCGACCTGCCGAGCGGCGAGACGCGTACCGTGGAGACGTCGTGGATGTTCATCTTCATCGGCGCGGAGCCGCGCACCGACTGGCTGGACGGCGCGGTCGCCCGCGACGATCGCGGCTACATCGTGACCGGCCCGTCGCTGATCACGGACGGGCAGCGGCCGCACGGCTGGACGCTGCCGCGCGATCCGTACCACCTGGAGTGCAGCATGCCGGGCGTGTTCGCGGCCGGTGACGTGCGCGCGGAATCGGTGAAGCGGGTGGCGTCCGCGGTCGGCGAGGGCGCGATGGCCGTCTCCGTGATCCACCGATACCTGGAGGCGCAGTGAAGCTGACGGCCGGGGAACTGCGCGGGCTGTTCCTGTTCGAGAAGCTGGACGACGAGAAGCTGGCCTGGCTGGCGGAGAACGGCACCATCGAGACCGCGTCCGCGGGCGACACGGTGTTCCGCGAGGGGGAGCCGGCGACCTGCTTCTACGTGCTGCTGGAGGGCACGGTCTCGCTGAGCGCGCTGGTGAACGGCGACCGGGTCGAGTTCGCCCGGAGCGACCAGCGCGGGTCGTACGGGGGAGCCACCCGGGCGTACGTGGGCGAGACGAGCGAGCACACGTACCCGCACAGCATGCACGCGGTCACCGACCTGCGACTGTGGGTGCTGCCCGCGGAGACGTTCGCCGGCATCATGCGCGACTGGTTCCCGATGGCCGTGCACCTGCTGGAGGGTCTGTTCGTCGGCCAGCGCGCGGTCAGCACCGTGGTCGGCGAGCGGCAGCGGCTGCTCGCGCTCGGCGCGCTCTCCGCCGGCCTGACCCACGAGCTGAACAATCCGGCCGCGGCCGCGGTCCGGGCGACCGAGGCGCTGCGCGGCCGGGTCGCCGGCATGCGGGACAAGCTGGCGCGGATCGCGGACGGGCGGCTGGACGGGTCGCGGCTGCACGAGCTGGTGCGGTTCCAGGACGACGCGGTCAAGCGGGCCGCGCACGCGGAGGAGATGTCGCCGCTGGCCACGTCGGACGCGGAGGACGAGCTCGGCGACTGGCTGGACGAGCACGGCGTGGAGGGCGGCTGGGACCTCGCGGGCACGCTGGTCGCGGGCGGGCTGGACGCGGACTGGCTGTCCCGGGTGACCGCGGCGGTCGGCGACGACTACGCGGAGCTGGCGATCCGGTACATCACGTACACGGTCGACACCGAGCTGCTGATGAAGGAGATCGACGACGCGGTCCGGCGGATCTCCGGGCTGGTCAAGGCCACCAAGCAGTACTCGCAGCTGGACCGTGCGCCGTACCAGACGGTGGACGTGCACGAGTTGCTCTGGGCCACCATGACGATGATCAAGTCGAAGATCCCGCCGGGCGTGACGATCGTCAAGGACGTGGACAAGACGCTGCCGCCGATCCCGGCCTACGCGGCGGAGCTGAATCAGGTCTGGACGAACCTGCTGGACAACGCGATCGGCGCGATGGGCGAGAGCGGGACGCTGACCATCCGGACCGAGCGGGAGGCCGACTGCGTGGTCGTCGAGGTCGGCGACACCGGGCACGGCATCCCGCCGGAGAACCTCAGCCGGATCTTCGAGCCGTTCTTCACCACGAAGCCGGTGGGCGAGGGCACCGGGCTAGGGCTGGACATCTCGTACCGGATCGTGGTCAACAAGCACGGCGGCGACATCCGCGTGACGTCGAAGCCGGGCGAGACGCGGTTCCGGGTGTACCTGCCGATCACGCCCCGGCCCCAGCCGGCCTGAGCCGGCCGCGGCTCTCCCGGGGCCGCGGCCGGCCTGCGCCACGCGGCGCGCGGCAGCGTGTCCGGGTCCGGATCTCGTCGTCTTACCCGAGCATGCGGGTGATGTCCGACGCGGGAACCGGGCGGGCGAAGCGGAAGCCCTGGCCGAGGTCGCAGGCGAGGCGGCGGAGCACGGCGGCCTGCTCGTCGGTCTCGACGCCGACCGCGGTGACCGTGATGCCCAGGTCGTGGCAGAGCCGGATGACGCCGGCGAGCAGCGTCGGGTCGTCCAGGTCGCGGAGGAACCGCGGCGCCAGCTTGACCGCGGAGAACGGCAGCCCGGCCAGGTCGGCCACGCTGGCGGACCCGGCGCCGAAGTCGTCGACGGCCAGCCGGACACCCAGGTCGGCGAGGCCGCGCAGCGTGTCGTGGTGCCCGGTCAGCGGGGCGCTGCCGGTCACCTCCAGCTGCAGGCGGGACGGGAGCAGGCCGGTCCGGTCCAGCGCGGCCGCGACCATGGCGACCAGGCCCGGATCGGACAACTGCACCGGTGACAGGTTGACGCTGACGAACACGCCGGCCGGGTGCCACTCCGCACCGCGCGCGCAGGCCGCCTCCAGCAGGCGCATGCCCAGCGCGTTGATCAGCCCGGTCCGCTCGGCCAGGTGGATGAACTCGCCGGGCGGGACCAGCCCGGTGGCCGGCAGCCGCCAGCGGGCCAGCGCCTCCACCCCGGCGGTCCGGCGGTCGAGCAGGTCCACGAGCGGCTGATAGTGCAGCAGGAATTGGCCGTCGTCGAGCGCGCCCGGCATGGCCGCGGTCAGCCGGTGCCGGCGGATGTCGGTGGCGCCACGGTCCGGGTCGAAGACCGCGACCGGGCCCGCGTCGTCGTGGGTGGCCCAGCCGAGCGCGATCGTGGCGGAGCGCAGCAGTGACTCGGGGGTGGTGTCCGCGGCCGTGGTCTCGGCGATGCCCGCCCGGCCGGAGATCGGCATGGCGTGGCCGTCCACCACGTACGGATTCGGCAGCGCGCGCAGCAGCAGGTCGGCGGCCTTGATCAGATCGTTCGGCCCGCCGGTGCCGGTGATCACCGCGGCGAACCGGTCCTCGCCGGGGTGGTGCAGGAAGTAGTGGTGGCGGTGGGCGACCGCGCGCAGCCGCTGCGCGACCAGGCGCAGCAGGTCGTCGCCGCGCTCGTGGCCCATGGTGTCGACGACCGCGGCGAACCGGTCCAGCTCCAGCAGGCAGAGGCCGACGCGCTCGCCGGGCAGCGCGTTGCCGATCACCGCGGCGAGGCCGTCCAGCAACTTCGACCGGTTCGGCAGGCCGGTGAGCGGGTCGTACAGCAGCGTGTTCCGCAGCCGGCGCTGGATGCCGGCCTCCTCGCGGCGCCGGGTCGCCTCCAGCGCGCGGCGCAGGCAGTCCGTCGCGTCCGCGCCGCGCTCGCGCAGCGTGCCGGTGAACCCGGTGGCGAGCCGGCCGAGCAGCGCGCCGACCCGGGACGGCGCGTCCGTGCGGGCCAGCAGCCCGGGCGTGAGCACGGCCAGTGTCTCGCCGAGCACGGCCGGCGCGGCCATCCGCGCGTCGACGAGTTCCTCCCCCACGCGGTAGCCGGCCTCGGCGTCGAACGGGTCCTCCGCGAGCGCGTCGGCCAGCCGGACCGTGAACGACTCGATCAGGTCGAGCGCGCGGCGGCGCGGCCCGGGCACGAACGTGACGGCCGAGATCGCACGCATCCACGCGTGCGCGAGGCGGACGACATCCGCCGCCTCATCGGATTGCCACATGAGCCGACCTTTCCGCGCGCGATCCTCGTGAGGGTTGAGGTGTCGCGTCAGCGATTATGGCCGCTCGCGCATTCGGAAATCCACACCCGGTTTTTGCACGGACGCTTTTTTCACCGTTTTCGGGCGACGGCCGCGAGCGCGCTCGGCCGTGACGTCTCGGCCGCCAGCGGATCGGGACGCCAATCGGTCGCCGGCACCACTCCGGGATCGACGATGTCGAAATCCCCCAATATCGCGGAGAGCTCGCCGGCGGTACGCGGAAAGACCGTCATCGGGTACGGCAGCCCCGCGTGCTCCGGGTCCGGCGCCTGGTGCGAGAGCACCACGTGACTGCCGGAGACGCACGCCTCACCCAGCCGCGCGACGATCTCCGCGGGCCGGTCCGCGTCCGGCACCAGGTGCAGCACGTCCACCAGCAGCACCGCGACCGGCTCCGCGAAGTCCAGCAGATCGAGCACCTCCGGGTGGTATAGCACGTCCTCCGGCCGGCGCAGGTCACCCTCGATGACGCGCACCCGGGGCTCGCGTTCCAGCAGCGCACGTCCCTGCACCACGGTGGCCGCGTCGTTGTCCACGTAGATCACCCGGGCGCCCGGGTCGGCGTCCCGGGCCGCCTCGTGCACGTTGCCGAGCGTCGGCAGGCCGGAGCCGAGATCCAGGAACTGGCGGATGCCCAGGGCGGCCAGCTCACGCACGGCCCGGCCGAGGAACGCGCGGTGCGCGTGCGCGATGCCGCGCGCGCCCGGGACCAGTTCCTCCGCGGTCCGCCAGAATTCGCGGTCTATCGCAAAGTTGTGATATCCGCCCAGTGCGTGGTCATATATCCGCGCGGCGTTCGGCACGGAGAAGTCCACTCCGTCCGGCACCCGATCGGGAAGCTCCCTCATAGCCTTCCGACCCTTCCGGACGCTGTGCCACCGGTCAAGGTACGTAACTCGAATGCCCATTCGATCGTTGATGGGATTCGCGCCGTGTCGATGACGGTGCCGCCGCCGCGCGTTCCGTGATCGTGGCCGGTGCGGGCGGCGGGTTCGACCCGCCGCCGCGGCCGAGCATCGTGCAGGGCCGGATCGCGGCGGGCCCGCGCGGCGAGGCCGGCCCCGCACCGACCGGCCGCCGCCTTCGGCCATGGTGATCGCGGGCATGGGCCATAGGGTAGAACGATGGTGATCGACTTCGCGGATCCGGAGCTGATCAGGAATCCGTATCCGGTCCTGGCGGAGCTGCGCGAACGCGGGCCGGTGGTGTGGCACGAGGACATGTGGCTGGCGGCGAGCCACGCGACGGTACGGACCGTGCTGCGGGACCGGCGGCTCGGGCGGATCTGGCGGGACCGGGAGCCCGCGGACCGATATGCCGCGTTCAACCTGCTTCATCGGAATCAGATGATGGAGAACGAGCCGCCGGCGCACACCCGGCTGCGGTCGCTGGTGGCGTCCGCGTTCGCGCGTGGGCACGTGGCGCGGCTGGAGCCGGCGATCGCGGCGCGCGCGGCCGAGCTGCTCCGCGCCGCGGGTGACGAGTTCGACCTGCTGGCGGACGTGGCGGAGCCGCTGGCGGTGGACGTGATCGCGGACCTGCTGGGGGTGCCGCGCGCGGACCGGCACCTGTTGCGGCCGTGGTCGGCCGCGATCGTGCGGATGTACGAGCCGTCGCGCACGCCGGCGGACGAGGCCGCGGCGCTGACCGCGTCGGCCGCCTTCGCCGACTATCTGCGCGCGCTCGCCGACGAGCGGCGACGGCGCCCGGCCGAGGATCTGATCACGCACCTGACCGCGGTGGAGCTGACCGGGGACGAGCTGGTGGCGTCCGCCATCCTGCTGCTCAACGCGGGCCACGAGGCCTCGGTGAACGCGCTCGGCGGCGGGTGGGTAGCACTGTGGCGGCATCCGGACCAGTTGGCGCGGCTGCGCGCGGACCGGTCGCTGATCCCGTCCGCGGTGGAGGAGACGATCCGGTACGACCCGCCGCTGCACCTGTTCGTCCGCACCGCGATCGAGGACGTGGCGGTCGGCGGCGTGACCGTGCCGGCCGGCGGGCGGATCGGCGCGCTGCTCGGCGCCGCGAACCGGGACCCGGCCGTGTTCGCCGCGCCGGACCGCCTCGACGTGGGGCGCGACCCGAATCCGCACGTCGGCTTCGGTGCCGGCCTGCACTTCTGCCTGGGCGCGCCGCTGGCCCGGCTGGAGCTGCGGGCGGGGCTGGCCGCGCTGCTGGACGAGCCGCTGGAACCGGCCGAGGAGCCGGTGCGGCGGCCGACGTTCGTACTCCGGGCCTACGAGAGGATCATGGTGCGCAGATGACGAGGACGGTACGGCTGGCGGTCGCGCAGCCGGAGTGTGTGGCGCGGGACGTGGCGGCCAACGCACGGGCCCACGCGGACCTGGTGCGGCGGGCCGAGGGGGCCCGGGTGGTGGTCTTCCCGGAGATGTCGCTCACCGGGTACGAGTTGGACGCTCCCCCGCTGTCGCCCGGCGATCCCCGGCTGGCGCCGCTGGTCGAGGCGTGCGCGGAGACCGGCGCGCTGGCGCTGGCGGGCGCGCCGGTGGGCACGGCGGCCGGGAAGCACATCGGCGTGCTGGCGGTCGACGGGACGGGCGCGCGGGTGGCGTACCGGAAGATGTTCGTCGGTGGGGCGGAGCCGGAGTTCATGACGCCGGGGGACGAGCCGGCCGCGGTGACGGTGGACGGCGTGCGGCTGGGCCTGGCCGTGTGCAAGGACACCGGCGTGCCGGAGCAGGCCGCGCGCACGGCCGCGCTCGGCATCGACGCGTACCTGGCGGGCGTGCTGGATCACGCGCACGAGCGGCACGTGCACGGCGAGCGGGCCCGGCGGATCGCGGCGGAGCACGGCGTCTGGGTGGCGTTCGCGAGCTTCGCGGGCGGCACCGGGTTCGGCTTCACGGAGGCGGCCGGGCACTCCACGATCTGGGCGCCGGACGGTCGCGTGGTGGCCGAGGCGGGCCCGCTACCAGGCGATCTTGCCATTCACCCGGTTGAATGTGCTGGTTAACGGATGTTAACTTCCGTGGATGCCGAGGGTGGCCATCGTGGGCGCCGGTCTCGGCGGGATCGCGGTCGCCGCGCTCCTGCGCCGGGCCGGGTTCACCGACGTCGTGCTGCTGGAGCGTGCGGACCGGATCGGCGGCGTGTGGCGGGACAACCGCTACCCGGGGTGCGCCTGTGACGTGCCGGCGCCGCTCTACTCGTACTCGTTCTTCCCGAACCCGCACTGGTCCCGGCGCTACCCGCCGCACCACGAGATCCTGGCGTACGTGCGGCGCTGCGCGGACGAACTCGGCGTCACGCCGCACGTCCGGCTGAACACCGAGGTCGTCGCGGCCCGCTGGGACGCCGGCCGCTGGCTGATCGCCACCGCGGACGGCACCGGGATCGAGGCGGACGTGCTGGTCCCCGCGGTCGGGCAGCTGTCCCGGCCGGTGATCCCGGCACTGCCGGGCGCGGGCACGTTCGCCGGCCGGGCGCTGCACACCGCGGCCTGGGACGACACGGTCGAGGTCACCGGCCGGCGGGTCGCGGTGATCGGCACCGGGGCCAGCGCGATCCAGCTCGTGCCGGCGATCGCCGGGGACGCGGCGCGGATCACGGTCTTCCAGCGCACCGCGGCGTGGACCATGCCCAAACCCGATCGGCGGTACGGACCGGTGCGGCGCCTCCTCTACCGCCGGGTGCCCGGCGCGATGTGGCCGGCGCGCGCGGCCACGCTGGCGCTGACCTGGTTCGCGACGCGGGCGGTCACCGGGGACGTGCTCGCCCGTACGCTGGTGACCCGGTTGTCCGCGGCGCAGCGCCGCTGGCAGGTACGGGACCCGGTGCTGCGCGCCAAGGTCACGCCCACCATCCCGCTCGGCTGCAAGCGCACGCTGTTCACGAACGCGTGGCTGCCCGTGCTCGGCCGCCCGGACGTGGAGCTGGTCACCGAGCGGATCACCGCGGTCGAGCCGCGCGGCGTGCGCACCGCCGACGGCGTGCTGCACGAGGCGGACCTGCTGGTCTACGGCACCGGCTTCGCGGCGGCGGAGTTCGTGGCGCCGATGCGGATCACCGGGTGCGACGGGGTGACGCTGCGCGAGACGTGGCGGGACGGCGCGCACGCCTATCTCGGCATGGCGGTGCCGGGCTTCCCGAACATGTTCCTGGTGTACGGCCCGAACACGAACACCGGCACCACGTCCGTCGTGATCTTCCAGGAGGCCCAGGCGCGCTACATCGTGCAGGCCGTGCGCGCGCTGGCCGCGGGCGCGCCGCCGCTGTGCGTGTCGCCCGAGGTGGCCGCGCGGCACGACGCGGAGCTGCGGCGCCGGCTGTCGGCCAGCGTCTGGACCGGCTGTGACAGCTGGTACGTCGGACCGGGCGGCCGGATCGTGACGAACTGGCCGGGCACCGGCCGCGAGTACGTCCGGCGCACCGCGCGGCTGAACCTCGCCGACTACGCCGGCGTCACCGCGAGCCGAACGTGATGTCGAAGTCGGCGAACGTGACGGACAGCAGCGGGCGGCGGCCGGCCAGGTAGCCGAGCGGGCCGTCCGGCAGCGGGGACCAGGCGATCCGGTCGAGGCGGAGCGCGGCGCGGCCGCGTACCCCCGTGGTGAGGGGTCTGCCGTGCAGCAGCTGCAGCACGCGCAGGCCGACCGGCCAGCGGCCGGGGAACCGCGGGCCGGCGCGGAGCACGGCGTGCGCGATGCCGGGCGCGGCCGGCTCCGGCGCGTCGACCGTGAGCTCGGCCAGCTCCTTCGGGATGCCCCACAGCTCGCGCCCGCCGTCCCGGGAGGCCTCGCTGTCCACCCAGATCTCGGTGATGGTGGCGCGCGGGCGGCCGTGGTCGCGGACCAGGCGCCCGGCGAGCAGTTCGCGGTAGCTGAGCACGCCGCCGGGCCGGTAACTCACCCAGGCGGCGCCGACCGGGACGCGGCCGGCCACGGTCAGCGGCGGCGCGGCCAGCCCCTGCGGGTGCGGCGGCAGGCCGGCGGCCGGGACCAGCCAGACCGAGACGTGCATCTGCCCCCTGAGGTGCCACGGTTCCGGCGGATAGGCCATGCGATCCACCGTGACACCCGGCCGTCGCGCACCACAAGGGAGGAACGTGACCGATCGGGCGGTTTCCGGGTCCGCGGGGTCGGAACCTGTCGGTGGGGGTGGGTAGAGTCGCCGCCGTGGACGAGGAGTGGCGCGACTGGCCGGTGGACGACGAGCCCCCGGCGGAGGACTGGGCGGATGAGGAGGAGCTGGGCAGCTGGGAGGACGCGGTTCCGGCCGGCGCGCCCGTGCCGCAGTCCGCGCCCGACCTGACCGGCGCCGGCCCGGCCGAGGTGCTGCGCCGCATCTTCGGCTACGACTCCTTCCGCGGCGAGCAGCAGCAGATCATCGACACCGTGGTCGCGGGCGGGGACGCGCTGGTGCTGATGCCGACCGGCGGCGGCAAGTCGCTGTGTTACCAGATCCCGGCGCTGGTCCGGCCCGGCACCGGCGTGGTGATCTCGCCGCTGATCGCGCTGATGCAGAACCAGGTGGACGCGCTGCGCGCGCTCGGCGTGCGCGCCGACTTCCTCAACTCCACGCTCACGCTGGACCAGCGCCGCCTGGTCGAGCAGGAGTTCGTGGGCGGCCGGCTCGACCTGCTCTACCTGGCGCCGGAGGCGCTGGGCACCGCGGGCGTGCAGCGACTGCTCGACCGCGGCAAGATCTCGCTGTTCGCGATCGACGAGGCGCACTGCGTGTCGCAGTGGGGCCACGACTTCCGGCCGGACTACCTCCAGCTGTCGATGCTGCACGAGCGCTGGCCCGACGTGCCGCGCATCGCGCTCACCGCGACCGCGACCACGGCGACGCACTCGGAGATCGCGACCCGGCTGAAGCTGACCGAGGCGAAGCACTTCGTCGCCAGCTTCGACCGGCCCAACATCCAGTACCGCATCGTCCCGAAGGACGGTCCGCAGAAGCAACTGCTCGAGCTGCTGCGCACCGAGCACGCGGGCGACTCCGGCATCGTCTACTGCCTGTCCCGCGCCTCGGTGGAGAAGACGGCCGAGTTCCTGTCCCGCGAGGGCATCCCCGCGCTGCCTTACCACGCGGGTCTGGACGCCGGGCTCCGCGCGCGCAACCAGTCCCGGTTCCTGCGCGAGGAGGGGCTGGTCATGGTGGCCACGATCGCGTTCGGCATGGGCATCGACAAGCCGGACGTGCGGTTCGTCGCCCACCTCGACCTGCCGAAGTCGGTGGAGGGCTACTACCAGGAGACCGGCCGCGCCGGGCGGGACGGGCTGCCGTCCACCGCCTGGCTGGCGTACGGGCTGAACGACGTGGTCCAGCAGCGCCGCATGATCGAGAGTTCCGAGGGCGACCTGGCGCACAAGCGGTCGCTGACCACGCACCTGGACGCGATGCTCGCGCTCTGCGAGACCGTCGAGTGCCGGCGCGTGCAACTGCTGAAGTACTTCGGCGAGGAGTCGACGCCCTGCGGCAACTGCGACACCTGCCTGACGCCGC
Organism: Catenuloplanes atrovinosus; assembly: GCF_031458235.1. Classification (NCBI taxonomy): domain Bacteria; kingdom Bacillati; phylum Actinomycetota; class Actinomycetes; order Micromonosporales; family Micromonosporaceae; genus Catenuloplanes; species Catenuloplanes atrovinosus. The sequence goes on along the minus strand of NZ_JAVDYB010000001.1, from coordinate 1,365,657 downwards.
CGGAGTCGTGGGACGGCACCGTCCCGGCGCAGAAGCTGCTCTCCACGATCCTGCGGCTGCAGCGCGAGCGCGGCCGGAAGTACGGCGCGGGACGGTCGATCGACATCCTGCTCGGGCGGGAGACGGACGAGACGCGCCGCGGCCGGCACCACGAGCTGTCCACCTGGGGCATCGGCACCGACCTGTCCGAGGCGCAGTGGCGCAGCGTGGTCCGGCAGCTGCTGGCCCAGGGGCTGCTCACGGTCGAGGGCGACTACAGCGTGCTGGTGCTGACCGACGGCAGCCGCGAGGTGCTGGCCCGGCAGCGCACGGTCATGCTGCGCACCGAGCCGAAGCGGAAGGCGAGGGCGGCGCGCTCGTCGTCCTCCGGCGCGGTCAAGGCGCCGCCGGCCGACCTGGCGCCCGCGGACACCGCGCTGTTCGAGCGGTTGCGGACGTGGCGCGCCGGTGAGGCCAAGGCGCAGGGCATGCCGGCGTACATCGTGTTCAACGACGCGACGCTGCGGCAGATCGCCGCGGTCAAGCCGGCGTCGCTTGCGCAGTTGTCCGGCGTGAGCGGCGTCGGCGAGGCCAAGCTCGCGCGGTACGGCGAGGCGATCCTGGAGGTGCTGGCGGAGGGCTGAGCCGCGGCCGGCTCCCCGTGGTGACGGGAAGCCGGCCGGGGCGGGGATCAGCGAGTGATCAGGATGGCGTCGCCGGTGGCGCGCTCGACCTGCTGCCCGGCGGAGTTCTGGTCGGAGGGCGAGTTGACCAGCACGCCGTCGACCACGGTCGCGGACGAGCCGCCGCCGTCCAGGTTGATCGCCTCGACCGCGCCGAGCGAGCGGAAGACCTCGGCGAACGCGGCGATCGGCAGCCCCTGGCTGAGGTTCGCCTGACGGCCGTCGACCTGGATCAGCATCAGCCGGCCCTGCCGGTCGATGCCGGCCCCGGTGCGCGGGTTGTCGCGGATGAACCAGTTGTAGCCCCAGGCCGCGCCCTGCGCCGAGTCGGGCAGGCCGAGCGCCGGGTCCTCGTGCACCAGGCCGTCGGCCACCGGGTCGACGGCCACGCGCCCGCCGCGGACCAGCCGCGGGCCGCCGTTGACCACGAAGTCGCGCGGTCCGAAGCAGACGGTGCGGCCACGCGCGTCGGCGACCGTGGTGTCCAGCGTCAGCCTGGCGCCGGGCTTCGCGTGCGCGGTCAGCCAGGCCGCGTCCGCGCCGATCGCCTGCACGATGCGGTGGCCGGCCGGCACGGTGGCGCCGGTCCGGGCACGTACCTCGACGACGCGGCCGGACGGGCCGATCAGCGCCTCGACGCCGTCGCCGGCCGGGGTGGCGGTGCCGTAGTCGTCCGTGAAGACCACGATCTCGTCCGGGTCGGTGCAGGTGAAGTCGTGGACCGGGCGCTGGGTGGGCAGGTCGCCGCCGACTCCGCCGCAGTTGCGGATCTTGCCGGGCACCCGGTTCAGCGCGTCGACCAGGTGCGGGCGGCCGGCGCCGAAGCGCAGCGCGTACCGGCTGGTCAGATTCTCGATCTCGGTGCGCCGGCCGTCGTCGCGGATCAGCAGCACGGGGCGGCCCGCGGTGGCGGCGGTCTTCGGCTCACCGTCGATCACGCTCAGGCCGGCCGGCGTGCCGGGCGCGCCGTCGGCGCCGTTGACCACGAAGTAGCCGCCGTTGACCGCGTAGAGCGCGCCGGCCGCGGCCGCGATCGCGCTGGTGTTCTGCTGGCCGGTGACCGCGTCGCCGACGGACGCGGTGACGTCGCCGCGGAAGCGCCTCGGGTCCACCGTGAGCACCCGCATCGCCCACGGGCCGGTGCTGTCCGGGCGGCCGTCCTGGCCGGTGTGCAGGGTGAACGCGGGGAACCCGGCGGCGCCGAGCGCGGCGAGGACCGGGTCGGAACCGGCCGGCTTCTCGGTGTACCGGCCGATGCGCAGCGTGTAGCCGATCGTGCCGCCGGCGTACCCGGCCAGCGTCGGCGCGTAGTCGACCGCCTCGACGCGCGGCTCCCAGCCGCGCTCGGCCAGCAGCGCCGCGACCGTGGGGTCCGCGAGCAGCCGCGCGCGGACGGCCTGGGCGTCGGCGAGCGTGCCGAGCGCGCCGCGGGCCGTACCGATGGGCAGGTTGATGCCGATCGTCCAGTAGGCCCTCGCCGGGTCGGCCTGGCCGCGGGCGATGGTGGTCATGACCACGCCGGGCGCGAGCGTCCGCTCGGTGCGGGTCTCGGTCAGCCCGGCCGGGCCGAGCGGCAGCGGGCCGCGCGGCAGGTCGGGCCGGGACGGACCGGAAACGGCCTGCGCCGGTACGGCCGCGCCGGCCGCGAGCACGAGACCGGTGAGAGCGGCGAGCGCGAGACGGCCGCGACGCTGCATGGAGGCTCCTTCAGTGAGCGAGTGCCGGTTCGGGGGTGCGGAGGGTGGTGCGGTGCCAGTAGCCGGACGGCTCGGGCCGCATCAGCCCGAGCCCGCCGTCGACCGGCAGCACCGCGGCGGCCACATAGGACGCCTGCGGTGACGCGAGGAACGCCACGCACCGCGCCACCTCGTCGGCCCACCCGGGGCGGCCGACGGGCGTGGGCGGCAGCACGGGCGCGGGCCGGTCCTCGTCGGCGAGGCCGGCGGCGAGCACGCCGTTGACCCGGACGGCGCGGGCGCGCAGCCGCTCGGTCATCAGCCGGGTGAGCCCGGAGAGCGCGACGGCCGCGGTGCGGGCCGCGTCCGGGGCGGCGGGCGCCTCCGCGACGTTGACCACCGCGCCGCCGTCGCGGACCAGCGCGGTCAGTCCGAGGTGGACGCTTGCGGCGTGCGTGATCGGCAGCGGGCAGGTGACCAGGATGTCCGGCGTGGCGCCGAGGACCTCGCAGGCCGCGATGGCCCGATCGGCGAACTCGGCCGGCCGGTGCCCGGCGACGACGCCGATCACCCGATCGCGCGCCTCGCACGGGCTGGTCACGTCGACCGCGATGACCGAGGCGCCGCGGATGGCGAGTTCGGCGACGACGGCCCGGCCGATCGGGTGGGCGGCACCGGCCACGACGGCGGTGCGGTGGGCAAGGTCTTCATCGGGCATGCGGGCCTCCCCGGCCGGGATGATGGTCGCGGACCTGGGTTACTTAATAAAGGAATTTTCTTTAATAAACGGGTACTCTGCTCTGTCGTGAGCACCACGTCAAGGGGAAGCGGACCGCACGTGCTGCGCCGGCTGAACGCGAGCGCCGTACTGACGGCGCTGCGCACCGGCGGGCCGCAGCGCGTCGCCGACCTGATGGACCGCACCGGGCTCACCCGCCCCACCGTCACGCAGGCGCTCACGCTGCTGGAACGCGCCGGCTGGATCTCGCCGGTGCACGGCACCGCCGACGTCACGGCCGCGCCGCGCAAGGGCCGCCCCGCGCAACTGGTCTCGTTCCGCGCCGGCGCGGGCTGCCTGGTCGGCGCGGACGTCGGCCCGCACAAGGCGATAGTGATGATCACCGACCTGATCGGCGCCCCGCTGGCCGAGCTGCGCGTCTCCACCGGGTCGGCCGGCGACGGCCCCGAGCTGATCACGCTGATCGCGGACACGGTCCGGGCCGCGCTGGCCCGGGCCGGACGCACCGAGGACGAGGTCTACGCGGTCTGCATCGGCTCGCCCGGCATCGCGGACCCAGAGAACCGCACGTTCCGGCTCGCGCCCAGCATCCCCGGCTGGGCGTCGCTGCCGCTGGACGCGGAACTGGGCCGGATGTTCCGCTGCCCGGTGCTGGTGGAGAACGACGTGAACCTGTCCGTGCTCGCCGAGCGCTGGCAGGGCGTGGCCACCGACGCCGCCACCGTGCTGTTCGTGCACTGGGGCTCGCGGATCGGCGCCGGACTGGTCGTCGGCGGGCGGCTGCACCGGGGCGTCGGCGGCGCCGCCGGCGAGATCGGGTTCATCGACCTGGACGAGACGCCGCCGGTCGTCGGTGGCATGGGCCCGCTGGAACGCGTGGTCGGCGCCGACGCGATCGGCCGGCTCGGCGGCGGCGCCTTCCCCGACTCCGGCGCGGTGCTGCGCGCCGCCGCCGACGGCGACCCGGCCGCGCTCACCGCGATCGACGAGATCGCCGCCCGGTTCGCCCGCGGCCTGGCCCCCGCGCTGCTGGTGCTGGACCCGGAACTGGTGGTCATCGGCGGCGGCGTCTCCCGCGGCGGCCCGCCACTGCTGGCCGCGCTGGAACGCCACCTGCGCCCGCGCACGCTCGTCCCACCCCGCCTCGCCCTCTCCGCCCTCGGCGACCGTGCGGGCGTACTCGGCGCCATCCGCGCCTGCCTCGACAACCTGGAGGCAACGCTAGCGGCCAGCCTGTAGGCCGCGAAGCGGCGCACCAGCCTGTGGGCCGCGAAGCGGCGCACCAGCCTGTGGGCCGCGAAGCGGCGCACCAGCGGTCGCCGTGTCAGTCGGCCGCCGGCTGGTCGTCGCCGGGCCGGCGGGCGACCGGCGCGCGTCGCCCGGTCGGGCGGCGGTCGCTCGGACAGCAGCCGCTCGAGAGGCGACCGGGCGGGCGGCGACTCGGCGAGCGGGCGGGCGGCGACTCGGCGGGCGGCGGCCGCGCCGCGGCCTCGTGCTCACGCCGCTACGCGGCTCAGGTCCAGCTTCCACTCGTTGCAGCGGATCGGGGTGCCGATCGGGAACTCGAAGTCGGTCTCGCCGACCAGGGTGAAGCCGGCCTTGCGGCAGACCGCGTTCGACGCCGCGTTGTTCACCTTCGGGAACGCCTGCAGCCATCGGCGGCGCCCGTCCGCCGCCGCCCGCGCGATCACCTCACGCGCGGCCTCGGACGCGATCCCGCGCCCCTGGAACTCGTTCAGCACGCTCCAGCCGGTCTCCCACACCGTGTCGCCGTGCCACTCCCGGTCCCAGTAGCCGATGCTGCCCACGGGCGTGCGCTCCGGCAGCAGCGCGACCCGGAACATGACGCCGGTCCCGGTGATGGGCATGTGCACGTACCGCCGGTGCCGGTCGACGATCTTCTCCTCCGACTCCGGCCCACCGAGGTGACCCTTCATCTCCGGCACGTTGATCCGCCGCAGCAGGCCGAGGTCCTCCTCGGCCCACGGGGTCAGCTCCAGCCTCATCGCCCCATCCCACCACATTCCGCCCATCGCCCCACCGGCAGGCCCACGACCCGATCATCACGGTACGTCACCGGCGCCCGGCCCGGCGGCACCGATGATCAGGGGCGGCGGCGGGCCCGGGGGGTGTGGCGGCGGTACGCGGAGACGGTGGGGTCGGCGCGGAGCCAGAAGCGCCACGGGACGTCGTGGGCGGCCGCGACGCCGACGCGGGGGCCGGCCTCGATGTCGGACCGGGCCGGCGGGCGGGTCGGGGGTGTGAGCAGCGCGGGGCCGGTGCCGTCGATGGCCGAGGTGCCGGTGGCGGCGCCGTCCAGGGCGAGCGCGGTGCAGAGTTTGGCGGGGCCGCGGGCGAGGTCGGCGTCGGTACGGGCGGCGGGGCGGCGGGCGCGGGCGGTGTCCAGGCCGTCGACGACCTCGCCGGCGCGCAGCAGCACGGCGGCGGCGCGGCCGGGCTCGCCGCAGACGATGTTGAGGCACCAGTGGGCACCGTAGACGAAGTACGCGTAGAGGTGGCCGGCCGGGCCGAACATGACCGCGTTGCGCGTGGTGGGGCCGCGGTGGGCGTGCGAGGCCGGGTCCTCACCGAGCCCGCTGTACGCCTCGACCTCGGTGAGCCGGATGCGCACGCCGTTCGCCGCGATCTCCCAGCCGAGCAGGCCGGCGGCGGTGTCCGCGATCTCGGATGCCGGCGCCGCCAGCCACGCGTACCCCATGGATCATGACCTTATGGGTCGCCCGGCGAACGGGCGACCCGAAGGACCTCTAACGGGGGACGACCGACTCCTCGGACCAGGTGCGCCAGGTGATCAGCTTGTCCGCGGCGGCGGCGAGCTGGTCGGCGACCGGGCCGGGGCCGGTGGAGCCGTACGTGGTGCGCGCGGCCAGCGCGGACTTGACGGACAGCACCGAGCGCACGTCCGGGTCCAGGTGGTCGGAGATCGCGGCCAGGTCCTCGTCGGAGACCTCGTCCAGCGCGCAGTCCCGGGCCACGCAGAGCGCGACCAGCTTCCCGGTGATCTCGTGCGCCTCGCGGAACGGGACGCCCTTGCGGACCAGCCAGTCCGCGACCTCGGTGGCCAGCGTGTACCCGACCGGCGCGGCGGCGGCGAGCCGGTCCGCGCGCACGGTCATCGTGGAGATCATGCCGGCCAGCGCGGGCAGCACCAGCTGGAGCTGGTCGACGGCGTCGAACGCGGGCTCCTTGTCCTCCTGCATGTCCCGGTCGTAGGTCAGCGGCAGGCCCTTGAGCATGGTCAGCACCGTCATCAGGCCGCCGATCAGCCGGCCGGACTTGCCCCGGGCCAGCTCCGCGATGTCCGCGTTCTTCTTCTGCGGCATGATCGACGACCCGGTGGCGAACGCGTCGTCCAGTTCGACCCAGCCGAACTCCTGCGACGTCCACATCACCACCTCCTCGCCCAGCCGGGAGAGGTGCACGCCGATCATCGCGGTGACGAACAGGAACTCGGCCACGAAGTCCCGGTCCGCGACCGCGTCCATCGAGTTCGGCGCCGCGGTGGCGAAGCCGAGCTCCTTGGCGACCTGCACCGGGTCGAGCGGCAGCGACGAGCCCGCGAGCGCGCCGGAGCCGAGCGGGCTGACCGCGGCCCGCGCGTCCCAGTCCCGCAGCCGCTCGAGGTCGCGCAGCAGCGGCTGGACGTGCGCGAGCAGCCAGTGCCCGAACGTGACCGGCTGCGCGTGCTGCACGTGGGTCATGCCGGGCGCGGGCGTCTCGACGTGCCGCTCGGCCTGCTCGACCAGCGCGTCGGCCAGCTCGACCAGGCGCAGCGCCACGCCGCGGGCGTGGTCGCGCAGGTAGAGGCGCAGGTCGGTGGCGACCTGGTCGTTGCGGGAGCGGCCGGCGCGGAGCTTGCCGCCGAGCGTGCCGAGGCGTTCCAGCAGGCCGCGTTCGAGCGCGGTGTGCACGTCCTCGTCCTCGACCGTGGGCCGGAACGCGCCGGACGCGCAGGCGGCCTCCAGGTCGTCCAGCGCGGCGAGCATCTTGCCGAGCTCCTCCGCGTCGAGCAGGCCGGCGTGGGCGAGCACGCGGGCGTGGGCGCGGGAGCCGGCCAGGTCGTACGGCGCGAGCCGCCAGTCGAACTGCACGCTGACGGAGAGGCGGGCCAGCGCCTCGGCGGGGCCGCCGGAGAAGCGGCCGCCCCAGAGGCTGGTCCGGTTGGTGGAAGTAGAGGAGGTCACGAGCCCATTCTCAATGATCGGAGTCGGTGGGCCCGGTGCGGGCCCAGGCGGAGAGCTTCTCGGCGAGCGCGGGCCCGCCGAACGGGTCCCGGGCGACGACCAGGATGGTGTCGTCGCCCGCGATGGTGCCGACCACGTCCGGCAGGCCGGACCGGTCGAGCGCGCTGGCCAGGAACTGCGCGGCCCCGGGCGGGGTGCGCAGCACCGCTATGTTGCCGCTGGCGTCGGCGCCGGTGAGCAGCTCGCGCAGCAGCCGCAGCAGCCGCGCCGGTGCCTGCTCGGCCTGCCGGATGACCGGCGTGCCGTCCTCGGGGATCAGGTAGACGGCCGGGCCGCCCGCGGTGCCACGCACCTTCACCGCGCCCAGTTCCTCCAGGTCACGGGAGAGCGTGGCCTGGGTGACCTGCACGCCGTCGCCGGCGAGCAGCTCGGCCAGCTCCGTCTGCGACCGGATCGCCTTCTCGCGGATCAGCTCCACGATCCGGGCGTGCCGCGCGGTGCGGGTGGTGGGCGCGGTCATGCCGAGTACCCTGCCAGCCAGGCCAGCAGCGCCTTCTGCGCGTGCACCCGGTTCTCGGCCTCGTCGAAGACCGCGGACTGCGGCCCGTCCATCACGTCGTCGGTGATCTCGTCGCCGCGGTGCGCGGGCAGGCAGTGCAGCACGATCGCGTCCGGCTTCGCGGCGGCGAGCAGGTCCTTGTTCACCTGGTACGGCCGGAACGGGGTGTGCCGGTCCTGGCCGTCGCCCTCCTGGCCCATCGACACCCACGTGTCGGTGGCGATCACGTCGGCCCGGTCGGCCGCCTCGAACGGGTCGCGCAGCACGCTGACCGAGCCGCCGGTCCACGCCGCGATCTCCGAGGCGCGGGCCACGACGGCCGGGTCCGGGTCGTGGCCGGACGGGCCGGCGACGCGCACGTGCATGCCCGCGGTGGCGCCGGCCAGCAGGTAGGAGTGGCTCATGTTGTTGGCCGCGTCGCCGACGTAGGCGAGCGTGCGCCCGTGCGTGGTGCCGCACCGCTCCCGGATGGTGAGCAGGTCGGCGAGGAGCTGGCAGGGGTGGAAGCCGTCGGTGAGCGCGTTGATCACCGGCACCGTGGCCACGGACGCGATCTCGGCGATCCGCTCGTCGCCGTAGGTGCGCATCACTATCGCGGACACGTACCGGGACAGCACCTGCGCCGCGTCCGCGAGCGTCTCGCCGCGGCCGAAGTGGGTGGCCCGGGTGTCCACGATGATCGGGTTGCCGCCCAGCTCCGCGATGCCCACGTCGAACGACAGCCGGGTGCGCAGGCTCTGCTTGTCGAACAGCACCGCGATCGACTTCGGGCCGGCGAAAGGCTTGTGCGCGTACCGGTCGGCCTTCATCAGCTGGGCCAGGTCGAGCACCGCGGACTGCTCGGCCGGGGTGAGGTCGTCGTCGCGGAGGAAGTGCCGGGTCATGAGGTCACCGTGTCCAGGGCGTGGGGCAGCGCGGCGAGGAACGAGTCGGCCTGCTCGGCCGTGAGGATCAAGGGCGGTGCCAGCCGTACGACGTGCGGCGCGACCGCGTTGACCAGGAACCCGGCGTCCCTGAGCACGCCGGTCAGCGCGCCGGAGGCCGGGGCGTCGAGCACGATGCCGAGCAGCAGGCCGGCGCCGCGCACCTCCCTGATCAGCGGGTGGCCCAGCGCCTCGACGCCGCGCCGCAGCCGCTCCCCCACGCGCTTGACGTGGTCGAGCAGGCCCTCGTTCGCGATCGTCTGGATCACGGCGAGCGCCGCGGCGCAGCTGACCGGGTTGCCGCCGAACGTGCTGGCGTGCATGCCGGGCTGGAACAGCGTGGCCGCGCGGCCGAACGCGAGCACCGCGCCGATCGGCAGGCCGCCGCCGAGGCCCTTGGCGAGCGTGACGATGTCCGGCTCGACGCCCTCGGCCTGGTGCGCGAACCAGTGCCCGGTGCGGCCGATGCCGGTCTGCACCTCGTCCAGCGCGAGCAGCGCGCCCTTGCCGGCGGTGATCTCCCGGGCCGCGGTGAGGTAGCCGGCCGGCGGCACCAGCACGCCGCCCTCGCCCTGGATCGGCTCCAGAATGACCATGGCGGTCTCGTCCGTGACCGCGTTCCGGAGCGCGTCTACATCGCCGTACGGCACGTGCGTGACGCTGCCCGGCAGCGGCTGGAACGGCGCGGCCTTCGACGGCTGGCCGGTCAGCGCGAGCGCGCCCATGGTCCGGCCGTGGAAACCCCCCGCGGAGGCCACCACGTGGGTACGGCCGGTGAGGCGCGACATCTTGAACGCCGCCTCGTTCGCCTCCGCGCCGGAGTTGCCGAAGAACACCCGGCCCGGCCGCCCGGCCAGCGCCAGCAGCAGCTCGGCCAGCTTGATGGTCGGCTCGGCCACGTAGAAGTTGGAGACGTGACCGAGCGTGGAGATCTGCCGGGTCACGGCCGCGACCACCGCCGGGTGGGCGTGGCCGAGCGCGTTCACCGCGATGCCGCCGAGCAGGTCCAGGTACGGCTTGCCGGCCTCGTCGACGACGACCGCGCCCGCACCGCTGGCCAGCGCCAGCCCGGGCGTGGCGTAGTTCTCCATCATGGAGCCCTGCCACCGGTCGATGAGTGAGGTCATGCCGGACTCCCTGCCGATGATTCGCTCGCAAGCTCGCTCATGACCCCATCACCATGGTTCCGAATCCTTCTGAGGTGAAGACTTCCAGCAGGGTCGAGTGCGCGACCCGGCCGTCGACGACGTGCGCGGCGGGGACGCCGCCCTCGACCGCGCGCAGGCAGGCCTCCATCTTGGGGACCATGCCCGACTCCAGGCTCGGCAGCAGCTCCGCCAGCTCGGTCGTGGTGATCTGGGTGATCAGGCTGTCCGGGTCCGGCCAGTCGCGGTAGAGCCCGGTCACGTCCGTGAGCACCACCAGCTTGCGGGCGCCGAGCGCGACCGCGAGCGCGGCGGCGGCGGTGTCCGCGTTCACGTTGTGCAGCACGCCGTCGGAGTCGGGCGCCACCGTCGCGATGACCGGTATCCGGCCGGCCGCGATGATGTCCGCGACCGCGGACGGATTGACCGAGGCGACGTCGCCGACCAGGCCCACGTCGACCGGCTCGCCGTCGACCATCGCGGGGCGGCGGACCGCGGTGAACAGCTTCGCGTCCTCGCCGGACATGCCGACCGCGTACGGCCCGTGCTCGTTGATCAGGCCGACCAGCTCGCGGCCGACCTTGCCGACCAGCACCATCCGCACCACGTCCATGGTCTCCGGCGTGGTGACGCGCAGGCCGCCGCGGAACTCGCTCTCCAGCCCCAGCTTCGTCAGCATGGCGGAGATCTGCGGGCCGCCGCCGTGCACCACGACCGGCCGGAGCCCGGCGTACCGCAGGAAGACCATGTCCGCGGCGAACGCGCGCTGCAGCTCCGGGTCGACCATGGCGTTGCCGCCGTACTTGATCACCACGGTCTCGCCGGAGAACTCGCGCAGCCAGGGCAGCGCCTCGATCAGCGTCGCCGCCTTCTGCTGCGCCACCGCCAGGTCACGGGTGAGCGCGGCGGTCATGAGCTGTACGCCGAGTTCTCGTGCACGTACGCGTGGGAGAGGTCGTTGGTCCAGATCGTCGCCTCCGCGCCGCCGGCGTTGAGGTTGATGTGGATCTCCACGTCGCGGCCGGACAGGTCCACCTTGGACCGGTCCTCCGCGGCGGCGCCGCCCCGGCACACCCACACGCCGTTGATCGCCACGTCCAGCCGGTCCGGCTCGAACGTGGCCGAGGTGGTGCCGACCGCGGCCAGGATCCGCCCCCAGTTCGGGTCGTTGCCGAACAGCGCGGTCTTGACCAGGTTGTTGCGGGCCACCGCGCGCCCGGCCTCGACCGCGTCGTCCTCGGTGAGCGCGCCGGTGACCGCGATCGCGACCTCCTTGGTGGCGCCCTCCGCGTCCGCGATCAGCTTCCGGGAGAGCTGCCGGCAGATCTCGGTGACCGCCTCGGCCAGTTCCTCCGGGCTCGGCTCGATGCCGGACGCGCCGGAGGCCAGCAGCAGCACGGTGTCGTTCGTGGACATCGCGCCGTCCGAGTCGACGCGGTCCAGCGTGCGGCGGGTGGCGTGGCGCAGCGCCGCGTCCAGCGCGTCCGACCCGGCGACCGCGTCCGTGGTGAGCACGCAGAGCATGGTGGCGAGCCCGGGGGCCAGCATCCCGGCGCCCTTGATCATGCCGCCGACGCTCCAGCCCGTACCCTCGACGATCGCGGTCTTGGAGACGGTGTCCGTGGTCATGATGGCCTCCGCGGCCGCGGGGCCACCGTCGCGGGACAGCCCGCGCACGGCCGCCTCGACGCCGGGCAGCAGCTTGTCCATCGGCAGCCGCTCGCCGATCAGGCCGGTCGAGCAGACCGCCACGTCACCGGCGCCGAGCAGCAGCGGCTTCGGCCCGCCGCGCAGCGCGGCCGCGGTGTGCTCCGCGGTGGCGTGCGTGTCCTGGAAGCCGGCCGGGCCGGTGCACGCGTTCGCGCCGCCGGAGTTGAGGATGACCGCGCGCACCACGCCGCCCCTGAGCACCTGCTGGCTCCAGAGCACGGGCGCGGCCTTGACGCGGTTGCCGGTGAACACGCCGGCCGCGGTCGCGTCCGGCCCGTCGTTGACGACCAGCGCGACGTCGGGCTTGTCCGGCTTGAGTCCGGCGGCGACGCCGGCCGCCCGGAAGCCCTTCGGATGGGTGACGCTCATGGTGCGACTCCGTAGATCTGCAGCCCGGTGGTCTCGGGCAGCCCGAACATGAGGTTGGCGTTCTGGACGGCCTGGCCGGCCGCGCCCTTGCCGAGGTTGTCGGAGGCGCTGACCGCGATGATCCGGCCGGAGTCGACGTCGACCGTGGCCTGAAGGTGCACGGAGTTGGACCCGCTGACGCTCGCGGTCCGCGGCCACTGGTCTTCTTCGAGCACGTGCACGAAGGGGTCCGCCGCGTAGGCGCGCTTCAGCACGTCGTGCGGGTCCGCGTCGCCGAGGGCTCTCGCCGTGACCGTCGCCAGGATGCCCCGCGGCATCGGCGCCAGGACCGGCGTGAACGACAGGCTCTTCGCGCCGGTGGCTTGCTTGATCTCCGGCACGTGCTGGTGGCGGCCGGTCTTGTAGGTCGACAGGCCGCCCATCACCTCGCTGGCCAGCAGGTGCGGCTTCGGCGACTTGCCCGCGCCGGACGTGCCGGACGACGCGACCACCACCACGTCCTCCGGGTCCGCGACGCCGGCCGCGATCAGCGGCGCGAGTGCGAGGATCGTGGTGACCGCGTAGCAGCCGGTGTTCGCCACCCGGGCGCTGTTCGCGATCCGCTCGCGCTGCCCCGGCAGCTCCGGCAGGCCGTAGGTCCACGTGCCGGCGTGCGGCCCGCCGTAGTACCGCTCCCAGGCACCGCCGTCGTGCAGCCGGAAGTCCGCGCCGAGGTCCACGATCTTGACGGTCTCCGGCAGCTCGTTCGCCAGCGCCGCCGACTGCCCGTGCGGCAGCGCGAGGAACACCAGGTCCGCGTCGGCGAACGCGTCCGGCCCGGTGGCCGTCAGCGTCAGGTCCAGCCCGCTCAGGTGCGGGTGCACCGCGCCGACCGGGCGGCCCGCCTGGCTGTGCGCGGTCGCGGTGACGAGGTCGAACTCCGGGTGCCCCGCGAGCAGGCGCAACAGCTCGCCCCCCGCGTACCCGCTGGCCCCGGCGACGCCGACCCTGATACCCATGCCGTACCTCCGCATCACTATGCGGCCCAATGTATCAACATTCACCGGGCGGCGGCAAAGGGTTAAAGCCCACCCCTCCTCGGTTTCGCCCCCTTTGCGCCCTAAGCCACATATGCTCGGAAAGCTTGATCATGCTTCCGAGAGAGGGGACGCCGCCATGGGCGACGCGATCCGCATCATCACCCCGCAGGCCTACCCGCTCTGGGCCGCCGAGGTCCCGGCACACTCCGACGAGCAGCCGCTGATGACCAGCGAGGGCGAGGTCGTCACCGAGGACCTGGTCGACTTCATCTTCCCCCACACGTACCGCGTCATCGCCTGGGAACACGTGGTCGGCCGCGACGGCACCCAGCAGGCCCTGCCCATCCTGGCCGGCACGCAGGCCAGCCACGACCAGTCCTACCAGTACGCCGAAGAACGCGAGGACGCGGAGAACCTGGCCCGCCTCCGCATCCGCGAACACCTGCGCCGGAAGAAGTCGATCAGCGCCTAGCCCGCGCATTTCCGCAGTATTCGGTGGTCAATAGCGGAAATCCGGAGGGCTTTCGGCTTTAGCGGCGCAACAACCCGTTCGGGCGTTTATACCCGCGAGCGCGATGGCGTTTTGACTCGTTTGATGGTTGGATACGGTGCTGCCCCCCGTTTCTCTCGGAGCGGGGGGCAGCACGCTCCCATATTCATTCTCAAATGATCTTCACATTTCCCGATCCTCGGGCGAACCGACGCCCGAAGGAGGAGACTCAACGACATGACACACCGCCCGGGTGACGTCATCACCGAGCTGATCGACCTCAGCGACTGCACCCTGCGCGACCTGCGCCTGAAGGACGACCTCGTGCCAGCGGCCGCGGTCCGTCGGGCCCTGCGGCAGGTCGAGCGCCCCCGCGCCAATCTGGGCGGCTCCGGCCCGCCCGGCCGCGCGGACTGAATCTCCCCCGCTTCCATTCTGACCCGGGACTAGGAGTGTCCGTGCCCGCGACACAAGAGAGCACCCGCCTTCACGTGCTCCGCCAGGAGGCAATCACCGAACTCGCCATCGGCGGCGGCTCACCAATAGTCATCGGTGAGCTACTGTCCGGTCAACTAAGTCGCCGAAAAGTGTTGCTGAAAGCCTTCCTCGATGCGATGACCGAGAACCCCGCGCTGACCGCGGGGTTCAATGTTGCAGAGGCGTGGAACGCGCTGGAACGCGCACAGGACGCCGCGCCCGAGGCGATCACCGGTCTCCTGATGCACCCGCACGTCGGCGCCTGGATCGCCTACGCGCTGCGCCGGCACCGCGGTGGCACGTCGAGCGACGCCCCGATCGCGCACGACTTCGGTCAGCTCACCGCACTGGCGCTCGCCGCCGCGGCGCTCGCCGGACAGGACTTCACCACGCGGGTGCCGCTGCGCGACGGCCGGGCGAACGTGCCGTGTTTCGGCATGGCGCACTTCGACGGCGCCGCCGGGTGGGACACCGCGGAGGCCGGTACGACCGGCGGCCGGCTGTGGCTGAGCCACGGCGGCACCCGCATCGACGTGCCCGCGTCCGGTGACGGCGACGGCTGGTACGCGCTGCGCCGGGTCACGGCCGGCGACGGCCCCCGGCTGTCGGTCTGGCTCGACGACCTCGACCCGCTGCGCGATCTGGCCGACCCGGTGGCCCCGGCCCGCCTCTCCGCGGCAGAACTCAGCCGGTGGACGGAATTGATCACGGACGCGTGGTCGATCCTCTGCCGGGTGAACCCGGAGATGGCCGCCGCCATGGAGGTGGGCGTCACGTCGCTGGTCCCGCTGCCGGTCAACGACGGCTGGGACACGCGGAGCGCCTCCACCGGCGACGCGTTCGGCGCGATCATGTGCTCGCTGCCGCCGGACGCGGTGACGCTCGCGGTCTCGCTGGCGCACGAGTTCATGCACATCAAGCTCGGCGGCCTGATGCACCTGGTCCCGTTGATGGGCGCGGGCGGCGAGCCGACGCTGTACGCGCCGTGGCGTGACGACCCGCGCCCGCCCGGCGGGCTGCTGCAGGGTGTGTACGCGTTCGCCGGCATCGCCGACTTCTGGCGGCGCTACCTGCGGCAGGCGGGACCGGACGAGGCCGCCATCGTGGAATTCGAGTACGCCTACGCCCGCTCCCAGGCACAGGAGGGCCTGGCCACGGCGCAGGCCGCCCCGGAGCTGACCGAGGCCGGCCGGCGGTTCACCGACGCGCTCGGCGCGGAGCTGGCGTCCTGGCCCCGGGACGAGACGCCGGGCAGCGCCGCCGAGCTGGCCCGCCTGGTCGCGGACGCGCATCGGGCCGGCTGGCGCATCCGCCACTGCCGGCCGGACCCGGCCGACATCGAGACCCTGCGCGACGCGTTGCGCGCGGCGGCGCCGGTGACCTCGCGCGTCCGCGCGTCCACCGTGCGGCCCGACCCGGCGATGCGGCACTGGTCGCAGGGCCGGTTGGGGCTGGCCCGCCGTCGCATCGTGGCGCCGGACCGGTTCGAGGCGTCGCCCGGCGAGGCGTGGGGCGCCGGCCTGTTCCCGGCCGACCTGGCGCTGTTCCGCGGCGACGCGCGCACCGCCGTGCGCGAGTTCGGCGAGTTGGTGGCCGAGGACCCGGGCCGGCCGGACGCGTGGACCGGGCTGGGCCTCGCGCTCCGTGCGGACGGTGACAAGGCCGCGGCGGCCGCGCTGCTGGAGCGGCCGGAGATCGTGGCCGCGCTCTACCCCGGTGCCGGCCGCTCGCCGCGGGATCTGGCCGACTGGGTGGGCACCGAGGTGCTGCGCTGACCGGTGGCCTACAGCGGCATCGGGTCCACGTCGCAGTTGGCCCGCACGCGCGCGACGGCCGCGTCGATCGCCGGGTGGTCGCTACCGAGCACCCGGCGCATCGCCGCCAGCACCTCCTCGTACAACCGGTCGGCCTCCGCCGCGCGGCCGAGCGCGGCCAGGTCGAACGACAGGTTCAGCGCGCACGCCAGGGTGGACGGGTGGTCGGCGCCGAGCCGTTCCCGGGACAGCCGCAGGGTCGTCGCGTCCAGCTCGTACGCGCGCCGGTGCTCGCCGAGCTCGGCCAGGTCGCTCGCCAGGTTGGTCGCGCAGGTGAGCGTCAGCACGTGGTCCTCGCCGAGCCGCTCGGCCAGCCGGCGGTAGGCGGCCTCGTCGTGCGCGTGGGCGCCGGCGGCGTCGCCCTGCAGCCGCAGCACGATGGCGAGGTTGGTCCGCGCGTAGAGGGTGTACGGGTGGTCCGGCCCCAGGGTCCGGCCGTAGTCGTTGGCGGTCGCCTCGGACAGCTCGCGCGCCGCCTCCAGGTTGTCGCTCTCGCGCAGGTCGACCGCGTAGTCGATGGCCGCGGCGATCGCCTCGGGCTGGAGCGCGGTGAACCGCTGGCGCAGCCGGGTCATGGTCTCCTCCGCGAGCTTGCGCGCGCCCTCCTGATCGCCCGCCCGGCGCCGGGCCACCGCCAGGTTCCGGGCCACGGCCAGCACCTGCGGGTGGTCGGGGTCGAGGTGTCGCAGGCACTCGTCGTAGAGCCCTTCCAGATTCGTGTGCGCGTCGAGGTAGTCGCCGCGCTCGCGGAGATCGAGCGCCAGCCCGGTCCTGGTCATCAGCGTCTCGAGGTGGTCCTCGCCGAGCACCTCGACCCGCCGCCGGAACGTCTCCCGGTCCAGCCGCAGCGCCTCCTCGTACTCGCCGGTCAGCCGGAGACTGACGGCGAGGCTGTGCGCGGCCTTGAGTGTGAACGGATCGTCGTCGCCCAGTACGTCGCGGCAGCGGTCCAGCGCGGTCCGGTCCAGCGTGCGCGCCGCCTCGAAGTCGCCCTTGGCCCGTAGGTCCGCCGCGACCAGGCTCATCGCGTCGAGCGTGTCCTCCTCGTCCTCGCCGACGGTGGCCCGCAACCGGGCCAGGCAGTCCTCGTTGATCTGCGCGGCCTCGGCGAACTCGCCGAGGAGCCGCTGCACGTAGGCGAGCCAGCGTGCCGCCTTGAGCGTCTGGAGGTCGTCCGGGCCCAGCATGGTGCGCCACCCGGTCACCACGCGCCGCGCCAGGTCCCGGCAGCTCGCCTGGTCACCCCACCAGTAGTAGAAGCCGATCACGTCCAGGACCAGCTGGCGGGTCCACGCGTCCTCGCAGGCCACCGTGTTCGAGGCCTCCACGTGCGGCAGCAGCGCGTGGTAGCGGGGCCAGTGTGCCGCGCTCGACGGGTTTCCCGGGTTGCCGCCGGCCAGCAGCACGTGCGCGCCGTGCTCGAGCCTGCCGCGCACCTCCTGACTGAGCTGGTCGACCATCACGGTACGCACCAGCCGGTGCAGCTGCACGGTCTGGTCGCGGTGGTCGATGCGCGCCAGTCCGTACCGCTGGATCTGACGCAACGCCCGGTTGAGCCGGCTCGGGTTCTGCAGCGTGGCGTCCAGTTCCGGCGCGATCGGCGAGTTCCGGGAGGCGACGAAGAGTTCGCGCGCGATGGGTTCCGGCGCGAAGAACGCGCACACCTGGAGCAGTTGCAGCGCGGCGGGGCTCTCCACGCCGAGCCGGTCCAGGGCCACGGTCCAGGCGGCCGCCACCGCGAGGTCGTAGTCGCCCGCCGTCGCGCGTTCCGCCAGCTGCTCCCGCTTCTCCAGCAGCAGGCGCAGGTACTCCTCGAAGCCGATGCCGGCGGCGCTGAGCCACGCCGAGGCCTGGCCCACCGCGAGCGGCAGGTCCTCCAGCACCTCCGCGATCCGGTCCGCCTCCTCCGGCGTCAGCTGCGGGTTGCGCTTGCGAAGCAGCTCGACGCTCTCCGCCCGGCTGAACACGTCGATCTCCAGCGTCTGCGCCAGATCGGTCCACCGCTCGTTGCGCGACGTGATCAACACCTTGCCGCTGCCCTCGCGGGGCAGATAGGGCTGGACCGTGTCGACCGTCTCCGCGTTGTCGAAGATCAGCAGCCACTTCGGGTACGAAGCACCGGTCTGCAGCGCGTTCCACACGTCGACGACCGCGGTGCTGGCCTCGCCCTCGACCTCCAGCCCGAGCTTCTCGCCCAGCGCCAGGATGGCCCGGAGGATCTGCGCCGGCTGCTCCGCGGGAATCCACCACACGATGTCGTACTCGTCGCGGTGCCGGTAGGCGTACTCCACCGCGATCTGTGACTTGCCGACGCCGCCGAGGCCGTGCAGGGCCTGGGGCAGCACCGCGGTCACGTGCTCGGCGCGCAGCCGGCGCTCCAGCGCCTCCAGCAGCTGATTGCGCCCGATGAAGTCGCCGTTCCTCGGCGGCAGGCTGCCCCAGACGGTGTTGCCGGCGGCCGTCTGCTCACCGGGCATCGTCAGTGACTGGTCGATCGGCTGCACCGGCCGATCCGGTGAAAGGTTGCTCATCGTCCCACTGCTCCCGGCGTGCGTCCGCGTGCCGGCCGGCGTGGCCGCCGACCCCGATCTGTGAAAGTTGTCCAGGGCTCTGGCCCGCTGCCGCGCGCGCACCAGGTAGGGCCCGGACAGTGCGCGGAGCACCGCGACCTCGGTCTCCGCGAAGGCCACCGTCTCCAGCGTGACAGGCGTGTCCCGTACCGTCTCGGGCTTCTCCAGCGCGCGGAGCAGGCTCTGCGCCTCCGGCCGCCGGTCGCCGTAGTGCCGCGCCACGATCTCCACCACGCGCGCGGTCTCGACGCGGGTGGTGCGGGCCAGCAGCGCCTCCCGGACGCCCGGCCGGAACCGGAAGTCGCCCCGGTACGCGGCCGGCGTACCCGGCTCCATCAGCGCGTCGCTGACCACCACGTCCGCCAGGTCCAGCGGGGTGGAGGCCGGCATCATCCCGCCCTGCACCACCCGTACCGCGGCCAGGTCCGGTGGTGCCGCGGCCACGTAGGAGGCCAGGCGCAGCGCGCGCTCCGAGGCGGTGCCGCGGAAGACCGCCACCGCCCGGGCCGGCTCCCAGACGCCGGCGACCGGCGGTGCCGGTGGTTCCGTGCCGGACGGCTCCTCCGCGACGAGCAGCACGGTGGCGTCCAGCACCGCCTCGCCGGCCCGGCCGACCAGCGTCGCCCACCAGCCCAGCCAGCGCGGGTCCAGCTCCAGCAGCGGCACGGCGAGCGGGCTCCCGGTCAGCGGCTCGTGCAGCGGGCTCCGCCACCGCTCGTCCTCGGCGACGTGCAGCCCGGTGTTCGGCGCACGCGGGTGGCGGGCGGTCAGCCGGACCGGGCGGGGCGCCAGATGCGTGCGGCTCCAGCGGCCCTGCGGGTACGGATTCACGATCGCCACCGGGACCAGGCCGCCCCAGCGGGACAGCAGCCGGTGCGCGAACGGCTGCCGCCAGATCTCGTCCAGCCCGTCCGTGACGATCACCGCGAGTTCGGCCTCCGGGCGGTCCCCGTCCTCGATCGTCTGCAACTGCACGCGATGCACGTGCTCGCCGCCGAACGCCTGGGCGGCCAGGCCGTGCAGCTCGCGGACCGCGGGCTGCCAGACCCGCATGGTGCGGCACTCGTCCACCACGAGCGACAGCCGCGGGCCGTGCCGCGCCAGGCCGCGCAACGCGGTCAGCAGGCCACCCGGGTCGGTCAGCTGGGGTACCGGGCTGGGCGGGCGCGGGCCGGGCCGTTCGTCGCTCACGGCTCCACCACCGGTGGGATCAGCCGGTTCGGATCGTCCCAGAGCAGCGCCACGTAGCCGCCCTCGTGCGCCGTGCGCTCCTCCTCCGGCAGCTCGGCGGCCTGGGTCCGCAGTTCCTCGATCCGCCCGGGCAGGTCCCGGCCGGCCTCGGAGGCGAGCTGGGCCAGCGCCTCGTCGCTCTCCGGCGTGGGCTTCGGGCGGCGATCCCAGAGGATCACCGGCACCCCGGCCTGCAGCGCGTAGTCCAGCTCGCCGCGGCCGGGCCACTCCTCGGGCGGGCCGCTCAGCGCCACCGACGACACGTCCCGCCGGCGGTGCAGGCGCACGCCCCAGCGGTGCAGCTCATCCGCGTTCCGCGGGTGCACTCCCGGGTAGAAGCCGTCGCCGCCGCGCGCCGATAGCGTGCTCCACCGGTCTCGCCAGAACCGCAGGCGGGGCTTCTCCCGCATCCGCTCCAGGCTGCGCATCGCGACCTGGTAGTCGACGCACAGCGGGATGTCGCGCTGGGACGGCGCGCACCACCACTCCACCGGCAGGTTCATCAGTCCGGCCGGGAGCAGGAACTCGATGACCGGTTCCGTGCCGGCGTCCCACGGCCGCTGCTGTTCCACGTCGTCCACCAGCTTGGGCACCGCCCGGTCCAGTTCCGCCACGCTCACCGGCGCGTGCAGCGACGGGCCGCGCTCGGGCTCCCAGTCACCGGCCTTCCGCTGGAGGTAGCTGCCCACCTGGCACAGGCTCCGGTCGATGCCGTCCGGCTCGATCTCGATCACCAGGCACGGTCCCGCGGGATCGGCCGGAGGCGCCGGCGGCGGGCGTTCCCGCCACTCCCGCAGCGCCCGGTCGGCCTGCGTCGCCGTGGCCTGTTCGTCCACCCACTGCCGCAGCTCGGCGGCGACCCCGGCGCCCGCGGCACTGCGCGCGAGCGCGTCGACGAACGTCAGCGCGGGAGACAGGCCGTCGCCCGCGCAGTTCCACTGGGTCAGGTAGTCGAACGCGTGCAGCGCCGTCATCTCGTCGCCGGTGGCCGGACAGTCGATCTCCGGCACGGCCGCGGACCAGATCGCGCGCAGATCCGTACCCGGCGGGATGCGGCTCAGCAGCTCGACCACGCGGTCCCGCACCGGAAGTCGCAGCCACGGCTGCACGAACACCGGCTGACACACCTCCAGCAGCGCGCAGACGTACGCGGCGGCGGCGTAGGACGCGTACCGGTGCCAGACGTCGTTCTTCTGCCCGTCGCAGTAGTCGGTGATCCCGCGGACCATGAACCAGCGGTTGTCGCGCGCGGCCGTCGCCACCGTGACGCCGGACGCCTCCATCTCGAACGCCCGCAGCGACGGGAACTCCGCGGCGAGGCGGTCCCGCTCGTGCTCGTCCCGCAGCAGCACGTCGCCGGAGGCGACCAGGCCGACGTGCACCTTCGGCAGGCCCACGACGTGCCCCGACGCCTCCTCGGACGGATGCGTGACCGGGTGGCCGTCCTCGGTCAGCCGGTCGTGCGCCGGATCCGGCCGGGGATAGCCGGCCGCGGCCGGCGTCACCTCCGGGTCCAGCCAGCGCTGCCATCCCTCCCCGGCGGTGGCCGCGCGCATGCCGAGCTCGGTCAGCGCGCGCCGCAGCGGGCTGGAGAGCCCGTCCGCGCCGCCCCAGCGCCGCAGGCGTTCCAGCGGACCCTCGCGATTGACGTACCGGTAGTCGAGCACGCCCTCCGTGGCCACGACGATGTCGCCGAGTCGCACGTGCCGGTCCGGCTGCCCACGACGGGGGATGCCGCCGCCGATGCCCACCAGGATCACGCAGTTCACGTTCGGGAAGGTGCGGAGCAGGTCGGCGCAGGCCGATGCGGCGTGCCGGGTGCCGTCCTGGAGCAGCACCGTCAGGGCCACGTGGTGCGGGCGGTCCGGCACGGCGCTCGCCAGCATGCCGACCCGGTAGGGCTGCGGATCGTTCTCGTACCGGAACTCGTGGCCGCCCCGCAGCAGGTCGGCCACCGCGCGGCCCTCCACCACGAGGGCGGTGATCATGCCGATGGTGACCCTATTGCGTACCTCGTCCGGATCGAAAGCTCGCGAATGCGGGGGCGTTGTCATCGGCAGCGCTCCTGGGTCCGTCTCGGTGCAAATCTGCATTGACGACTATCTGTTGGACGAGGAACAGCACCATCGTAATCTCGGCCACCACGACCAGCCCGGCAAGAAATGAGATCTCACCCGCGGCGAGCCGCACGGCAATCGCGACCACACCGGGCACACAAAAGATCAGGACGTCCACCGCGAGCTGGATCAGCTTCCGGCTCCGCCGGCGCGCGTCCGAGCGATGGAAGGTCTCCCAGCCGAAGACCGGCTCGCCGACCTCCGGCATGCGGGCCAGGCGCGGGGCGAGCTCGGCGCGGACGTACCGGCCCACGGCGGAGATCTTCTCGTCGTTGACCAGGTAGGTCCAGCCGAGCGCCACGCACCCGGGCGGCAGCAGGAGCACCAGATCGACCGCGCCCACCTGATGGACGCCGAACAGCACCGCGCCGATGGAGGCGAGCGTCGCATAGACCAGATTGTCCCGGGTGGAAATGCGTTGCAACTGTTCCTCTTTGAGTCTCTCGTACTCATGGAGGATCACGGCGGCGGAGCTGACTTCGTCATATCTCACGACAGTCTCCGGTCCGATCACGATCGGGAGCCGCCCGGCGATACCCGGTCGGATTCCAAGTATGGCCGATGCGCACCACCGGCGTGAAGTGACCGATTCGACGAGGTCACTCCGGCTGAAAATGCTCTATGGCGAGCCATTCCATCGGGGAATCTTGCGCCAGGGTAACGGCGCCGCCGGCCCGGGCGCCGACGCCGACGATCGTCCGGCCGGGGATATTGCGGCGAAAGTGTCGGACCCAGGCACTACGGTGGCCCGGTGAGCGCTATTCGAGGGGACCGGCGGGTCTTCTACCAGCTGCTGGTCAATACGCTGCTCGTGTCCGTCATCAACTTCACGGTGTGGTTCGCGGTCACCTTCTGGGTGTACCTGGAGACGCGGTCGGTGTTCGCGACCGGGGTGATCTCGGGGATCTTCCTGGTGTTGACCGCGCTGACCGGCATCTGGTTCGGCAGCCTGGTCGACCATCACCGGCGGACGGTGATGATGCAGGTGTCGGCGGGTGCGTCGGTCCTGCTCTATCTGGCGGCGCTGGGTGTCTGGCTGGTCACGCCGGCCGAGGCGTTCAAAAATCCGGCGAGTGCGCGGCTCTGGGTCTTCGTCGTGCTGCTCATGTGCGGGGTGATCGCGGGGAACATCCGGACGATCGCGCTGCCGACGCTGGTCACGATCCTGATCGAGGAGGGGGACCGGGATCGGGCGAACGGGCTGGTCGGCACCGTCTCGGGGGTGTCGATGCTGACCACGTCGGTGATCAGCGGTCTGCTGGTCGCGTTCGACGGGATGCGGTCGGTGCTGGTCCTGGCGCTGGTGGTGCTCGGGCTGTCGATCGTGCACCTGGCCACGGTGACGGTGCGCGAGCCGGCGCCGGACCCGACGGCCGACGGGCACCGGCGGGTGGATCTGCGGGGCACGGTGCGGGTCGTCAACGGCATCCCGGGGCTGATGGCGCTGGTGTTCTTCTCGGCGTTCAACAACCTGCTGGGCGGCGTCTTCATGGCGCTGATGGACGCGTACGGTCTGTCGCTCGTCTCCGTGCAGACGTGGGGCGTGCTGTGGGGCGTGCTGAGCACCGGGTTCATCGTGGGCGGCCTGCTCATCGCGCGGACCGGGCTCGGGTCCGCGCCGGTCCGGCTGCTACTGCTGGTCAACCTGGTGCTGTGGGTGGTGGTGCTGCTGTTCCCGCTCAGCGCGTCGATCATTCCGCTGGCCGCGGGCATGTACGTCTACATGCTGCTGGTGCCGTACGCGGAGGCGGCGGAGCAGACGATCCTGCAGCGGGTGGTGCCGCTGGAGCGGCAGGGCCGGGTCTTCGGCTTCGCGCAGAGCGTGGAGCAGGCGGCGTCGCCGCTGACCGCGTTCCTGATCTCGCCGATCGCGCAGTTCGTCTTCATCCCGTTCATGACCGACGGCGCGGGCGCCCGCACGATCGGCACGTGGTTCGGCACCGGGCCGGACCGCGGGCTCGCGCTGGTCTTCGTGCTGACCGGCGCGCTGGGCATCATCGCCACCGCGGTCGCGCTGGGCAGCCGGCCCTATCGCCGCCTCAGCGACCGTTACGCGGCGTCCGCCGCCGAGTCCACCGAGCCCGCCGAGTCCACCGAGCCCGTCGACGACGCCGCGCCCGGCACCGTCGCGGCCACCACCCCGACGGCACCCACGATCCCGTCGGAGGGCGTGACGCCGAATCGGTAAATAGTCTTCACAGATCGAATCGGCTGAATGTACGGTACGGGAATGCGGGCTTCTCTGGTGGCGGGTCTTGCGGGTGTCCTCCTTCTGACCGGGATTCCGGCGCCGGCCCAGGCGCAACCGGCCGTCTCGCTGGGCAGCGTGCTGCCCGCGCCGCAGCAGGTGCGCCCGCACGGGCCCGGCTTCCGGCTCGGCGCGCGCACCGTGATCGAGGCGCCGGGCGGCACCCGCGTCGTGGCCGACCGGCTGGCCGAGGCGCTGCGGCCCGCCACCGGGTTCCGGCTGCCGATCGTCGGGCGCGCCGGCCGGGGAGCGCCGGCCATCTCGCTGGAGCTGGTGCGGCACGACCCCCGCCTCGGCGACGAGGGATACCGGCTCAGCGTCCGGCCCGGCGGGGTCGCCATCCGGGCCACCACGAACGCGGGGCTCTTCGCCGGGGTGCAGACCCTCCGTCAGCTGCTGCCCGCGCGGATCGACGCCACCACGCCGCAGCGCGCCGCCTGGACGGTGCCCGGCGGCGACATCGTCGACCGGCCCCGGTTCGCCTACCGCGGGGCCATGCTGGACCTGGCCCGGCACTTCCACACGCCGGACGAGATCAAGCGCTACATCGACGAGATCAGCCGCTTCAAGATCAACTATCTGCACCTGCACCTCTCGGACGACCAGGGCTGGCGCATCCAGATCGACTCGTGGCCCCGGCTCACGGCCGTGGGCGGGGCGCCCGGCACCGGCGTGGACGGCGCCGGCGGCGGGTTCCTCACCACGTCGGACTACCGCGACCTGGTGGCGTACGCGGCCGGCCGGTTCGTCACCGTCGTGCCGGAGATCGACATGCCGGGGCACGTCAACGCCGCGCAGGTCGCCTACCCGGAGCTGACCTGTGACGGGCAGGCGCCGCCGCCGCGCACCGACACCGAGGTCGGCTACAGCTCGCTCTGCATCGGCAAGGAGGTCACGTACCGGTTCGTGGAGGACGTGATCCGCGAGCTGGCGGCGATCACCCCCGGGCCGTACCTGCACATCGGCGGGGACGAGGCGCACGCCACCACGGACGCGGACTACCTCGCCTTCCAGGCGCGGGTGCTGCCGCTGGTGAGCAGGTACGGCAAGGTCGCGTACGGCTGGAACGAGATCGCCGCGTCCCCGGCCGCGGCCGGGGCCATCGCCCAGTACTGGGGGCGCGCCCGCGCCGACGCCACCCTCGCCGCGGCCGTCGCGGACGGCACCAAGGTGATCATGTCGCCGGCCAACGTCGCCTACCTGGACCAGAAGTACGATCCGTCGACGCCGCTCGGGCTGAGCTGGGCCGGCTACATCGAGGTGCGCACCGCCTACGACTGGGACCCGGGGACGCACCTGGAGGGCGTACCGGAGGAGGCGGTCCTGGGGGTCGAGGCGCCCCTGTGGTCGGAGACCCTGCGCACCCTGGACGACATCGAGTTCATGGCCTTCCCCCGGCTGCCCGCCATCGCGGAGTTGGGCTGGTCCACCACCCGCGACTGGGAGTCCTTCCGCACCCGGCTCGGCGCCTACGGCCCCCGCTGGACCGCGCGCGGCGTCGGCTTCCACCCCTCCCCGCAGATCCCCTGGTCCACCGCCTGACAGTCACGATCGCAGCGTCTCGGCGGGCGTCTCGCCGAAGAGGACGCGGTACTGGCCGGCGAACCGGCCCGGGTTGGCGAAACCCCAGCGGCGCGCCACCTCCCGCACCGTCACCCCGCCGCCCGGGTCCGCGTCCCGCAGCTCCTGCCGCACCCGCTCCAGGCGGATCCGGCGGAGCCGCTCCAGCGGCGTGGTGTCCAGGTGCCGGCGGAACGCCGCCTGGAGGCCGCGCGCGCCCACGCCCGCCGCGGCGGCGATGTCCGCGACCGTGAGCGGCCGGGCCGCGTTGTCCTCCATGTACGCGACGGCGCGGCGCACCGCCGACGCCGGCTCGTGGCCGGGGCCGGGGCGGTAGGCGCGGGTCATCGCCGTGTGCGGGAAGGCGCAGAGCGCGCTGGTCGCGGCGAGGCGGCGCAACTGCTCGACCAGCAGCGGGCCCAGGTCCGCGCCGGGCGCGGTGAGCTGCCGGAACAGGTAGGCGGTGGTCTCACCCCAGTACCGGCGCATCCGCGCGGACACCGGCGTGTTCGCCTCGAACCGCAGGCCGGGCTCGCCCGCGACGCCGGCCACGTAGGCGTGCGGGACCTGGACGTACAGCATGACGGTGTTGCCGTACTCGCCGTCGTGCTGGCCGCCCTCCGGAAAGAGGACGCCGTCGCCGGCGCGCAGCGGCATCTCGGCGCGGCCGAACCGGCTGAGCGCCCGGCCCTCGGCGATCACGCCGGCCGTGATCATCGGCAGCGGCGGCACGGTCGCGGTGTACCGGACACCGCCGATCCGGACCCGCCAGGCGCGGAAGTCACCGTAGGTGGCCGAGCGGATCGCGAAGTCGGCCGCGCCCGGCTCGTCGAAGGAGACCCGCGCCCGGTGCTCGACGATCCGGTTGAGCGCGTCCGCGATCACCTCCCGGTCCTGCGTGACGACCTCCAGGCGATGCGGCGTGACCACAGTGACGTGACCTCCTCGGCAGACCTCCCAGCCTACCGCCGGGCGGCCGACACGGACGGGTGAGTCGCGGCCAGTACCTCCTCCACGGTGACGGCCAGCAGCGCGGGATGCACGCCGGGACCGGGCAGGTCGCCGCGCTCGGCGCGGGTGCCGTGCCAGATCGCGCGGTGCCGGGGCCGGCCCGGCGGCGGCCCCCAGCGGCTCGGCGGCATCGGGCCGAACAGCGTGACCGACGGCGTGCCGAACGCGGTGGCCAGGTGCGCCACGCCGGTGTCGCCGCTGATCAGCAGCCGGGCGTGAGCGATCAGCGCGGCCAGGTCGTCCAGGCCGGTCTCCGGCACCGCCGGCGCGCCCAGCCCGGCCCGCGCGGCCACGTCCGCGGCCAGCTCCCGCTCGGCCGCGGACCCGGTGACCAGCACGCGGTGGCCGGCGTCGGTCAGCGCGCGGGCGACGGCCGCGTACCGGTCCGGTGGCCAGCGCCGGGACGGCGACTTCGCGCCGGGGTGGATGATCGTCACGCCGTGCGGCACGTCCCGCGCGGGCGGGCGAAGATCAAGATCAAGATCATTCGCCGGTACGCCGTACGCGCGCACCAGCCCGGTCCAGCGTCGCACCTCGTGCTCGTCGTCCCGCCACGGCGGACCGTCCGGGAACTCCGGCGTGGCGAACGCCCAGAGCGCCCCCGGTCGTACCGCCGCGAGCCTGTGGTGTGATTGCGGACCGCGCCCGTGCAGGTTGACCGCGACCGAGACGTCCGGCAGCGGCGGCAGCGGATCGTCCAGGCCCGCGCAGGGCACCACCCGGTCGACGCCGCCGATCAGGTCGATCAGCGGCGTCAGCCAGGTGGGCGCGGCCAGCGCGAGCTCCTCGGACGGGAACGCGGCCCGCAGCGCGCGCAGCGCGGGCACGCCGGTGGCGAGGTCGCCCACGCCGAGCGCGCGGAGCACCAGGATCACGGGTACGAGCTCTCCCGCTCGGCCGCGATGACCAGCTCGCGGACCGCGGACCCGGCCGGCTGGCGCAGCGCGAACAGGATCGCCTCCGCCACGTTGGCCGGGTCGTTGAGCACCGCGTCCGGGCCGGGCTTGTACCGCTCGTCGCGCTCGTCGAAGAACTTCGTCCGCATGCCGCCCGGGATGATCAGCGTGACGCCGACCGTGCCGGCCAGTTCGGCCGCGAGCGCGCGGGTGAAGCCGACCACGCCGAACTTCGCGGCGCAGTACGCGGTGGCGTCGCTGACCGCCTTGATCCCGAGCGTGGACGAGATCGTGACCACGCCGCCGTGCGAGGCCTCCAGCGCGGGCAGCGCCGCGCGGATCACCGCGGCCGTGGCCAGCAGATCCACCGCCACGATCCGGTCCCAGACGTCGCCGGGCACGTCGCGGAGCGCGCCCGGGACGTCGAACCCGGCCGCGGTGACCACGCCGTCCAGGCTGCCCCCGGCGCGCGCGATCAGCTCGCGGGTGGCGGCCTCGGCCGCGCGCGTGTCGGCCAGGTCGCACTCGATCCACTCGACGCCGTCCGCGGGCGCCTGGCGGTCGATGACCAGCGGGCGCCCGCCGGCCTTGCCGACGGCGTCGACCACTGCGGCGCCCAGGCCGCTCGATCCGCCGGTGACGATGACTGCGTCCATCTCGATCATCCCTTGCTCAGTGAAGAGGCCCGGGCGGCCTCGATGGTGGAGGTGGTGGAGTGGCCGCTCAGGTACGGCACGATGACGGTCCGGCCGCCCCAGCGCCGGACCAGCGCGGCCTCCGGCAGTTCCGCCTCGCCGGAGTAGTCGCCGCCCTTGACCCAGACGTCCGGCCGGAGCCAGGTGAGCACCGCCTCCGGCGTCGGCTCGTCGAAGATCACGACGGCGTCCACGCAGTCCAGCGCGGACAGCAGCGCGGCCCGGTCGTCCTGCTTGTTGAGCGGCCGGTCGGGGCCCTTGAGCGCGGCGACGCTGGAGTCGGAGTTGAGGCAGACGATCAGGCAGTCGCCCAGCTTGCGGGCCGCGCGCAGGGTGGCGAGGTGGCCCGCGTGCAGCAGGTCGAAGCAGCCGCCGGTGGCCACCACCGTGCCGCCCCGGGCGCGTACCTCGTCGGCGAGCGCGCCCGCCTCGGCCGGCAGCGCGCCGGCCGCGACCGGTGCCGTGGCGAACGCCCCGGCCGCGCCGCCGGCCGCGACGTAGGCCGACGCGGCGCTCACCGCGTCCCGGACCGCCTCGGAGACCAGCGCGCCGCGGGCCAGCGCCAGCGCGGCCGTGGACGCGAACCGGTCCCCCGCGCCGCAGGTGTCCCCGTCCGGCACGTCCGGCGCGGGCACCACCAGCGGCGTCGACCCGCCGTGGCACAGCACCGCGCCGGCCGAGCCGACGGTCACCGCGACCGCGCCGGCCCGCCAGTGCTGGCGCAGCCGGAACCCGGCCCGCTCCGCCGCCGCCAGCGCGGTGCCGCCGCCGGCGTCGCCGGACATCGCGCGCGCCTCCGCCGCGTTCGGCGTGACCAGGCGGACGTTCGGCACCGGCGCCGGGCCGCGCGGGTGCGGGTCCCACACGATCGGCGCGCGCGCCTCCTCCAGCGCCTTGCGCAGCAACGGCTGCCGGGCGACGCCGCGCCCGTAGTCGGAGACCAGGATCGCGGTGGCCCGGCCGATCACGTCCAGCGCGGCCTGCGGCACGTCCGGCGGCACCGCGGGCTCGCCGCCCCGGTCCAGCCGCACCAGCACCTGACCGCCCGCGCGCAGCCGGACCTTCTCCGGCGTGGGCACCGTGGACGGCAGCGCGTAGACCTCGATGCCGGCCTCGGTGAGCAGCTCGATCAGCCGGGCCGCGGCCGGGTCGGAGGCGAGCGCGGTGACCAGCGCGACCTCGCGGCCCGGGCCGGCGGCCAGCAGCGCGGCCAGCCCGGCACCGCCCGGGCGGTCGGTGGTGGACTCCTCGTCCAGCACGGGCGCGGGCGCGTCCGGCGCGACCCGGCGCACGCTGCCGTCCACGTCCCGATCCAGCAGCGTGTCGCCGATGACGACCAGCAGCTGTCGACTCATCGCACTGACCTGTTCGTGGCTCATCGCGCCAGTGCCTCCTCCAGCGCGTCCACCACGGTGGGCAGCGCGAGATCGACGTACTCGCAGAGCAGATGCACGGAGACCAGGTGCAGCTCCTGCACGACCTGCGAGTCGCCGGACGGGCAGCCGAGCGTCTCGTCGCAGGCCATCGACAGCGGGTTCGGCTCCCGCCCGGTCATCGCCCAGGTGCGCACGCCCGCCTCCCGGGCCGCGTGCGCGGCCTTGACCAGGTTCGGGCTGCGCCCGCTGGTCGACATCAGGATCAGCACGTCGCCGGGGCGGCCGTGCGCGCGGACCTGGCGGGCGAAGACCTCCTCGTACCCGTAGTCGTTGCTGATCGCGGTGACCGCGGACGAGTCCGGCGTGAGCGCGATCGCGGACAGCGGCTGCCGCTCGTCGCGCAGCCGGCCGACCAGTTCGGCCGCCAGGTGCTGGGCCTCGGCCGCGCTGCCGCCGTTGCCGGCGACCAGCAGCCGCCCGCCGGTGCCGAGGTGGCGGGCCAGCCGCTCACCCCAGCGGGGCAGGATCGTGGACGCGAGCGCGCGGAACTCGGGCAGCGCGGCCTGGAGCCCGCGCAGGTGGTTGTCGAGCGGATCCATCAGGCGACCGCCTCTCGGACGTCGGTGGTGTCGGCGAAGGCGTGCGCGGTCTCGGCGTAGACGTCGGCGAGGCGGCCCGCGATCGTGGGCCAGCCGTAGACGAGCCGGGCCCGGTCCAGCGCGGCGGCGCCGTACGAGACGCGGCGCACGTCGTCGGTGAGCAGGCGGCGCAGCACGGCCGCGAGCGCCTTCGGGTCGCGCGGCGGGACCAGCTCGCCGGTGACGCCGTCGACCACGGTGTCGGTCAGGCCGCCGACCGCGGTGGCGACCACGGGCACGCCGCACGCCATCGCCTCCAGCGGGGTCAGGCCGAACGGCTCGTACCAGGGGGTGGCCGCCAGCACGTCCGCGGAGCGGTACCAGCGGGGCATGTCCGCGACGCCGACCGCGCCGGTGAACGTGACCCGGTGCCCGACGCCACACTCGCGGGCCAGGTCGCGCAGCCGCCGCGCGTACGGGTCGTCCGCCAGTTGCTCCGCCGGTGGGCCGCCGACCACGACCAGCTCCGCGTCCGGCACGCCGGCCAGCGCACGGATCAGCTCGGCGTAGCCCTTGCGCTCGACCAGCCGGCCGACCGTGAGGATGCGGGGGCGCCCACCGCGCGGCGCGGCCGGGCCGTCCGGGCGGAAGAGATCCAGGTCCACTCCGGACGGTACGAGCGTCATCCGCTCCCGGGGCACGCCCATGCCGGTCAGCTCGCGCTCCTCGTCGTGACACTGCACGATCACGCGGTCGACGACGCGGCCGAGCTGCCGCTCGTACGACGTGCGGTGCTCCGGGCTGGTGTCCGCCGTGCCCTGGTGGCGCCGCTTGACCGCGCCGAGCGCGTGGTAGGTCTGCACCACCGGCACGTCGCAGGCGCGCCCGGCGGTGACCGCGGCCAGCCCGCTCATCCAGAAGTGCGCGTGCGCCACGTCCGGCATGCCGGTGGCCCGCCAGTCCGCGGCCATCCACTCGGCGAACGCGGCCATGTGCGGC
The DNA here is from genome assembly GCF_031458235.1 of Catenuloplanes atrovinosus. NCBI lineage: Bacteria > Bacillati > Actinomycetota > Actinomycetes > Micromonosporales > Micromonosporaceae > Catenuloplanes > Catenuloplanes atrovinosus. The sequence continues at coordinate 1,334,589 of NZ_JAVDYB010000001.1, read as the reverse complement.
AGCAGGTCGTCCTTGGGCAGCACGGCCGGGGGCCCGGCCGGCACGTGCACCACCTCGAAGCCGCGTACCGTCACCGTCTCCGGCACGTCCGGGTCGTCGCGGCGGGTGTAGACGCGCACGTCGTGGCCCTGCCGCGCCAGCTCGGCCGCGAGCGCGGCCACGTGGGCGTTCTGCCCGCCCGCGTCGACGCCGCCGAGCGCGGCCAGCGGGCTCGCGTGTTCCGAGATCATGGCTATCCGCATGTGTGGTCCTCCAGGAGTCGGTCCCAGTCGGCGAGAAAGCGGTCGAGGCCGTACCGGGCGAGGGCGGCGTCGCGGGCGGCGTCGCCGAGCCGCCGCGCCGCGTCGGGTTCGTCGATCAGCCACTGCGCGGCCTCGACCAGCGTGTCGACGCGGGTGGCCAGCACTCCCGCGTCCGCGGGTACGGCCACCACCGCCTCCGTGGTGGCCAGCGCGAGCACCGGCATGCCGATCTGCATCGCCTCGATCAGGCTCAGCCCGAGCGACGTCCACCGGCACAGGTGCAGGTAGGCGCGGCGGCGCGCGATCTGCTCGTGCATCGCGGCCTGGGGCGGGTCGTCGTGCGTGGTCACCCCGGGCAGGTGCAGGCCGGCCACGCCCATGCCGAACACGTCCAGCGGCGCGACCGGCGTGAACCGGGGGAACAGGTCGGTGCCGGTGACGCGGTGGCGGCGTACCGGCTCGTTGGTGACCACGGCGAGGCGCTCCAGCTCGCCGGTCCAGCGCACGGCCGGCGGCACCACGCCGTGCTCGATCACGTGGGTACGGGTGCCGCCGCAGTCCCAGAACAGCTCGTTGAAGTGGGTGACGTGCACGATCGCCAGGTCGTCCCGATCGGCCATCGGATGCCGCGTGTTCGGCACGTCCCCCTTGGGCGTGTTGTGCTCCAGATAGATCCGCGGCACGCCGGCCAGGTGCGCGACCCGGTCCTGCTCCTCCGGCCGCTGGAGCACGATCACGTCCACGTCGTCCGGGCGCAGCGCCGCCACGTCGACCTCCTCGGCCGTCTCCGGCCACGGGAACGTGCGCGCCCGGCCCCTGCCCCATTCGTCCCGCGCCTCGTTGACCGGCACCAGGTAGCGGTGCTTCCCCTGGACGAACGCGGTGGCCCAGGAGCCGTGCACGTGCCAGAACAGGATGTTCACGCGGCCATCTCCCTGATGTGTCGGTACGGAACGAGCGTGCGCACGGCCGCGAGGACCTCGGCCGGCGTGACGGTGGACAGGCACGGGTGCCCGGCGACCGGGCAGCGGGTGGCGCGGGTGTCCCGGCAGGCCGCGGCCGCGTCGCCGAGCCGCACGTGCGGCACCCGGTACGGGCCCCACTGTCCGTACGGGACGGTCGGCGCGAACAGGCTGACCACCGGCGTGCCGACCGCGGCGGCCAGGTGCGCGGGACCGGTGTTCGCCACCACGGTGCAGGCCGCGCCGGCCAGCAGGCGGGCGAGCCCGGCCAGGTCGGTGGGCTCCGCGAGCGTGGCGCCGGCGCCGGCCACGAACGCGGCCAGTTCCCGCTCGTCCGGCCCGCCGGTGACGCGTACGTCGTGACCGTCCGCGACCAGCGCGGCCGTGATCTCGCGCAGCACCGCGGGCGGGCAGGAGCGGGCCGGCACCGATGCTCCGGGGTGGACCACCAGGTAGTCGCCGCGCGGCGGCGCCGGCAGGTCGATGCGCAGCTCACCGTGGTCGCCGGGCGGCAGCGGGAACCCGGCCGCGGCCGCGACCGACCGGGCCCGCTCCGGCTCGGGCACGCCGGCCGGCACGCCGCGGTGCCGCACGTCCAGCAGCGAGCCGGGGTAGTCCTCGCTGATCGCGGTGATCCGCCCGACGCCGGCCGCGCGCAGCAGCAGCGCCAGCGGCAGCGCGTTCTGGTGGAACGACGTGAAGATGACGGCCTGGTCCGCGCCGATCGCGGCCAGCGTGGCGGTCAGCTGCGCGACCGTGTCCGCGCCGACCGGCTCCGGGTCCGGGACGATCCACGGCAGCCGGACCTCGACGATGTCGTCCACGCCCGGCAGCAGCCCGGCGGCGGCGCGTCCGCGCGGCCCGCAGAGCAGCGTCACCCGGTCCGCGTGCGCCGCGACCGCGCGGATCGCGGGGCCGGTGACCAGCACGTCGCCCGCGGAGTCCGCGCGAACCACCAGCACGTGCCCGCCGTCGCGGGACTCCGCGGGCGTGACCAGCGCGATGCGGTCCAGGATCAGGTCGGCCGCGGCGCCGACGGTCCCCGCGACCGCGGGCGCGGCCGCGATCTCGGGCGCCAGCGTGACCTCGGTCGGGACCAGCACGCCCGCGGCGCCGGCGGCCGCGGCGGCCCCCATGTCCCGGCCGATGTCGCCGACCACCACGCACCGGCGCGGATCGGTGCCGAGCGCCCCCGCCGCGTCCTCGATCATGCCGGGCGCGGGCTTGCGGCAGCGGCAGCCGGCGCGCTCGTCGTGCGGGCACAGCTGCCAGGTGTCGAACGGGCCGAGCAGTTCCTCGACCCGCGCGTTCACGGCGTCCAGCTGGGCGCGGGTAAACCGGCCGCGAGCCAGGCCGGACTGGTTCGTGACCACGCCGAGCCGCAGCCCGGCCGCGCGCAGCCGGTCCAGCGCCTCCCGCGCGCCGGGCATCGGGCGGACCAGCGCGGGATCGCCGTTGTAGGGGACGTCCACCACGAGCGTGCCGTCCCGGTCGAACAGAACGGCGTCGTAGAGCGCGGTCACCGCACGGCCCCCGGCGGCCACGAACCGCCGGCCGGCGTGGCGGTGCTCATCGGGTCGGCTCCAGTGGGCGCCGCGCCAGTGGGCGGGCGCCGCGCCAGCGGGTCCAGCCGCGCAGCCACCAGGTGACCGCGGCCGGTGGGATGACCGCGCTGGTCACCGCCATGGTGGTGATCTCGCGGGCGGTGCGCGGCCCCGGCGCGATGCGGGCCGCGGCGAACTCCGCGGTCCCGGCCGCCCAGGCCGCGCCCGCGACGGCCGCCACCCGCGGGCGGCGGGCGGCGAGCGCCAGCAGCGCGACCGCGCCGGCCGCGGTCACGCCGGCGTGCCGGGCGCGCCGGCCGGGCGGGATCTCCAGCAGGTAGCGCCAGTCACGCCCGTAGAGCCGGCGCAGCAGCGCGTCGTCCGCGTTGCCGCGCTGCCGGCGCACGCTGACCCAGCGATCCTCCTCGCGCACCGGGTGCGTGACGATCCGCGCGCCGCGGATCAGGTCCCAGCCCGCGTCGCGTACCCGGTAGGCCAGCTCCGCGTCCTCGCGGAACGCGCGCGGCAGCCGCTCGTCGAAACCGCCGACCAGATCCAGGACCCTCCGCCGGTACGCCATGTCCGCCGTGATCCAGCGGCCGTCGGCGAGCGCGGCGGTCCCGCGTTCCCAGTCGGTGGGCCGGCGGTCGTCCGGCAGCGGCACGCGCAGTCCGCCCTGCACGCCACCGACCTCGTCGGGCGCGCCGGCCAGGTCGTCCACGAGCGCGTCCAGCCAGCCCGGCTCCGGGATCACGTCGTCGTCGAGGAAGGCCACCCACTCGTGCCGGGCGGCGCGCCAGCCGACGTTCCGGGCGGCGGCCGGCCCGGCGGCGCGTCCGGGCAGGACGGTCACGGTCACCCCGGCCGGCACCGGCAGCGGCGCGCCCCGGTCCGCCCGGTCGTCGACGATCACGATCTCGACCGGCATGCGGGTACGCCCGGCGTGCGTAGCCAGGCCGCTCCCCTCGGCAGCCGGGCCGGTCCGGTCGGCAGCCGGGCCGGTCCGGTCGGCAGCCGGGCCGGTCCGGTCGGCAGCCGGGCCGGTCCGGTCGGTAACCAGGCCGGTCCGGTCGGGAGCCGGGGCGCGGCCCGGGAGCGCGCTGCGTCCGGCGAGCCCGGTCAGCTCAGCCGGCGGCGTCCGGCCCGGCAGCGCGGTCCGGGCCGCGCCGACGAGCATCCCGGCGCCCGCACGGGCCGCGGAGTCGCCGTCGGCCGCGGCGCCCGCGTGGACGCCGGAACCATCGGCCGTGTCCGCGATCGATCCGGGCGTCCCGGCGTGCACAGTGGCCGGGGTCGCGGCCGGTCCGGTGGCGGCCGGGGCGGGGGTGAGCGCGGTCAGCAGCGTGGTGAGGCTGGGGCGGCCGAGCGTGGGGATGACGATGGAGACGCCGGTCATCGGGCGGCTCCGAACGCGGACGCGCGGTGCACCGCGAACGGGCCGAGCGCCAGCAGGTCGACCGGGGCGGAGCCGAACAGTTCCATCGCCTCGCGCGGGGTGTCCACCATGGGACGGCCGGCCGTGTTGAGCGACGTGTTGATCACGACGGGCAGGCCGGTGAGCCGCTCGAACTCGGCCAGCATCTCGGCCACCCGCGGCTCGGTCTCGGTGTGCACGGTCTGCACCCGGGCGGTGCCGTCCACGTGCGTGACCGCGGGGATGCGGTCCTTCCACTCCGGCTTGACCGTGTGGACGAACAGCATGTACGGGCTCGGGAAGACGCCCTCGAAGATCTCCGCGAACCGCTCGGCGCGGACCATCGGCGCGATCGGCCGGAACTGCTCGCGGCCCTTCACGTCGTTCATCCGGGTCTGCGTCTCCGGGTCGCCCGGGTGTGCCAGCAGGGAGCGGTGGCCGAGCGCGCGCGGGCCGTACTCGCTGCGCCCCTGGAACCAGGCGACGATCCCGTTGCCGGCCAGCACGCGCGCGGCCTCGGCCGCGATCGAGTCCGGCCGGGTGTACGGCAGCGCGGCGCGGCGCAGCTCCGCCTCCAACTCCTCGTCGGACCAGCCGCGGCCCAGGTCGGCACCGGTGAACGGCTCCACCGGCCCGGACGGGCGGGCCACCGCGAGCGCGGCGCCGAGCGCGGTCCCGGCGTCGCCGGCGGCCGGCTGCACCCAGACCCGCCGGAACGGGCCCTCCGCGGCGAGCCGCGCGTTGGCGACGCAGTTGAGCGCGGTGCCGCCGGCCATGGTGAGCGTGGCCGGGCCGCCCGCCGCGTCGTACGTCCAGCGGGCCAGGTCGAGCAGCACCTCCTCCAGCCGGGTCTGCACGGAGGAGGCGAGGTCGGCGTGCTCCGCGGTCATCTCGCCGTCCGCGGTGCGGGCCTTGGCCAGCGCGCCCCAGTCGATCCGCTCGACGCGGAACCCGCCCTCGCCGTCCGCGCGCACCAGCTCGCGGAACAGCCCGAGGTGGCGCGGCGTGCCGTAGGAGGCGAGCGCCATCACCTTGTACTCGTCGCTGGAGTGCAGGAATCCCAGGTGGCGGGTCAGGTCCTCGTAGAGCAGGCCGAGCGAGTGCGGCAGGCGCTGCGCCGCGAGCGTGGTCAGCTCGCCGTCGCGGTAGACGCCGGCCAGGTGGCTGGCGCTCTCGCCGCGGCCGTCCAGCACCAGCACCGCGCTGTCCTCCGGTACGGACAGGCCGGCCGACGCGGCGTGCGCGACGTGGTGCGGCACGAACCGCACCTTGTCCGGGTCGAGTCCGGGGAGCGCGGCCGCGAGGAACTGCGGGGCCCGGCGCGCGTAGTCGACGCGCACGTGGTCCCACGGGTCCTTCAGCCCGAGGCTCTCCGCGTCCGCGGTCAGCGCGGGGTCGAACGAGTAGGCCACGGCGTCGAGGTCGTCGGGCCGCAGCCCGGCCGACTCCAGGCACCAGGCGGCGGAGAGTTCCGGCAGCTCCCACGCGGAGAACGGCACCGGCCGCTTGCCGTGCTTGCGCCGGCTGAACCGCTCCTCCTCGGCGGCGGCGACCACGCGGCCGTCGATGATCAGCGCGGCGGCCGGATCATGGAAGATCGCATTGATTCCCAGGACTCGCATGGTGGGCCGGATTCCCTACAAGTGCCGGAGTATTCGCAAGATCACCGACTTCTCAAAAATTCATCGCTCAGCGCGGCCGACCTGGGTTATCGAGGTTCAAACGGGCAGGTTTCAACTATTTGCGCGAGGGAAAACGTGCGCGATGAATCATGTGCGACAGCTCATCGGCGGAACGTGGACCGAGGGCGGCTCCGGCCGCACCCTGACCGTTTTTGATCCTTCGACCGGTGCACCCGTCAGCACCGTGCCGGTCTCCTCCGACGCGGACGTGACCGCGGCGGTCCGGACGGCGCGCCACACCGCGCCGGGCTGGGCGGCCACCTCCCCCGGGGACCGCGCCGCGGCGCTGCGCGCGGCCGCCGCGGACGTGGAGCGCGCCACCGGGGAACTCGCCGCGCTCATGCATGCGGAGATGGGCAAGCCGGCCGGCGAGGCCGCGGACTCGATCGCGGCCGGCGTCGGCACCCTGCGACAGTACGCCGAGCTGGGCCCGGTGCACCGCGGCCGCGCACTGGCCGGCGACGACAGCGCGATCGACCTGATGGCGTACGGACCGCGCGGCGTGGTCGCGGTGATCACGCCGTGGAACGACCCGGTCGCGGTCGCCTGCGGGCTGCTCGGGGCCGCGCTGGTCACCGGCAACACGGTCGTGCACAAGCCCAGCGAGCGTACGCCCGCGACCGGCCACCGGCTGGCCGAGCTGCTCGCACCGCACTTTCCCGACGGCGTGCTGTCGCTGGTCAACGGCGACGGCCCGGTCGGCGCCGCGCTGGCCGCGTCCGAGGTGGACGTGGTCGCGCACGTCGGCTCCACCGCCACCGGCCGGTCGATCGCGGCCGCGTGCGCGGAGACCGGCGCCAAGGCGCTGCTGGAGAACGGCGGCAGCGACCCGCTGATCGTGGACGCCGGCGTGGACCCGGCCTGGGCCGCCGCGCAGGCCGCGACCGGCGCGTTCGCCAACTCCGGGCAGATCTGCGTGGCGGTCGAGCGGATCTACGTGCACCGCGACGTGGCCGACGCGTTCCTCACCGCGCTGGCGGACGAGGCCACCGCGTGGACCGCCCGGATCGGCCCGCTGGTCGACACGCGGCTGCGTGACGGCGTGCACGCCCAGGTCAGCACCGCGATCGAGGCCGGCGCGCGCCCGCTGGCCGGCGGCACGATCCCGGACGGCCCCGGCGCGTTCTACCCGGCGACGGTGCTGGCCGGCTGCACCGACGAGATGTCCGTGATGCGCGACGAGACGTTCGGGCCGGTCGCGCCCGTCATGGTGGTCGCATCCTTCGAGGAGGCGCTGAAGCGCGCCGCCGACTCCCCGTACGGCCTGGCCGCCACCGTGCTGACCCCGTCCATGGGCCACGCCCAGCGCGCCTGGCGCGAGCTGCCGGCCGGCACCGTCAAGGTCAACGCCGTCTTCGGCGGCGCCCCCGGCGGCGCCGCCCACCCGCGCCGCGGCAGCGGCCAGGGCTTCGGCTACGGCCCCGAGCTCCTCGACGAGATGACCGCCACCAAGGCGGTCCACATCGAGGCCCCGCCCTCCGGCTGGTGACCCGCATCGTGACGGCCCAGCCGGTTCTCCGTGACCACTCGCGGAACCGGCGGGGAGGCCGGCCACGGCCGACCGGTACCCGATCCGAGCATGCGGACGGTGACCACGCCGGAAGCGGGAACATGACGGTGCTCTTGATCTGTCAGTGGCGGGGCGGCTCCCAGGCGGGGTCGCGGCCGGCCAGGCCGAGGACGCGGTCGAGCAGCGGGGCGTCGTCGGGGACCGGGACGATCGGGCCGAAGAGGCCGTCGCGGGGGGCGCCGGGCTCGGCCGAGGCGAGCACGAACCGGTACGCCGCCTCGAGCGGCGAGTCGGCGGCGGTGAACGGGCGGCCGAGCGCGCGGGCCACGTCCCACCCGTGCACGACCAGCTCGTCCGCGGCGACCAGGCCGGCCACCGCGCCGGGCAGCGTGACGCCGCCGGCCTCGGTCATGCCCTCCCAGGCGGCGGGCGCGGCCCAGGCGTCGGCGAGCGCGTCGAGGCGGCGCGGGATCTCGGTGCGCCAGCCGGCCGGCAGCGACGCCGCCTCGCCGGAGGGCGCGGCACCGGTCAGCGGGCCGAGCGCCTTGTCCGCGGCGGCCCGGAACGCGAGCGCGAGGCCGGCGACGTGCGCGAGCAGGTCGCCGAGCGAATAGCCGGGGCAGGGCGTGGGCAGCGTCAGCCGGTCGTCGGGCACGGTCGCGACCAGGGTGGCCAGCTCGCGCGCGGCCGGGCGCAGATCGAACGTCTCCGTCATGGCCACCACCATCCCACCGGGGTACGACAGAAACCGGTGGGTACTGTCGGACGTCATGCGGGCGAATGAGGTTCTACTCGACGCGTTCGGGCGGCTGCCCGAGCTGGTCGGCGGCGCGGTGGACGGTCTGACGGCGGAGCAGTTGACCTGGGCACCGGGTGACGGGGCGAACCCGATCGGGTGGCTGGTGTGGCACCTGACCCGGGTGCAGGACGACCACGTGGCCGAGGTGATGGGCGTGGAGCAGCTCTGGGCGACCGGTGACTTCGCCGCGGCGTTCGGCCTGACACCCGATCCGGGCAACACGGGGTACGGACACGGCCGGCGCGACGTCGCCGCGGTCCGCCCCCGGGACGCGCGGGCGCTGACCGATTACTACACCGCGGTGCACGAGCGCACGGTCGGCTGGATCGGCACGCTCACCGACGCGGAGTTGGACCGGGTCGTCGACGAGCGCTGGGACCCGCCGGTGACGCTGGGCGTGCGCCTGATCAGCGTGTACGACGACGACGCGCAACACGCGGGCCAGGCCGCGTACGTCCGGGGGCTGCTGCCGGACCGCCGAGTCTGACACGATCGTCCGCATGCGGGAGGCGGAGGCGCTGCGGGCTGCGTACGACGGGGTGACGGCGGTCCTCACCCCGCTGAGCCCGATGGAGTTGCTGGCACCGACCCGGTGTCACGGGTGGACGGTCGCGGACCTGGTGCACCACCTCACGGAGGACGCCCGTCGCGCGCTGGTCGCGCTGGCCACCCCCGCGGCCGGCCCGCCCACCCGGACGTACGTGACGTACTGGTCCGCACCCACCGCGCCCGAGCCCGACTGGGAGAGCGCCGAGCGCGCCGCGGCCGCGTCCGCCTGGGCCGGCCGCCGCGCCGCCTCGGCCGCCCGCGAGCCGGGCCTGCTGGTCGGCCTGTGGCGGGAGACCTCCGCCGCCGCCGTGCACGCCGCGGTCGCCGCGCCCCACCCGTTCGTCGCCACCCAGGGCCACGTGCTGGCCACCCCGGACCTGCTCACCACGCTCGCCACCGAGGCCGTCATCCACCACCTGGACCTGCTGCTCGGCCTCCCACCCGCCCCCGAGCCCGCCGTCTCCACCTTGGACGGCCTGCTCGCCCTGCGCGGAGCGACCCGCCCGGCGGACTGGGGCGTGGAGGACTACCTGCTCAAGGGCGCGGGCCGGCTCGCGCTCAGCACCACCGACCGCACCACCCTCGGCCCGGCCGCCGGCCTCTTCCCGCTGCTGGGCTAGGCGGTCGCCGCACCCGGCGGGCGGCGATCCGCGCGGCGGAGGCGGTAGCGGAGGGTGGCGTGGCCGGAGGCGCCGGGGTGGGTGCCGTCGGGGCTGGCGCCGATCTTCTCGAGGGCGCGGCGGGAGCGCAGGTTGTCCGGAGCGCGCAACGCGCGCGGTTTCGTCCCCGAGCACGCGCGCGTTCCTGGGCCGGCTCGCCGCGCACCTCGGCGCGGCACCGCTGCCGGTCTGGTCGGAGCGCTGCGCCGAGCCGCCGCCGCCTGCGCGTGAATCCTCACCGCAGTTCGCCGCCGCGGTCCCGGATCAGTTCGCGGAGGCGGGTGAGGACCCGGCCGCTGCCGATGCCGTCGTGCTCGAACTCGTTGGTGATCCACATGGTGGCGTTGCCGAGCCGGGCGAGCGTCTGCCGCTGCAGGCTCTCGTCGACGAACACGTCGTCGTGGTAGACGATCGCGGCCAGCGGGACCGCGTTCGCGGCGAGCCGGTCCGGGTCGTAGAGCGGCGTCCACGTCTCCACGGCGGCGAGCTGCTCCATCGCGGCGGCGAACGGGCGCAGCGCGCGGATCTCCTCGAACATCCACGGGAACGTCATCTCGGCGGTGAACAGCAGCGGCCGGCGGTCCTCGGCGAACTCGGGCCGCCGGTCCCGTTCGCGCTGCGCGGACCAGCGGAACGGCCCGTTCGCCCCGTCGCCGTAGATGGTCTCCTGGAGCGTCCAGTACAGCGGGTTCGACGCGCTGGACGTGCGGGTCAGCACGCCCTCCAGGAATCCGTCGGTGAGCCGGCCGTCGTCGGTGAGCGCCTCGGAGATCAGCCAGTGCAGGCGCAGGTGGCCGCGGCCGAAGCCGAGGTCGGCACCGAGCGTCTGGAGGCGGCGCACGGACAGCGGCGAGCCGTCCGGCAGCCGGGTGCCGCCGGCTGCCAGTCGGTCAGCGATCGCGGCGACCGTCTCCGCGTCCTGCGGGTACCGGCGGTAGAGGTCCGCGGTCTTCGCGGCGGCGCGGTCGAAGGTGCGCCGGTAGACCGCGTCCGGGTCGGCCGGGACGCCCGGGATGCCGCCGCACACGTAGCAGGCGGTCAGGGCCTGCGGCGCGGTGGACAGGTAGGTGAGCGTGATCCACCCGCCGAAGCTCTGCGCGAGCGTGGCCCAGCGCTTGCCGTCGTACCGGGTGCGGCGCACGTGCTCCAGGTCGCGCACGATCGAGTCGGCCCGGAACCGCAGCAGGTACGCGCCCGGGTCCGCGACCCGCGCGATCACCGTGCCGTCGACCGGCGAGCTGCGGCCGGTGCCGCGCTGGTCGACCAGCACCACGCGGTAACCCGGCAGCGCCTCGGCGAGCCAGCCGTCCACGCCGGTGAACCGCGGGTTCGCGCCGCCCGGACCGCCCTGGAGGTAGGTCAGCAGCGGCAGGTCGTCGTGCCGCCGCTCCGGGTCGGCCAGTTCGCGGACGAAGAGCGCGATCGTGCCGGCGGACGGGTCGTCCCAGTCCAGCGGCACGTCGACGGTGAACTCGCGGACCCACGCCCCGGGCATCGCGTATTCGATCATGTGGCGGCCTCCTTCGCGCGGGCCGCCCCGGCGGCCCCCGTTAAGGATCATTCCTGGGTACGCCGCCAGCAGGCGCTTCGCCGAGTTTCAGCCGATCATGGCCGGAGCGCCCCGGCCAGCACCGCGATCAGCCCGCCGATCCAGACCGCCGCGGCCGCGGCCAGCAGCACGCCGCCGAGCAGGTGGTTGCGGCGGCGCGAGCCGGCGACCGGGCCGTCGAGCACGGTCCAGGTCGCACCGCCGCTGAGCGCGAGCGCCACGAGCAGATAGGCCAGCACGGGGTGACCGATACCCTCATCGGTGAACCGGTGGTGGCGGTGGGTCAAACAGCGACCGCCACCGTGGTACGGACGGTGCGCGGATCGGCCAGGCAGCGCAGCACCGCGTCGGCCAGATCGGCGCGCGAGATCCGGTTGCCGCCGCGCACCCCCCGGCCCAGTTCGGTGCGGTAGCGGCCGGTCCGCGGCCCGTCGGTGAGCATCGGCGGCCGGACGATCGTCCAGTCCAGGTCCGTGGCCGCGACCAGGTCTTCCATCGCCCGCATGTCCGCGTACGCGTGGGCGAGCACCCGCTTCAGGATCGGCTTCACCGCGTACCGGGTGAGCGGCCCGTCCCGGTCGTCCACGTGCATGCCGCTGTTGCTGACCACGACCAGGCGGCGGACGCCGTGCCGGCGCATGGCCGCGACCGCGGCGGCGGCGCCGTCCGCGCAGATGGTGGTGGGTGCGCGCAGTCCGCGCGGGCCGAGCGCGGAGACGACCGCGTCCCGGCCGGAGATCGCGCCGCCGATCGCGTCCGGGTCGGTCACGGTCGCGGTCGCGACCGTGAGGCCGGGCAGGTCGGGCAGCCGGGCCGGGTCGCGGACCACGGCGGTGACGTCGTGGCCCGCCGCGCGGGCCTGGCGCAGCACGTGCGTGCCGGTGCCGCCGGTGGCGCCGAGAACGGTGATCTTCATGACGACTCCTGGTTGGTGAGTGCTCACTAACCACTATGGTTAGTGAACACTCACCCCTGCGTCAAGGAGCGGAATGTCGACCACCCGCGATCGCATCGTCAGCGCCGCCGCCGGCGTCATCCGGGACCGCGGGCTGGCCCGGGCGACGACCAAGGAGATCGCGCTGGCCGCCGGCCTGTCCGAGGCGGCGCTCTACAAGCACTTCCGCGACAAGACCGACATCTTCCTCGCGGTGCTGGGCGAGCGCGGGCCGACCACACTGGTCGCGGTGCTCGGCGGGCTGCCGGGCCGGGTCGGTGCGGAGCCGGTCGCGGACGTGCTCCGCGAGGTGGTGCTGGCCGCGGCCGACTTCTACGAGCACGGCTTCCCGATGGCCGCGTCGCTGTTCTCCGACCCGGCGCTGTTCGCCGCGCACCTCGGCCGGCTGCGCGAGCGGAACTCCGGGCCGCAGGTGCCGCTCGCGGCGCTGGCCGGCTACCTGGAGGCGGAACGGCGGCTGGGCCGGCTGCGCGCGGACGCCGACCCGGACGCGGCGGCGGCGATGCTGCTCGGCGCCGCGTTCCAGCGCGCGTTCCTCGGCAACTTCACCGAGACCGGCGACCCGGCCGACTTCGCCGGCACGGTGGTCGCCACGCTGCTCGCCGGCCTCGAAGGGTGACCGCCCGGCTCGCCGGGCGGCCTCCCCCTCAGCGAAGCGTGTCCACCACCGCGGCGGCGGCGTCCGCCAGCAGCGCGTTGTCGTACTCGGCACCCTCGGTCTCCCGGGTCGACAGCACCGCCAGCACGATCGGCGCGCCGGACGGCGGCCACAGGACCGCGATGTCGTTGCGCGTGCCGTACCCGCCGGAGCCGGTCTTGTCCCCCACCACCCAGTCGGACGGCACGCCCGCGCGGATCGTCTCGCCGCCGGTGGTGTTCGCCCGCAGCCACGCGACGAACTGCTCCCGGTCGCCCCGGCACAGTTCGCCGCCGAGCGCGTAGGCGCGCAGGTCGGCCGCGAGCGCGCGCGGCGTGCTGGTGTCGCGGCGGTCGCCCGGGATCGCGGTGTTCAGCTCGGTCTCGATCCGGTCGGCGGAGGTGGTGCGGTCGCCGATCGCGCGCAGCGCGCGCTCCAGCCCGTCCGGGCCGCCCAGCTCGCGGAAGAGCAGGTTACCGGCCGTGTTGTCGCTGACCGTGATCGCGGCCTCGGCGATCGCGGCGAGCGTCATGCCCTCGTCCACGTGCAGCTCCGTGACCGGCGAGTAGTCGACCAGGTCGGCCGCGGTGTAGCGGACCACGCGGCGCAGCTCGGCGTCGGTGGTGCGGTCCAGCACCGCGGCGGCCGCGAGCGCCTTGAACGTGGACGCGTACGCGAACCGCTCGTCCGCCCGGAACGTCACCGTCCGGCCGGTGCCGGTGTCCACCGCGTAGACGCCGAGGCGCGCGTCGTACCGCTGCTCCAGCCGCTGGTAGACGCCGGTCGCGGACGCGGCCGTGGGCGTCAGCGCGAGCACCGCCGCGACCACCGTCACGATCTTCAGGACCTTCAAGACCAACCCCTCTGGTGGGTACGAATCGGACGACCCGACTCTGGCAGAGGCGTCTCATGCTGTCGAAGACGGGAAGCGTGGTTCTCATGCCGATCTGGCATAGTGCCGGTTCATGGACCTTGTCGCCGCCAGTCGCGCGTTCGTGGCGGTCGCCCGGCACGGCAGCTTCACGGTCGGCGCCGCCGCGCTGCGAATCCCGCAGTCCGTGGCGTCCCGGCGGGTCTCCGCGCTGGAGGCGCACCTCGGCGGCGACCTGCTGGACCGGTCCGCGCGCGCGGTCACGCTCACGCAGTTCGGCGCGGGGCTGCTGCCGGCCGCGCAGCGGCTGATCCGGCTCGCGGATGAGCTGGAGCACGACGCGGAGCGCGCGCGGCGGCGCCCGTTCCGGCTGACCGTGCCCGCGATCTGCCCGCCACCCGCGCTGGCCCGGCTGGTCGCGGCGGCCCGCGCGCACGGGCTGCACCTGGAGCCGGTCCCGGCCGGGCGGGAGGAGCGGGCGGACGGCGCGGCGCTGCTCGCCGTACCGCCGGACGTCGGGGTGTGGGTGGTGCCGCTCGGCCTGGCCGCGCGCGACGAGCCGGTCACGCACGTGGAGCGGCTGCGCCCGTCCAGGGCGGATTCCGGCCGCCCGGACCGGCGGATCTGGATCCAGCCGGAGGACGACGTGCCGCACGTGCGGGACCGGGTGACCCGGGCCGGCGCCGCGGCCGGTCTGCGCCCGGCGCAGCTCGTGGTGGCCGGGTCGCTGGTGGAGGCCGCCGCGGAGGCGCTGTCCGGGCCGGACCTGCTGCTCTGTTCCGCGGCGCAGGCCGGGGCGCACGGGCTGGCCTGGTCGCCGGCCGCCGACCTGGACGTGGCCCGCGGCTACGACGTGGCGTCCGGCCCGCCCGCGCGGCTGCACCTGCTGCGCACGCTGCTGTACGTACCGGTGGGGGAATGTCTGGGGGTGGTGGCGTGAGCACCGCGAGGGTGTTCCGCGAGGCGCGGCAGGCGCTCGACGACGCCGGGCTGCGCGGTGGTTTCCTGGTGCGGGACCTGCGCTCCGGCGAGGAGCTGGGGATCGAGCCGGACGCGGTGTTCCCGGCCGCGTCGCTGGTCAAGGTGCCGCTGGCGGTCGCGGTGCTGGAGCGCGCGCACCGCGGCGAGCTGGATCTCGCGGCGCCGGTGACCGCGCCGGCCGACCGGGTGGCGGCGCCGGGCCCGCCGGGGCTGATGCGGTTCCGGCACGCGGCCACGATCGCGGTCGAGGACCTGCTCTACCTGGCCGTGGCGATCAGCGACGGCGCCGCCGCGGACGCGCTGTTCGCGCTGGTGCCGCCGCGCGCCGTGATGGACGAGCTGCGCCGGCTCGGGCTGGACGGGATCGCGGTGCGGCACGGCATCCGCGACCTCTCCGAGACCCCGGTCGAGCGGTTTCCGCGCGAGGAGGCGCACCTGGCTCACGCGCTGGCGATCGGCGCGGTCACCACCGGCCAGGGGCATCCGATCCCGCAGCTCGACGTGAGCCGCACGCACGCGGGCTCCGCGCGCGCGTTCGCGGACCTGCTGACCGCGCTGTGGACGCCGTCCGCGGTCGCGCCGCCGGTCGCGGCGCGGCTGCGCGAGCTGTTGGGCGACAACGTGCACCGGCAGCGGCTGGCGCCGGACCTGGCCTCGGATTCGTCGCGCTGGTCGTCGAAGACCGGCACGGTGCTGACCATGCGGCACGAGATGGGTGTGGTGGAGCACGCGGACGGCGCCGCGTACGCGATCGTGGCGCTGACCGAGTCGCGAGTGCCCGCGGTGGTGCAGCCGGCCGCGGAGGCCACGATGGCCCGGGTCGCCCGCCTGCTGCGCGATCTGCTGCGGTCCGAGGGCGCCGCCGGCGGCTGACGGGGATCGAGCGTCCCCTTGTTGCCCCACCACCGGCGGACGGAGGGTCGGGGGGTGAGCAATGAGGACGACCGGTGGAGGCGCTGTGTTCCCTGCCAGTAGTAGTAAGCCCGGCGTGGTCGGGCGGCCGATCGCCCGCGCGGACGGCGTCGCGAAGGTGACCGGCGCGGCGACCTACGCCGCGGACGCCGACGTGCCCGGCGTGGTGCACGCGGTGCTCGTGACGAGCGACGTGGCGCGCGGCCGGATCGTGTCGATCGATACCGGCCCGGCGGCCGGGCGCGGCGTGCTGGCCGTGGTCACGCACCGTACCGGCCTGGCGATGACCGTGCCGGGGATCGACGCGGGTGTGCTCAAGCGGTTCCTGCCGTTGCGGGACGACGTGATCCGGCACGCGGGGCAGCCGGTCGCGATCGCGGTCGCGGAGACACCGGCCCAGGCGCAGGAGGCGGCCGCGCGCGTGGTGGTCCGGTACGACGCGCAACCGCACCGGGCCGCGCTGGCGGACGCGCTGGACGAGGCGTTCACGCCGCCGCCCGGCCCGCTCGGCCCGAACGAGCGCACCCGCGGCGACGTCGCGGCCGGGCTGGCCGCCGCGCACGTGACGGTGGAGGCGGAGTACGCCACGCCGACGCATCACCACAATCCGATCGAGCCGTCCGCGACCGTCGCGGTCTGGGACGGCGACCACCTCACCGTGTACGAGTCGACGCAGTTCATCAGCGGCACCCAGGGCGCGCTGGCGCAGGCGTTCGGGCTGCCCCGGGCCAACGTGCGGGTGATCTCGCCGTATCTGGGCGGCGGCTTCGGCGCGAAGAGCGCGGTGTGGCCGCACACGATCCTGACCGCGGCGGTGGCGCGGCACCTTCGCCGGCCGGTGAAGCTGGTGCTGAGCCGGGCGGACATGTACACCTCGCACGGGCACCGCGCGGAGACGCTCCAGGCGGTCCGGCTGGGTGCCGGCCGGGACGGGCGGCTGACCGCGATCGACCACGTGGTCACCCAGCAGGTGTCCACCACCGAGGAGTTCGGGCTGGTCAACGGCGCCCACTCGGCGCGCTTGCTGTACGCCTGCGCGAACGTGCACACGCTCCAGCGCGCGGTCCGGCTGGACCTGCCCACCGGCGGGCTGATGCGCTCGCCGGAGGCGCCCACCGGGCACGCGCTGGAGTGCACGATGGACGAGCTGGCGTACCGGCTCGGCATCGACCCGGTGGAGCTGCGCCTGCGCAACTGGACCGGCGTCAACCCGGAGACCGGCGCGCCGCACGGCAGCAACCAGCTGCGTGAGTGCTACCGGCGCGGCGCGGAACGGTTCGGCTGGTCACGGCGGAATCCGCGGCCGGGGTCGATGCGGGACCGGGACGGGCTGATCGGCTGGGGCATGGCCACGGCCGCGCACACCGCGGGCTCGTTCGGCGCCGCCGCCGCCGTGACGATCGGCGTGGACGGCAGCGCGCGGTTCGAGTCCGGGACGCAGGACATCGGCACCGGTACGTACACGATCATGCAGCAGGTCGGCGCGCAGACGCTCGGGCTGACCGCGCACCAGGTGACGTTCGCGCTGGGTGACACGCGCTTCCCGGTCGCGGGCCCGTCCGCCGGATCGGGCACCGCGGCAAGCGTCGGCGCGGCCGTGATCCGGGCCGCGACCGCCGCGCGGGACCAGGTGGTCGCGGCCGCGGTCGCCGACCCGGGCTCGCCGCTGCACGGGCTGGCACCGGACCAGGTGGGTGCCGCGGACGGCTGGTTGTTCGCCGCCGGGCAGCCGTCGCGGCGGGTGGCGTACCGGGACGTGATGCGCCGGCACGGGGTGGCGATCACCGCGACGACCACGCCCGCGCCGGTACCGCCCGGCTGGTCGACCGGCGCGGTCTTCGTGGAGGTGCACGTCGACCCGCTGCTCGGCCGTGTCCGGGTGCGCCGGGTGGTGGGCGTCTTCGACACCGGCCGGGTGCTGAACCGGCAGACCGCACGCAGCCAGGCCATCGGCGGCGCGGTCTGGGCGATCGGATTCACCCTCACCGAGCACACCCTCATCGACCCCCACCTCGGGCGGATCGTCACACCGAACCTGTCCGGCTACCTGCTACCGGTCAACGCCGACATCCCCGACATCGACGTCGACTTCGTCGACGTACCCGATCCGACCAGCCCAGCACTCGGCGCCCGCGGCTTCGGCGAAGTGCCGATGACCGGCATGACCGCCGCGATCGGCAACGCCGTGTTCCACGCCATCGGCCACCGGATGCGCGACCTGCCGATCACGCAGGACAAGATCCTCGCGGCGCTGGGCTGACCGGCGATGCTGGTCGAGGTGTGGCCGTTCGTGGTGCGGGCGCGGGCGCGCGGGGTGCCGGTCGTGCTGGTGCGCCTGGTGGGCCGGGACGGGCGCGGGTCCCGGCCGCTCGGCGCCACCATGGCCGTGGCCGGCGACGGCTCCTGGTGCGGATCGATCTCCGGCGGCTGCGTCGAGGGCATCGTGCTCGACGAGGCCCGCACGGTCCTGGCCGGTGGCGGGCCACGCCTGCTCGCGGTCGATCCGGGCGCGCACCTGATGCCGTGGGAGGCGGCCCCGGCCTGTGGCGGCATCCTCAGCGTGCTGATCGTCCCGGCGCCGCCCTCCCCGGTACACGACGAGATCACCACGGCCCTGGCCGCCGGCCCGCCGATCACGGTGAGCGTGGAAACGGCGGCCCCCTGGCGCTGGCGAACCGGACCGGCCCGATCCGGCCCCGCCACGCCGGGCCCGGCCACCGGTGCCGGACCCGCCGCGTCCGGCTCGGCCACCGGTTCGGGACCCGCAGCACCGGAACTCGCCGACCGGCACGCGGCCTCGACAACCGGTTCCGGGCCCGCCGCGCCCGGGATCACCGGCCCGCACGCGGGCTCGGCCACCGGTGCCGGACCCGCCGCGCCGGACCATCCGGTGATCACCGCCCCGATGTTCGCCGAGCAGTTGCGGCCGGGGCCGCGGCTGGTCGTGGTGGGGGCGACGGATCTCGGTGCCGCGCTGGCCACGCTCGGGCGGGCCGTGGGCCGGCGGGTGGAGATCGTCGATCCGCGGGAGAGTCACGCGCTGCCGGACGGCTTCCCCGGTGCGAGCCGCGTGGAGCGGGCGTGGCCGGACGCGTGGCTGGCCGCGCACCCGCCCTCGCCGGCCGACGCGGTCGTCGCGATCACGCACGACCCGCGCATCGACGACCGGGCGCTGCGGGCAGCGCTCGGTGGCCGGACCGGATACGTCGGCGCGCTCGGCAGCCGGGAGACCCACCGCGCGCGGCTGGCCCGGCTGGCCGGCACCCCCGGCCTCGACCGCCTCGCCGGCCCGGCCGGCCTCGACCTCGGCGCCACCTCCATCGCCGAGACCGCGCTGTCCATCCTCGCCGAGATCATCGCCACCGCCCACGACCGCGACGGCGGCCACCTGGCGACCCGCACCACCCCGATCCGCGCGGCGCCGGCACTCACCGAACCGCCGCTGACCGGCGCGCTCCTGCCCGGCGGCGCCGCGCTCGCGGCGGCCTGCGCGCTCTGACCGCAGGCCGAGCCGCCTACGCGCTCCGCCCGCAAGCCGAGCGGCGTGCGCGCTCCGCCCGCAAGCCGAGCGGCGTGCGCGCTCCGGCCGCAAGCCGAGCGGCGTGCGCGTCGCCCGGCCCACCCGGGCCGGGCGACGCGGTGACCGTCAGGACGTGCGGCGCAGGATCGCCAGGAACATGGCGTCGGTGCCGTGGCGGTGGGGCCAGAGCTGGACGGTCGGGCCGGTGCCGAGGCCGGGCATGCCCGCGGGCAGCAGTGGGCGGGCGTCCACGAAGTCGACCGGCAGCTTGGAGCGGCGGGCCGCCTCGGTGACCGTCACCTGCGTCTCCACCACGTGCGGTGAGCAGGTCACGTAGGCGACCACGCCGCCGGGGCGGACCGCTTTCAGCGCGGCGACCAGCAGCTCGCGCTGGAGGCTGGTCAGCGGCGGCAGGTCGGTCGGCTTGCGGCGCCAGCGGGACTCGGGGCGGCGGCGCAGCGAGCCGAGGCCGGTGCACGGCGCGTCGACCAGGACCCGGTCGAAGGACTCGGCGGGCAGGTCGCCGGTCCCGGCGGTACGGCCGTCGGCCACGACCGTGGTGACCGGCAGGCCGCGCGTGGCGTTGGCGACCAGCCGGGCCCGGTGCTCCGCCACCTCGACCGCGGTCACTTGGGCGCCGCGCTCGGCGGCGAGCGCGCCGAGCAGGCCGGCCTTGCCGCCGGGGCCGGCGCAGAGGTCGAGCCAGCGCTCGTCCGGACCCTCGATGGTGGCATTGGTCAGCGCGGTGGCGACCAGTTGGGAACCCTCGTCCTGCACGTGGACGCGGCCCTGGGCCAGCGCGGACAGGTCACCGGGCGCGCCGCCGGGCAGGTAGACCGCGTACGGCGAGAACGCGCCCGGCGCGCCGCCCAACTCGTCGGCGAGCGCGACCGCGTCCGCGCGGCCGGGGCGCGCGCACAGGTGCACGGGCGGGCGCTCGTTGTCCTCGGCGAGCGCGCGGGCGGTCTCGGCCATGTCCCCGCCGAGCGACTCGGCGAACGCGCGCACGATCCACTGCGGGTGTGCGTGCGTCACCGACAGGTTCCCCACCGGGTCCTCGTCCCGCTTCGGCGCGACCTCGGTGATCCACTCGTCCCAGTTCTTCGTGGTGATCTGGCGCAGCACCGCGTTGGCGAAGCCGGCGGCACCGGGCGCGACGGAGCGGACCAGGTCGACCGTGGTGGCGACCGCGGCGTGCGCGGGCACGCGGGTATGCAGCAGCTGGTAGGCGCCGAGCCGCATCGCGTCGCGGGCCGGCGGGTCGATGCGCTCGACGTCGCGGCCCGCGGCCTCCTTGATGATCAGGTCTAGCGTGCCGACCAGGCGCAGCGTGCCGTAGGTCAGCTCGGTCGCGAACGCGGCGTCCCGGCCGTACAGCCGCATGTCCGCCAGGATCTGCGGAAGCACCAGGTTCGCGTACGCGTCGTCGCGGTGCACGGCCGCGACCGCCTCGTAGGCGGCCTGCCGGGCCGGGTCGGACGGCGGGCGCCCGCCGCGCGGGGCACGGCCGCCGCCGCGCGAGTCGCGGTCCCGGCCACGCCCGTCGCCGGGCGCGTCGGAGCGCCGCGGGCGGCCGGCGTTGTGCGGCCGGTCCGCCTGATGCCGGTCGGAAGATCCGGAGCCGGCGTCGGTACGCAGCGGCCGCTCAGCCGCACCGAAATCACGTCGATCAGGGCTGTTCATGCGAAGGACTCCCCCGTCTCGACGCGGACGCCGCGCGCCCAGTCCGTGGCCGGCATCGGCTTCTTGCCGGCCGCGCGCACCTCACCCAGCGCCACCGGCGTGGTGGCGGTCCCGACCAGTACCTGTGTGCGCTCGACCAGCAGGTCGCCGGGTTCGAGCCGGGGCGCGTTCGCCACCGGCCGGACCGGGCCGAGCTTCACCCGCTCCTCGCGGAACGTGGTCCACGCGCCCGGCGCGGGCGTGCACGCCCGGACCCGCCGGTCCACCGCGAACGACGGCTCGGTCCACCGGATCTGCGCGTCCTCCACCATGATCTTCGGGGCGAGCGAGACGCCGTCGGCCGGCTGCGGCTCCGCGCGCGCGGTGCCTTCCTCGATCGCGTCCAGCACCGCGACCAGCAGCCCGGCGCCGGACACGGCGAGCCGGTCGAGCAGGTCGCCGGAGGTGTCGGTGGGCCGGATCTCGTCGGTGAGCGTGCCGAAGACCGGGCCGGTGTCCAGGCCGGCCTCCAACTGGAACACGCTGGCGCCGGTCACCTCGTCGCCGTGCAGCACCGCGTGCTGCACGGGCGCGGCGCCGCGCCACGCGGGCAGCAGCGAGAAGTGCAGGTTGATCCAGCCGTGCTTCGGGATCTCCAGCGCCACGGGCGGGACCAGCGCGCCGTACGCGACGACCGGCACGCAGTCGGGCGCCAGCGACGACAGCCGCTCCAGGAACTCGGGCTCGCGCGGCCTGGCCGGGGTCAGCACCTCGATGCCGCGCTCGTCGGCCCAGGCGGCGGCGTGCGAGCGGACCAGCCGGCGGCCCCGGCCGGAGGGCGCGTCCGGCCTGGTCACGACCGCGAGCAGCTCGTGGTGCGACGCGGCGATGGCGTCCAGCGCGGGCAGTGCGACGGCCGGCGTGCCGGCGAAGACGATGCGCATGCCGGTCACCGCCCCAGACCGAAGGGGCTGGAGTGCGGGCTCACCTTCACGGTCGGCGGCTTGTCCCGGTCGTACCAGTCGGCCTGGCGGATCTCCCGCATCGCGGCCTTGCGCGCCTCCGGGTCCAGCTTGTCCAGGAACAGCACGCCGTCCAGGTGGTCGGTCTCGTGCTGCACGCAGCGCGCCATCAGGCCGGTGCCGACGATCTGCACCGGGTCGCCGTGCTCGTTGAAGCCCTTGGCCACCACGTTGAGCCGGCGCTTGGTGTCGTAGTACAGCCCCGGGATGGACAGGCAGCCCTCGGGCCCGTCCTGTTCCTCCTCATCGGGGAACTCCAGCACCGGATTCACCAGGTGGCCGACCACGTCGTCGACGTCGAACGCGAAGACCCGCAGGCCCACGCCGAGCTGCGGCGCGGCCAGCCCGGCGCCGCCCGCCTCCCGCATGGTCTCGGTCAGGTCCGCGACGAGCTTGCGCAGCTCCCTGTCGAAGTCGACGACGGCCTCGGCCGGCGAGCGCAGCACCGGATCCCCGAAGAGTCGGATGGGCTGGACGGTCACGCTGCGCACTCCTCGCTGACAATGTACTGGGCTGACGTACCAGTCTACGGACTCACCCGATCGTGACCGGCAGGGCGGAGTATCCGCGCAGCACCAGCCGGTCGCGGCGGATCGCCGGCCCGTCCTGCGCGAGCCCGGGCAGCATGGTCACCAGCATCGGCAGCGCCACCTGGGTCTCCAGCCGGGCCAGCGGCGCGCCGAGGCAGTAGTGCGCGCCGCCGCCGAAGGAGACCGGCTGCACGTTGGTGCGGTCCGGGTCGAAGCGGCCCGGGTCCGGGTAGCGGTCGGGGTCGCGGTTGGCGGCGCCGAGCAGCATGCTCACCGAGTCGCCGGGCGCGAAGCGCACGCCGTCGAACTCGACCGGCGCGCCGGCGAACCGGGTGGCCATCTGCACCGGCGAGTCGTACCGCAGGATCTCCTCAACGTAGGCGGGCGCGAGGCCGGGGTCGGCGCGCAGCCGCGCCGCGTGCTCCGGCCGGTCCAGCAGGATCTTGAGGCCGGTGCCGAGCAGGTTCGTGGTGGTCTCGAAGCCGGCGACCAGCAGCAGGACCAGGTTGGCGAGCAGTTCTTCGCCGGTGAGCGGGGAGTCGCCGTCGGCGAGCGCGCTGGTCAGGTCCTCCTGCGGGCTGCGGCGGCGCTCCGCTATCAGCCCGACGAAGTAGTCCTCCAGCTCGCGCCCGGCCACGTCGGCCCGCTGCATCTCACGCTCCGTGCTGATCGGCTCCAGCACCACGGTGAGGTCCGCGACGCGCCGCCGGAACCAGGGCCGGTCCGTGTCCGGCACGCCGAGCAGCGCGCAGATCACGCCGATCGGCAGCGGGTACGCGAACGCCTCCACGAAGTCCGCGCGCGGCGGCAGCGCGGTGATCAGTTCCTCGGCCAGCTTCGCGATCACGTCGCGCATCGCGGCCACGCGCCGTGGGGTGAACGTGGCCGCGGCCGCGCGGCGCACCCGCGAGTGGTCCGGCGGGTTCGTCTGCAGCATGGAGAGCACGATCGAGGCGACGCCGCGGTTCTGCCGCCACTCCGGCCAGAACTGGTCGTAGTCGTTCGCGTCCGCGATGCGCATGGCCGGGTCGCGCAGCACCCGGTTGGTCAGCGCGTGCGATGTGATCCACCACCGGCCGTCCGCCATGAAGACCGGCGCGTGCGCACGCAGCACGTCGTACGCCGGGTACGGATCGTTACGCCCTTCGGGCAGGAAGAGTGACGCCAATGCGCTCTGGTAATCCATCGCCCCCGTGCCTCCTCTGTAGACCAGTGACCTCGACCTATCATGCCTGGTGAAGGCCGCCACAATGTCGCGCGTCGTTCACGGATGGCCCTTACTCTGAGCGACCATGAACTTGATCGACATTCTCCGGTACGCGGTTCACGGGATCATCGGCGCCGGTGCGGCGGCCGTGGCTCTCGCGTGCGCCGGCGCGCCCGCGCACGCGGACGACACATATGTGACCACGCCCACACTCACCGGCTGGGCCGCGCTTCCGCCGGAGACGTTCGTGCCCGGCAGCCGGCCGTCCGGCGCCGCGCTGGGCGACACCCTGATCAACGGCATACCCGTCCCCTTCCCGCAACAGCCGGTGCAGGGCTTCTCCGGCGGACTGCACAACAAGGACGGTACCTACGACGTGCTCTCCGACAACGGCTTCGGCACCCGGGCGAACAGCGCGGACTTCCTGCTGCGCGTGCACCGGATCGCGCCGGACGTCGCCACCGGCACGATCGACGTGGTCGGCGGCTTCTACCTGACCGACCCGGACGGCCACGTGCCGTGGGAGCTGACCCGGCCGGACCGCGCGCTGACCGGCGCCGACTTCGACCCGGAGTCGATCGCCCGGGACGCGGACGGCGGCTACTGGATCGGCGACGAGTTCGGGCCGTACCTGCTGCACGTCGACCGCGCCGGCCGGCTGCTCGCGCCGCCGGTGCCGATGCCCGGCGTCACCGCGCCCGAGTCCGCGGACGCCTCCGGCGTGAAGGCCAACCTGGACGCCAGCAAGGGCATCGAGGGCCTGGCCGCGTCGCCCGACGGCCGCCACCTGTGGGCGCTGCTGGAGGGCCCGGTCGGCGGGGACGGCGCGCGTGACCTGCGGTTCAGCCAGTTCGACCCGCGCACCGGCGGGTACACCGGCACGCGGCACGTCTACCGGCTGGACCGCGCGGACCTGGTGGCCAGCGACGTGGTCGCGCTGGACGCGAACCGGTTCCTGGTGATCGAGCACGACGCCGGCCTGGGCGATCACGCGGGGACCAAGCGGATCTACCTGGCCGACGTGCGCGACCGGGACCGCGACGGCGCGATGGACAAGACGCTGCTGGTCAACCTGATGAACGTGGCGAACCCGGAGCTGGTCGGCGGGTTCCGCGGCACCTTCACGTTCCCGGTGCAGCCGGAGGGCGTGATCGTGCTGGACGACCTCACCGTCGCGGTGCTGAACGACAACAACTTCCCGGGCTCGGCCGGCCGTTACCGCGGCGTCGCCGATCACAGTGAGTTCATCACCATTCGTCTGCCGAAGTCCCTGGAAGCGGACCCGCGCGCGCTCGGCTGACGGGTCCGTGCCCGGTGGCGGTCACCGGGATGTCGGCCGTCATTCACCGACGGCTTCTACGTTGAGCCACCATGGGAAAGATCACGATCAACGGGTACGCCGGGCGCGCGATCGCGGGCGCCGGCGTACTCGCCCTGACTCTGGCTATCGCGGGCGCCCCGACCCAGGCGCACGGTGACAAGGTTAAGACCCCGACGCTCACCGGCTGGGCGTCGCTGCCGGCCCTGACGTTCGTGCCCGGCAGCGAGCCGTCCGGCTCCGCGCTCGGCACCGCGCCGGTCAACGGCATCGCCGCCCCCTGGGCCGACCAGCCGGTGCAGGGCTTCTCCGGCGTGCTGCGCAACGCGGACGGCACCTTCGACGTGCTCTCCGACAACGGCTTCGGCACCAAGGCCAACAGCGCCGACTTCCTGCTGCGCATCCAGCGGATCGCGCCGGTCTTCGGCACGCACGAGGTGGACGTGCTGGGCGGCATCAACCTGACCGACCCGGACGGCCACGTCTCCTGGGACCTGGTCCGGGACGACCGCGTGCTGACCGGCGCCGACTTCGACGTCGAGTCCGTCGTGCGGGACGCCGACGGCGGCTACTGGATCGGTGACGAGTTCGGTCCGTACCTGCTGCACTTCGACCGCACCGGCAAGCTGCTGTCCGCGCCGGTCCCGCTGCCCGGCGTGACCGCGCCGGAGACCGCGGCCCGCACCGGCACCGCCGCCAACCTGGGGTCCAGCAAGGGCTTCGAGGGCCTGGCCAAGTCGCCCGACGGCCGCTACCTCTACTCGCTGCTGGAGGGCACGGTCACCGGCGACCCGGCGGCCACGCTGCGGTTCAACGAGTTCGACACGCGCACCGGTGCGTACACCGGCAAGCGCCTGACCTATCAGCTCGACGCCGCGAACCTGGCGATCGGCGACGCGATCTCGGTCGACGCGAACCGCTTCCTGGTGATCGAGCGCGACGGCGGCCAGGGTGCCACCGCCGTGATCAAGAAGATCTACCTGGCCGACAAGCGGGACCGCAACAAGGACGGCCTGATGGACAAGACGCTGCTGGTCGACCTGATGAACGTGGCGAACCCGAAGCGCATCGCCGGTTTCGGCACCACGTTCACGTTCCCGTTCCAGACCATCGAGGACGTCCTCATCCTGGACGACACCACCATCGCGGTGCTGAACGACAACAACTTCCCGGGCTCGGCCGGCCGCGCCGCGGGCGTCGCCGACAACAACGAGTTCATCACCATCCGCCTCCCGAAGTCCCTGGACGCGGACAAGCGCATCCTCGCGCAGCGCTAGACCTAACCTCCGAGGGGTAGACCCCGGCGGCACACCTCGTGCCGCCGGGGTCTCATGCTCTCACCGGCTGGAATCGGGATGATCGACGCGTGACGGTCTACGGGCGGAAATGGAACTTCCGGCGGCACGAGCCGGTCTATCCGATCTCCGCCTCGGCCGCCGCCGCCCGGGACGCGCGCGGCGACCACTACGCGGTCGCGCTGCCCGGCGGCGCCTTCCCCGGCGCGGTCCTGGAGATCGCCTGGCGGCAGGACCACGCCGGCGTCTGGTTCCTCGACGACCGCGGCCGGCAGACCCTGCTGTACGAGTTCCGCCGCGCCGGCGACCGCCTGTTCCTGCACTCCGTGACCGAGTGGGACTACGCCGGCGGCGACAGCGCCACCCGCGTCTCCGAGCGGCGCTTCCGTGAGGACGGCGAGGTGCGCCGGATCGTCACCGACGACGACGCGCCGGAGCATGTCACGGAGGACCGCGGCGACACGGACGTCTCCGGGCACTGGGAGCCGGTCCCCCGCTTCGGCGACTGGGCGTCACTGGCCCGCCGGGACCGCACCTGATCAGCCCTCCGGCTGGTTTGTCGCCGTTCCGCCTCCCGGCCGCCGTCCCGGTGCCAGTCTGGCCGCATGGATCGCAGAGGACTGCTGACCGGTGCGGCCGCGGCCGGCCTGGTCATCGCGCTGCCCGGACCGGCGTCGGCGGCGACCGGCCGGCCCGCGCTGGAGTACGGACACGAGGGCGGCTTCGTACCGTCCGGCTGGAATGAACTGAGCCCGCCCACGCTGGTCGTCTACCGGGACGGGACCGCGATCGCGGACGCGGAGCGCCGGTGGCGGCTACGGGACGCGGACGCACTCGTGCGGCACGCCGAGGCCGTGGTGCGCGACCCGGCCAACGGCACGCTCACGCTCGGCCCGGACGACCCGCGGGTGGCGGACGCGCCACACACGTACTTCCGCACCCGGCGGCACCGGCTCAGCGCGTACGCGCTCGAGATGTACCGGGAGTACGGCGGCTACCCGGCCGTGACCTACGCGCTGCTCGACGCGGTGGAGGCCGCGACCGCGCGGGTGCGCATGCACGGGGTGCGCTACCGCCCGGACGCGGTCAAGCTGGTCGCGGTCGCGGTGGACGGCACGGACCCGGCCGCGGAGATCCACCCGTGGCCGGCCGGCGTGGCGGTGCCGGCGTTCGCGGACGGCGCGTGGCGCAGCGTGGAGCACCGGTACGGCGCCGCCGCCCGCGCCGTGGTCCGCGGCCTGCCGGCGGGCTGGCTCCTCTACCGCACGCCGTCCGGTGCGGTGCTGACCGCCGCGTACCGGCGGCTGCTGCCTCACGAACGCGGCGCGTGAGCCATCTGGTCGCCGATGACGGCGAGCAGCGCCAGCTTCTCGTAACTCTCGCTGCCCGGCACCGCGGTGTAGACCATCAGGTGGTGTGACTGCTCGGGGTCGAGCAGCGTCTGGCACTCCAGCGTGAGCACGCCCACCTCCGGGTGCACCAGGCGCTTGACGTTGCCGAACCGGACGCCGACGTCGTGCTCCTCCCACAGCGTGCGGAACTCGTCGCTGAGGTCGAGCAGCAGGTTCGCGTACTGCGCGGGCCGGGACGCGGGACCGCGGCGGGCGACCAGTTCGCGCAGCCCCGACACGTACACCCGGGAATGCAGTGGATGTTCCTCGGCGACGTAGCGGCGGCGCACGGCCGGATCGGTGAACCACCGGTAGCCCACGCTCCGCGCCGGCCCCTCGTATCGCGTGTTGTCGCCGGTCAGCGCGACGCACAGCGGCGTCTGCCGGAGCGTCTCGCCCATCTCCGTGACGATCTCGGCCGGGCTGTCGGTGAGCCGGTCGAAGATGCGCAGCAGCCCCGGGCTGATGTGCTCGCTGGCCGAGCCGCGCAGCGGCGGGGCGTGCCCGGCCAGCCGGAACAGGTGGTCGCGCTCGTCCAGCGACAGGTGCAGGCCCTGCGCGATCGAGGCGATCATCTCGGCCGACGGGTGCGGCCCCCGCTCCTGCTCCAGCCGCCGGTAGTAGTCGGTGGACATGAAGCAGAGCCCGGCGACCTCCTCGCGGCGCAGCCCGGCGGTCCGCCGGCGTATCCCGCGCGGCAGCCCCACGTCCTCCGGCTGCAACGACTCCCGCCGACGGCGCAAGAACTCCGCGAGCCCGGCACGATCGATCATCCGCTTTGCACCTCCTGCTGACCGTTCTACCGCCGCCGCCGGGTCACCACCAGGGGACCCCCGATCCCCCCTTATCGGCGCGCGTACCCCGGGCGAGAGGGGGATCCCAAGGCCCTGGCAGGCACCGGGGCCCGGGCGCAGTCTCGAAACACACCCCCGCTTCGAGAGGTAGCAGCATGTCACGCACCCGACCGAACCTCACCGTTCCGGACCTGACCGGCAGGCTCGCCGTCGTCACCGGCGCCAGCGACGGCGTCGGCCTGCACATCGCCACCGGCCTCGCAGCCGCCGGCGCCGAGGTCGTCATGCCGGTCCGCAACCGTGCCAAGGGCGAGGCCGCGATCGCCCGCATCCGCGAGCAGCACCCCCGAGCCGTCCTGTCGCTGCGGGACCTCGACCTGTCCTCGCTCGGCTCGGTCGCCGCGCTCGGCGCCACGCTGCGCGCCGAGGACCGGCCGATCCACCTGCTCATCAACAACGCCGGCGTGATGACGCCACCCACCCGGCAGACCACCGCGGACGGCTTCGAGCTCCAGTTCGGCAGCAACCACCTCGGCCACTTCGCACTGGTCGGTCACCTGCTGCCGCTGCTGCGCGCCGGCCGCGCCCGGGTCACGTCGCAGCTCAGCCCCGCCGCCGACCGCAACGCCATCAACTGGGACGACCTCCAGTGGGAACGGTCGTACCACCCGTTCCGGTCGTACAGCCAGTCCAAGATCGCGTTCGGCCTGTTCGGCCTGGAACTCGACCGGCGCAGCATTGCCGGCGGCTGGGGCATCACCAGCAACATCTCCCACCCCGGCATCAGCCCCACCAACCTGCTGTCCGCGCAGCCCGGCATCGGCCGCCCCCGCGACACCGTCGAGGTCCGCGCCATCCGCCTGCTCTCCCGGCTCGGCATCCTGCTCGGCACCCCGCAGACCGCGGCCCAGGCCGCCCTGATGGCCGCCACCTCCTCCACCGCCAGCCGCGGCCGCTTCTACGGCCCCAGCGGCCCCGGCCACCTCGGCGGCCCACCCGCCGAGCAGGCCATCTACTCCCGGCTCCGCAGCGAGGACGAGGCCACCCGCCTCTGGCACCTCTCCGAAACCCTCACCGGCGTCACCTTCCCCACCATCCCCTCCCCCGCCGGCCGCCGCTGATCTCCCGTCTCCCGTGTGCGGGCGCCGGTCCACCGCACCACGACCCCGGACCCCGATCTTCCCGCTCCCAGCCCAGTCCAGCCCGCATGCTCCCGCGGGCAAACCTCCGGCTCCCCTCCGACTCCGCTGGCGCTCCGCTCCGGTCCGCCGATCGAAGCCGGCATCCGTGTGGTCACCGAAACCCACGCCATCGACGCCGTCCCAGCCTCCCGGCCGCACGCTGCGCCGCGTCCGCGACCGCAGCGGGCCTGTTGATCAACCAGTTTTCATCTATGTGAGCCACAGGCACGTAATTCGCGCCGAATAACGTGCCTGAGGCTCACATAGTCACAATGGACGCCCACCACGACCGGCATTTATCAGGAAATATCGGGCAAGACTGCGCGACTTCAGACCCGACCGCGCCATCCAGGACCGCACCAGGCGGGACCAGACCGCGCGACCAGGCGGGACCAGACCAGACCGGGCGGGACGGGGCCATGTCGTGTAGGAGGTGGGATCGGGGGGCCGGGGTCGTCGGCCGGAGGTGGCGCGGCGCCGGGACGGGGTCGGATCGCCGGGGAGAGAGGGTCAGCGGCGGTGGAGCATGAAGCCGTGTTCGATGAGGAAGTCGAGGGCGAATTTCTCGACCATGCGGTGGCCGGGGCGGGGGTCGCGGCGGACGTGGTCGATGTCGAAGGCCGCGCCGAAATAGGCCTCGATGTCGGCGGGGCCGACGCTGAACGGTGGTGACGGCAGTGCCGGGCGGTATTCGAGCGTGTTGATCCAGTAGCGCGTGCCGGGCCGGGTGAGCGCGGTCAGCGCGGTGACGTACCGGTCGCGCATGTCGGGCGGGAAGGCGATCAGGGAGGCGCGGTCGTAGACGACGTCGATCGGGCCGAGCGCGGCCGGGGTCAGCGCGAACAGGTCCGCGCAGTGGATCGTCAGGTTGCCGGCGGTGAAGACGCCGGACGGGCCCTCGACCGGGGTCAGGCCGGTCTCGTCGAAGAACTCCGTGACCGCGCGCGGCACCAGTTCCACCCCGATCACCTCCCGGGCATACCGCGCGAAGTACGGCAGATCCACCGATTTGCCGCAGAGCGGTACGAGCACCCGCGCCCCGTCCAGCACGCCCTGCGAGGCCAGCATGGCGGCGTGCTCGTGCACGTCGCGGAGGTGAAAACTGGTCTTGGTGCCGCCCTCGTCCCACGAGTCGACCCAGAACTGCTGCTCCATGGACCGACCATAGGGGACGCCGTGCAGATAAAGCGCACGTTTCACCCGTAGGAGCCGCTCAGGACGCGCGGACCCGCGCCGATCAGGGTGATCGTGGAGATGAGGTGGGCGGCGCGCGCGTGGCCGTGGTGGCCTGCGGGCGGCATGATCGCCTGCCTGCTCTACGTGGCGATGCCGGACGGGCGCGCGTCCGCCGTGATGTCCGCGGTGGTCGGGTCCGGCGCCGTGGCGCTGGTGCTGGCCGGGGTGCGGCGCAAGCCGGCCGGGCGCCGGGGACCGTGGTGGATCTTCGGGGCCGGGCTGGTGGCCTGGGTGGCCGGCGACGAGATCTACGCCTACGACGCGTTCGTGACCGGCACGCACCCGTACCCGTCGTGGGCGGACGCGTGCTATCTCGCCGCGTACCCCCTGTTCGTGATCTCGCTGTTCCGGCTGACCCGGGACCGCCGGCCGCGTGACTTCGCGGCCCTGCTGGACGCCGCGATGATCGCGACCGGGCTGGGGCTGGTCTACTGGCTGTTCGTGATCGGGCCGATCGTGCGGGACGACGCGACGCCGATCGCGGTACGGATGGTGACCGCCGCGTACCCGACCGCGGGTGTGCTGCTCGTCGCGGTGGTCGGGCCGCTGCTGATCCGGCCGGGGCGGCGCAGCCCGAGCCTGTGGATGCTGACGTTCGGCAGCGCGGCGGCCGCGGCCGGGAACGTCGGCTACACGCTGCTGCCGGGCCTCCACCCGGCGCTGGACCGGCTGGTGTTCGGCGTGTTCCTGTTCTCCTACTTCTGCTTCGCGGGCGCGGCGCTGCACCCGTCCGGCGACGCGCCGGAGCCGCCGCGGGCCGCGCCGCACGACGGCTGGCAGCGGATCGCCGTGCTCAGCGCGTCCACGCTGCTGGTGCCGCTGATGCTGTTCATCGAGGCGCACCGCGCGAACGAGCACGCGGACGTGGAGGCGATCGGCGTCGGCGCGGTCGTGCTGTTCCTGCTGATGCTGATCCGGCTGTCCGGCTTCTTCGCCACGGTGCAGCGGCAGGCGCACCAGCTGGAGCGGCTGGCGATGGCGGACGAGCTGACCGGGCTGGCGAACCGGCGGCTGTTCGAGCAGAACCTGGCGGTGGCGCTGCGCGGCGGCCTGGTGCAGGTCGCGGTGCTGGACCTGAACGGATTCAAGGAGGTCAACGACACGTTCGGGCACGCGGCCGGCGACCGGCTGCTGACCGTGGTGGCGCAGCGGCTGCGCGAGGCGGTCCGGGACGACGACGTGGTCGCGCGGATGGGCGGCGACGAGTTCGCGGTGCTGGTCCGCGAGGTGTCACCGGCCGCGATGTCCGCGATCGCGGAGCGGATCGGCGCGTCGCTGCGCCGGCCGGTCGAGGCGAACGGTCAGCAGCTGCTGGTCAGCGCGAGCGTGGGTACGGCCGGCAACGAGGACGGCGCGGACGTCACCTGGGACGAGATGCTGCGCCGGGCCGACGCCGCGATGTACGCGGCCAAGCGCGCCGGCGGCGGCCGGCACCTGCGCTACACCGCGGAGTTGGACGCTCAGGCCACGGTGCGGGCCCGGGCCGGCGCGGAGCTGCGGGAGGCGCTGGAGGCCGGCCAGTTCCACCTGGTCTACCAGCCGATCGTGCAGCTGCCGGAGGGCCGGATCGTGTCGGTGGAGGCGCTGGTGCGGTGGTCGCATCCGGAGCGCGGCTTCGTCAGCCCGGCCGAGTTCGTGCCGATCGCGGAGGAGACCGGCCTGATCGTGGAGCTGGGCGAGTGGATCCTGCGGCAGGCGTGCGCGCGGGCGGTGGCCTGGCACCGGGAGTACGGCGCCGCCGCGCCGCAGCGGATCAGCGTGAACGTCTCCGCCCGCCAGCTGGCCGAGCCCGGGTTCGCCGGCCTGGTCGCCGCGGTGCTGACCGAGACCGGGCTGCGGCCGGAGCAGCTCGTGGTGGAGCTGACCGAGACCGCGGTCTTCGACGGCGGCCAGGCGCTGCGCACCGTGGAGGCGCTGCACCGGCGCGGGGTACGCATCGCGCTGGACGACTTCGGCACCGGTCACTCGTCGCTGACGCTGTTGCGTACCGTGCCGGTGGACGTGCTGAAGGTGGACAAGTCGTTCGTCGACAAGGTCACCATGGCCGGCCGGCACGCGGTGATCGCGACCGCGCTGATCCAGGTCAGCGACGGCCTCGGGCTGCAGGCGGTGGCGGAGGGCGTGGAGACCGCGGAGCAGGCGGAGGAGCTGTTCCGGCTCGGCTACCGCCTGGCCCAGGGCTACCACTTCGGCAAGCCGGTGGCACAGCCGGACTTCACCCGCGCCACCCGTGCGGTGCGCGTGCGGTGACGCGTGGGTGCGACGCACCCTGGTTCCCGCCCGCCGGCCACGCCTAGCGTCGAGCGCGACACCGATGGCCGAGGAGGGCGACGGATGGACGAGCAGCGGACGGCGGCGGAGACCGTGGCGAGGCTCCAGCGGGAATGGATCTTCGGGTGGGACGTGGCCGAGGGGGACCCGCCGCGCGCCTTCGACGACGTGTTCGGCCGGTTCTACGACCTCGGGGCGGACGTGATCCTGTTCGACGAGGCCGATGCCGAGCGGCGTACGTTCCGCGCGGTGGGTGACTACGCGGACGCGTTCTGGCCGGCGTTCCAGCGCCTGCGGTCCGCGGCGCACGCGATCGAGGAGGAGCCGGAGGTGCTGGTCTCGGGCGACCTCGCGGCCGGGCGGATGGTCTTCCTCGCGGCGCTGACCGGCGCCGACGGCGGCACGACGTACCTGCGCTGCCACAACTCCCTGGTGTGGCGGCGCACCGCGGACCGGGACTGGCACATCGTGCGCGACCAGACCGCGGTGGCGCCGATGCCGGCCGACGAGGCCGCGCGGCACTTCGCCTGACGGCCGCGGGTCACTGCTGGCGGATCCGGGTGATCGCCAGGTTCGCGTCGAACGTGATCGCGTACTCCTGCGTGTCGGGGTAGTCGGGCAGGCCGGCCACGAAGCTCTCCAGCGGGTACGACCCGCCGTTGATGTTCTGGAACTCGGCGCCGTCCCCGCGGACGATCCACCACGGCCCCTTCCCGCCGCTCGCGGTGCGGGGCTGGGCCACCTCGCGGATCCGGAACCACAGCACGCCGTCGGCCTCGCTCGAGGAGTCGATCACCATTATGAACGGGCCGGGCGCGGTGTAGTCGGTGCCCGGCAGCGACCGCCAGGCGTCCGGGTCGTCCGGGTTCGCGTCCTTGACCGCCTGGACGACGCGCGCGTCGAGCGGCTCGCCGCGGTCGTTGCGCAGCGGGCCCTCGGTCGGTGCGGTGCTGGGACCGCCCGGGCCGACGCCGCCCGGGTCCCGCTGGTCGCCGCGGTAGACGGCGTAACCGGCGCCACCCGCGGCCAGCACCAGCAGCGCCGTGACCACCGCCGGCCAGCGACGCCGGCGCCGCGCGACGCCGGCCGGCACGGTGGCGGCGCCGGACGCACGGACCCGCTCGTACGGGCGGGTCGGGGCGAGCCCGTCACCGTCGTCGGCGCGCGGCCGTTCCGCGGTGGCCAGCGGCGCCAGCGGGACGGGCGGTCCGTGCAGCACGGCCGCGAGCGTGGAGCCGGACACCGGCTGCGCCGGAACGGCGTCATCCCGCAACGGCGCGGGGGCGGCCTGCGCGGCCACCGCCACCGCCACCTGCTCCCGGGTGACGCGCACGGTGGACTCCGGGTCGGGGTCGCTCGCGTCCTCGGCGGTGACCGCGCCGTTCGCCACCGCCAGCTCCGGCTGCTCCACCACGGCCGGCGCCACGCCGAGCGCGCGGTGCAGCATCGACGCGACCAGCGGCACCCGGCTGGCACCGCCGACCAGCAGCACGCCCCTCAGCGCGGAGATCTCCACGCCGGCCTCGCGCAGCACCAGGCGGGTGGTCGCCACGGTCCGGTCGATCACCGGCCGGGCCAGCGCCTCGAACTGCTCGCGGCCGAGCGGCGCCTCCGTCTCCAGCAGCGGCAGGTGGATGTGCGTGGCCGGGGCGCGGGACAGCATCTCGCGGCCGGTGCGCACGTCCGCCCAGAGCGCGCGCGAGGCGCGGCGGTCCGCGGCGTCGGCCGGCGCGGTCAGCCGCTGCCAGGCCGCCGGCTCCTTGGGCGCGTAGACGGCGCCGAGGTGCGCGACGATGGCGGCGTCCATGTCCAGGCCGCCGCCGTCGGAGAGGCCGGACGTGGCCAGCAGCGCGAAACCGTCCTCGGTACGGCGGATCACGGACGCGTCGTACGTACCCGCGCCGAGGTCGCAGACGACCGCGCTGGCACCCACCGGGATGGTGGCACCGGCCGTGCCCGCGAAGTAGGCCGCTGCCGCGACCGGCTCGCTGACCAGCCGCACCTCGTGCAGCCCGGCACGGGACGCGGCGTCGCGGAGCACCTCGCGGCGCCGGGCGCCCCACGCGGCCGGGTGCGTGATCGTCACTCGCCGCGGCGGCGCGGCGAGCTGGTCGAGCACCCGGCGGAGCACGGCCGCGATCAGGTCCGGCACCGCCACCTCGACGTCGCCGAGCAGCACGGACCGCTCGTCGATGCGCTGCTTCGGGTACGGCTCGTAACGCTCCGGCGCGGTGCGGGCCGCGTGCGCCGCGTCCGGGCCGACCAGCAGCCGGCCGGTCGGGTCGGCGCAGACGCCGGACGGCAGCGAGGGCGCGCCGTCGAACAGCACCGGGTGCGCGCCCCGCGGGCCGGCCACCACCGCCACCGTGCTGGATGTGCCGAAGTCGATGCAGAGGTGCGTCACGCGACCACGATAACCGGGCCGATCCGCCCGCTCGGCGCTCACCTGACCGTCCGCTCAGGAGAGAACACGCGGCCGATTCTCCGGCCGGCCGGTGCCGATGTGCATCGGCATCCGATGCCTATTCGGGCTCCCACAACAATAGGCATAGCACGGTATGTCAAATATCGGAGATCCCGAGTAGCATCTGGCCGCCCTCGCTGGTGCGATACGCGGTTGACCTGCACATTCGCCGGACGCGCGGCGGCCACTCGAGAACAGAACCTGGAGATCCGGCATGTCGACGACCCCCTCCACAGCGGATCGACTGCGCACCCTCTTCCAACCGGTCCTGCGCGGCGGGACGCCGATCCGGCTGCGCGCGTGGGACGGCTCGGAGACCGGCCCCGCGGACGCGCCGGCGCTGGTCATCCACGACCGGCGCGCGCTGCGCCGGCTGCTCTGGAAGCCGAATCAGCTCGGCCTCGCGCGCGCCTGGGTGGCGGGCGAGATCGACGTCGACGGTGACCTCTACGAACTGCTGCTCCGCCTCGCCACCGTGGTCTGGAACGAGGACGGCGGGGGCGACCGGCCCGGCGCGCTCCGGCTGCTGCGCGAGGCCGCGAGCCTGGGCGTGCTCGGCCCGCAGCCGCCACCACCGCCGGAGGAGGTGCGGATGCCCGGGCGGGCGCACACCCGGAGCCGGGACCGGCGCGCGATCAGTCACCACTACGACGTGAGCAACGACTTCTACCGGCTGATCCTCGGGCCGTCGATGGTCTACTCCTGCGCGTACTGGCGCGACGATGAGTCCACACTGGACGTCGCGCAACGCGACAAGCTGGACCTGATCTGCCGCAAGCTCGGCCTGCGGAAGGGACAGCGACTGCTCGACGTGGGCTGCGGCTGGGGCTCGCTGGCGATCCACGCGGCCCGCGAGTACGGCGTCGAGGTGGTCGGCGTCACCATCTCCCGGGAGCAGGCCGACCTGGCCCGCAAGCGCGCCGCCGAGGCCGGGCTCGCCGACCGGGTGGAGATCCGGTTGCAGGACTACCGCGAGGTGACCGACGGCCCGTACGACGCGATCGCCAGCGTCGGCATGGCCGAGCACGTCGGTCCCGCGGTCTACGCCGCGTACGCCGCGATCCTGTTCCGGCTGCTGCGCCCCGGCGGCCGGCTGCTCAACCACCAGATCGCCGCCCGCACCGACACCACCGCGGTCGACGCCGACGATCCCTCGTTCATCAACCGGTACGTGTTCCCCGACGGCCAGCTCGTGCCGCTCGGCACCACGGCCACGCTGATCGAGGACGCCGGCTTCGAGATCCGCGACGTGGAGGCGCTCCGCCCGCACTACGCGCTGACGCTGCGCGAGTGGAGCCGCAACCTGGAGGCGCACTGGGACGAGGCGGTCGAGCTGGCCGGCCTGGGGCGTGCCCGGGTGTGGCGGCTCTACATGGCCGCGTGCGCGCTGGCGTTCGAGACCGACCGGATCGGCGTCAACCAGATCCTCGCGGTGCGGCCGCACGAGGACGGCCGCGACCCGCTCCCGATGACCCGGGCCTGGATGATGCCCTGACCACCGGGGTCAGTGCGCCGGCGCGCCCGCGTACCGGCGCTGGTAGGCCGACGGCGTCATGCCCAGCTCGCGGCGCATGACCGTGCGCAGGTGCGAGGCGGTGCCGAGCCCGCTGCGGCGGGCCACCACCTCCATCCGTGTCTCGCCGCGCTCCAGCAGCCGGCAGGCGATCAGCAGCCGGCCTCGGGTGAGCCAGGCCAGCGGCGTGACGCCGACCTGCCCGGCGAACCGGCGGTGCAGCGTGGCCACGCTGATCCCGGCCGCGGCGGCCAGGTCGGCGACGCCGATCGGCTCGTGCAGGCGGGCCTGCGCCCAGGTCAGCAGCGGCGTCACCGACTCGTCGCGGACCGCCGGCAGCGGACGCTCGACGGACTGCGACTGGAAGCCGTCCCGGTGCACCGGGAACGCGAGCCGCTTCGCGACCGCGCAGCAGACCTCGGCGCCGTGGTCGGTGCGGACCACGTGCAGGCCGAGGTCGAGCGCGGCGGCGCTGCCGGCCGCGGTCAGCACCTCACCGTCGTCGACGAACAGCGAGTCGGGCTCCACCCGTACCGCCGGGAATCGATCCCGCAGGGTTTGCGCCAGATCGCGGTGGGTGGTCACCCGGCGGCCGTCCAGCACCCCGGCCGCGGCCAGCGTGAAGACGCCGCCGCCGAATGCGATCATCCGGGCGCCCCGAGCACGCGCGCCGCGCAGCGCATCGAGCACCGCGGTGCCGGGCTCGATCTCCAGTGGACGGTCCGGGACGACGACGGTGCCGGCCGCGGTCAGCGGGTCCAGGCCGGCGGCCGGCGCCAGCATGCCGCCGCGCAACGCGGTGCCGCCGGACTCCGCGCAGATGGTCACGTCGTAGTGCGGCGGGCCGAGCAACTCGGTGACCGCCCCGACCTCGAACGCGCTGGCCCGCTCC
Source organism: Catenuloplanes atrovinosus (assembly GCF_031458235.1). Lineage (NCBI taxonomy): Bacteria > Bacillati > Actinomycetota > Actinomycetes > Micromonosporales > Micromonosporaceae > Catenuloplanes > Catenuloplanes atrovinosus. The sequence continues at coordinate 1,297,027 of NZ_JAVDYB010000001.1, read as the reverse complement.
GCCACCAGCACGGCCACCTGCGACAAACGGATCGTCATCTGCGATTCATAGCACTGTCCGGCCCCGGTGCCGAGCACCATGATCGGCTTTGTGACACAGAAGAACTATGTCCTGATCCCCGGCGCCTGGCACGGCGCGTGGGTGTGGCAGCCGGTCGCCCGGCGGCTGCGCGAGGCCGGGCACCGCGCGCTGGCGCTGACCATGCCGGGCGTGGACGGCGACGACCCGTCCGGGGTCACGCTCGCGGACGCGGTCGATTACGTCGTGGACACCATCACCCGGTACGACCTGCGCGACGTGGTGCTGGCCGCGCACAGCTGGGGCGGCTACCCGGCGACCGGCGCGGCGCTGCGGGTGCCGGACCGGATCGCGGAGGTGGCCTTCGTGAGCGCGGTCGTGCCGGAGCCCGGCGTCTCGCAGGCGGACGAACTGCCCGCGCAGCTGGGCGCGTTCGTCCGCGCGACGATCGCCGCGTCCGGGACCGTGCCGATCGACCTCGACTCGGTACGGACCGTGATGCTGCCGGACGAGCCGGAGCCGGTCCGGCGGATGGTGTACGAGCTGCTGGTCCCGCACCCCGGGCGGTACTTCCTGGACGCGCTGGACGCCACCGCGCTCGGCGTGCCCGCCCGCTACGTGCTGGCGCGCGACGACCGGGCGCTGGCCAAGCCGGGCGCGGTGTTCGCGGCCCGGCTCGGCGTCGCACCGGTGCTGGTCCCGGGCGGCCACGAGACGCTGCTCACCCACCCGGACGAGGTGGCGAAGGCGCTGCTGTGACGGGCCCCGGCCGGACCGGTGCCGGGCGTCAGCCGTCCCGGCCCGGCTCGGCCGGGGGAAGGATCACGTTGTCGTACTTGTCCAGCAGCGCGGTCATGTGGTCACCGAAGCGCTCCGGCCCCCACGGCTCCACCTGGACGCCGGGCCGGGGCTCGTCGCCGCCCTCGAGGAAGAGGCCCTCCGGCCCGCCCGGGGTGTAGAAGAACAACATGGTCGCCGGGCGGATGCCGGTGTTCAGGAACCGGTGCGTCGCGCCGCGCGGCACGAACACCAGGTCACCGGTCCGGGCGGTGAACGTGCGGTCGCCCTCCAGGAACTCCAGCTCGCCGTTCAGCAGGTAGAACGTCTCGTCCGCGTGATTGTGGATGTGCGGCGGCGGGCCACCGCCGGGCGGAACGGACGCCTCGATCAGGCCGACCGTGCCGTTGGTCGCCTTGGCCTCCAGCTTGACGGTGTAGACGTCACCGGAGAACCACCGCGCCGGCCCCTCCCCCGCCGGAACGTGCAGGCCTTGCGCGGGCAGTACGAAGCTCATGTGCGACTCCTACGCGAACGATGATTCGGCGCCACGGCCGTCCGCCTATGGCACGCCGAACTATGTCACCGCGCTAGATCAATGTCACCAGCCTTTTGGACTATTTATCTGGGACACTGCCGTGATCAGCGCCTTTGCGAATCTCCGTGACAGAGGACATTCGCCACCTTCACCCGGAGTCGCGGCGCAATCACCGTCCATTCGCCACATTTCATTCGCACGCCGGATCATCCGTTCACAACACATTTACCAGATTCAATTCATATAGCGACGGAAGTACGACGTCAGCCGGGGACGGACACGGCGGTGCGGTCGAACGCGGCGCGCACGGTGGAGGCGTCCAGGCCGTACCGGTCCAGCGTGTAGCGGTGGCTGCCCGGGTTCCGGCGCCGATCCCGGGCCGCGTGCGCGTCGAGCGCGGCGCGCTCCCCGGCGGACAGGCCGTCGCCGAGCCGCTCCCAGATCGCGGCCGTGCTGCCGGCCGCGTCCGCCACCAGGTCCTCGTAGGCGACGTCGACGAACCGGTCCGGCGACCGCTCGCGCACGCGGGTGGCCCGGGCCGCGGCCCCGCTCCAGAACTCCAGCCACAGCGCGCCGATGCCGTGCAGGTCGACCGTGCGGTTGTGCATGCGCAGCGTGGCCTCGCAGAAGCTGCACCAGGAGGCGAGCGCGACCGCGGGATCGCGGCGGGTGGTGACGATCACCGCGTCCGGGAACACGTCCAGCAGTGCGTCCAGGTTGCCCAGGTGGCACGGCGTCTTGAGCACCCACTGCGGTGACGCGCCGCGCTGGAGCACCCGGAGCTGATCCCGGAGGAAGCGGTAGTCGGGGCGGAAGTCGTGCTCCGCGTACCACGCCCGGTAGCCGGGCATCGGCACCCGGGTCAGGTGCACGCCGTTGTGCGGCAACAGGAAGACGCACTCCTCCGGCTCGGTCGCGGCCAGCGGATGGATGGTCCGCATCGCCGGCATCATCGCGTAGTAGAGCGTGGCCAGCATCCGGGCGGCGGCCCGGCGGCCGGCCGCCTCCGCACCACGCGCGGCCGGGTGCAGCAGTTCCCAGAACATCGGGGCCCGCGCGCCGGTACGGTGCCCGAGCAGGCCGTGCAACAGCGAGGTGCCGGTGCGCGGCAGCCCGGTGACGAAGATCGGGCGGGACACCGGCGCCGCGGCGATCCCGGGCCGGGTCCGCAGCGTGTGCCGCACGCGCATCCGGTTCGCCAGCCGGCGGGACACCTCCGCGCGCATCGCCAGCCGGCCCATCGGCGTCAGGTCCGCGGCCTGGATGTGCTCGTTCAGCGTGCGCATGCCGTCGAGGAACTCCTCGTCGCCGTCGTCGCGCAGGCCGGTGCTCCAGCGCGCGCCGCGGCGCAGCGCGTCGAACCGGGACGACGCGCGGATCAGCGGATCCGCCACGCCGAGCACGGCGTTGACCGGATCGACCCAAGGCGCGAGGCGCGGGCCGGTCGGCTCAGTCATGTGGTTCCTTTCGACCGTACGGATGCACGGGCTGATCGGCCGTGAGTGTCAGGCGAGCGGGGCCGTGGTCTGGATGTCCGCCACGACCCAGGCGTCCCCGGCCCGGGTGAGCGTGACCTGGCAGGACAGGAACGTCAGGCGGGGCAGCGCGCGGCCGGGCCGGCCGTCCGGGCCGACGACGGTGCCGGGGCTGCGGTCCACCACCACGCGCAGGATCGGGCGGTCCAGCGTGAAGAAGCTGTCCGGGTTGACGCTGCGCACCACGTAACCGGCGTCCCGGATCGCGCCACCACCGTCGTACGCGTCCCGGATCGCCTGCACCGCCGCGCCGCACGCCACACAGGACGGATCGCTCGCGGCCGCCAGCGACCCGGTGTCGCCGGTGCTCAGCGCGTGATCGAGCGTGCTGAACCAGTACGGCACGAAGACCTTGGCGCCCGCGCTGCTCTGCTCCGTCGCCAGCCCGGTCGCCACCGGCCCGGACACGGACGTCGACACCTGGCCGGCCGGCGGCACCGGCGACGGCACGGGCCCGCCCCCGGTCGAGGCGTAGGTGACCGCGAGCACCACCGCACCGGTGGCCACCGCGGTCGCCAGCGCACCGGTCACCGCCAGCGGCTGCCGCCGCCGGCCCGCGGCCCGTTCACCCCCACCGGTACGCCTTCCCGGCCGCACCGGCACGGCCCCGGGCGTCACCGGCGTCACCACGGTCGTTGCACCCGAGCGCTCCTCCGGCTCGACCGGCGCACCGGGCCTGGCCGACGCGGCGCGACCAGCGGACACGGCCCGGTCAGCGGACACGGCCCGGTCAACAGACGCGGCCCGGTCAGCAGACGCGGCCCGGTCAGCAGACGCGGCCCGGTCAGCAGACACGGCCCGGTCAGCAGACACGGCCCGGTCAGCAGACACGGCCCGGTCAGCAGACACGGCCCGGTCAGCAGACACGGCCCGGTCAGCAGACACGGCCCGGTCAGCAGACACGGCCCGGTCAGCAGACACGGCCCGGTCAGCAGACACGGCCCGGTCAGCAGACACGGCCCGGTCAGCAGACACGGCCCGGTCAGCAGACACGGCCCGGTCAGCAGACACGGCCCGGTCAGCAGACACGGCCCGGTCAGCAGACACGGCCCGGTCAGCAGACACGGCCCGGTCAGCAGACACGGCCCGGTCAGCAGACACGGCCCGGTCAGCAGACACGGCCCGGTCAGCAGACACGGCCCGGTCAGCAGACACGGCCCGGTCAGCAGACACGGCCCGGTCAGCAGACACGGCCCGGTCAGCAGACACGGCCCGGTCAGCAGACACGGCCCGGTCAGCAGACGCGGCGCGGGCGGCGGGCGCGGCCCGATCGGCGGGCGCGGGCGGCGATGCGGGGTCAGCCGGTGCGGGCGACGATGCCGGACGGGACGGTGTTCCGGGAAGCGCCCGGCGGACCGGGGCGGCCTGTCCGGCGTCCGTGATCCGCGGGACCTGATCCGCCGGTCTGGCGCGGTCAGCGGGAGCGCCGGGAAGCCCTCGGGGCGCCGAGGCAGCCGGGGTGGCGGGGGTCGGACCGGACGGCCGGGTCCGATCGGCCGGCGTGGCCGGCTCGGTCCAGGCCGCCGGCGGCGCCCAGGTGGAGGGCCGCCCGGACGGTCTCGCCGGCCTGGACGGCTGCACGGGCGCGGTCGGCGCCGTGGGTCCGGCCGCGGCGGCCGGATCGACCTTTCGGGCCGGGGTGCCGGGCTCCTCCGCGGCGGTCCGCGTCGTGGAACCGGCCGTGCCGGAGTCCACAGTGCGCGGTGCCGGTGCCGGTGCCGGTGCCGGTGCCGGCGCCGGCGCAACCGTGCCCGGCGCCACCGCGGCACGCGGCACCCGGTCACCGCCCGGGGCTTCCGGCCCCTCCGGCGTCGCCCGCTCGCTCGACGCGTCCGCGGAAGCCGGCGCACCCACCGGCGTCACCCGGCCGACTAGCGGCGCGGGACCGGCCGGGGCCGGCGACGTCGCGGACCGCCCCTCAGCCGGGGCCGGCGACGTCGCGGACCGTCCCTCGGCCGGGGCCGGCGACGTCGCGTTTTCTCCCTCGGCCCGGGCCGGCTCGGTCTCGGGCTCCGGGCGCGCGGGCGCCGCCGGAAGGACCGGCAGGGCCGCCGCGACGGGCATCTCCACCGCCGGCGCCGGAGGTGGCGGTTCCGTGGCCGCTGGTGCCGCGACCCGCTGAGCACCAGCCGCTTCCGGCTCGTCACGCGATGCCGCCGGCTCGATCGCCACCGGCTTCTTGCGTGGCCCCGGTACGTCGATCGGCACGGGCCGTTCACGCGGCTCCGGCCCGTCGACCGGGACCGGCCGCACACGCGGCTCCGGCCCGTCGACCGGGACCGGCCGCACACGCGGCTCCGGCTCATCCACCGGCACCGGCCGCACACGCGGCGCCGGCGCGTCGATCGGGACCGGCGCCTTGCGGGGCGCCGGTGGAAGCTGCCCGGGAGTGCCGGTCCGTCGGGGGCCGGCCGGGGCCGGTGGCGTGGGTGGGGCGGGAAGCGCCGGCTTCGCCGCCGGTGGGCGGAGCGGGCCCGGCGGGATGAGGCCGGTCAGCGCCACCGCGGTCTGCACGCGCGGCACCCGGTTCGCGCCGCTGCCGGACGGCGAGTTCCAGCCGGGTTCGGTACGCGGTGCGGGCGTCGCCGCGGGCCGGGCCGGCGGTTCCGCTTCGGGCTCAGCGGCGCCGGCGCGGCGGCGGCCGACGTACGCGCCGCTGGTCGACTCCGGCGTGACGCCGGACGCCTCCTGCGCCGCGCGCAGCCGGACGGCCAGGTCCGATGCGGTGGGCCGGTCGCCGGAGGCCGGGGACAGGCAGGCGTGCAGCAGCGCGGTCAGCTCCGGGCCGGCCGGCTCGGGCAGCGCCGGCTCCGCGCCCTCGTCCTCGGGGACCGGGCGGCCGGTCATCATCTCGTAGAGCAGTTCGCCGAAGCGGTGGACGTCCGCGGCCGGGTCCGGTTCCTCAAGTTTGTCGTCGTCGACCCGGCGGGTGAGCAGCGCGAGGCGGGCGTCCGTGATCCGCACCTCACCGCCGCCGTCGACCAGCAGGATGTTGCTGAGCTTGAGGTTGCCGTGCACCACGTCCTTGGCGTGCGCGGCGGCGAGCGTCCCGGCGCACGGCACCGCGACCGCGAGCGTCTCGGGGATCGACAGCGACCAGCTCCGGGCCAGCCGGCGGCGCAGGTCGGTGCCGTCGATCAGCTCGGAGACGAGCGCCACGGTGTGGTCGTCGACGAGCACGCGCTGCACGGGCAGCCAGCGGCGGTGCACCCGTTCCCGCAGCGCCGGGGCCTCGCGCAGCAGGCGGGCGACCACGCGCTCGTCCTGGGCGTACTCGGCGGACAGGATCTTCACCGCGTGGGCGGCCTGAGTCTCGGCCTCGATGGCGCGCCAGGTGGTGCCGTGCGGGCCCACTCCGAACGGAGTGCGCAGCTCGTACCGGCCGGCCAGGACCTTCTGCACCGTCATTTCACCGTCCGCGCGACATTCGCTGCGCCCGGGCGGCGTCGGCCGGGCAGGGGAACATCCTGGCAACGACCGCGAGTGCCCCCGAGTTCACGAATCGCGAATCTTGCCTGGTTGTTCACAACAGACGCTGCCCACCGGGCCGGGGGCCTTAACCTACCCGCGTCGAGCCGTGGGAAAGGTAGGCGTCCGTGGATGCACGGCAGAATGCCGGCGGTGGAGTCCGTCGCCGGCCTGGGATAACCGTACTGCGGGTGGGTCTGGTGATCCTGCTCTGCGCGGCCGTCGCGGCCGGTACGGTCGGGGTGCTCTGGCAACAGGGGATGCTGTCGGTGGCCGGGCGCTGCTCGACCTCGTCGACGGTCACGATCGTGGCGTCGCCGACCGTGGAGCCCGCGCTGAACCAGGCGGTCGCGGAGTGGAACGCGACCCGTCCGGCCGTCGACGGTGCGTGCGTCACCGCCCGTACCATCGTCCAGCAGTCCGGGCAGGCCGCGGCGGCCGTCGGTCCCGGCTGGGACCCGGCCCGGGACGGCGACAAGCCGGACGTGTGGGTGCCGGACTCCGGCATCTGGCTGAGCGTGGCCGGTTCCCGCCCGGAGGCGGCGAGCCTGCTCACCGAGCAGGGCACCAGCATCGCCACGTCGCCCGCGGTGCTGGCCATCCGCAAGCCGATGGCCAGCGCGCTCGGCTGGCCGCAGCGCCAGCTCGGCCGGCAGGACGTGATCGGCGCGCTGTCCCAGCCGGACGTGTGGGCCAAGGCCGGGCACCCGGAGTACGCGAATCTGCGCGTCGGGCTGACCGACCCCGCGACCTCCACCGCGGGCCTGGCGTCCGTGCTGTCCATCCTCGACCCGACCGGCTCCGGTGAGCTGGGCGAGCAGCAGCTCATCGCGGGTCTCCAGGTCAGCCGGGTGGTCGGCGGGTTCGCGCCGGACGCGGGTGTGTTCTTCGCGGCGCAGCAGACCGCGGCCGCCATCGACACGAACGCGGCCGTGGCGGCGTTCCCGGCGCTGGAGAAGGAGATCGCCGAGTACAACGCGGCGAACCCGGCCGGTGAGATGGCGCCGGTCTACGACGCGCAGCAGTCGTTCATCGCGGACTTCCCGTACGTGCCGATCTCCGCGGACTGGGTCTCCGACCGGGACCGCAAGGCCGTGGACCGGATCCGGGACTACCTGGGCGGCGCGGAGGCGCGGGCGATCCTGGCCCGGCACTACCTGCGCACGCCGGACGGCACCGTCGCGGACGGCACCACGCTGCCGGCCTCCGCCGGGTACCCGGCCGCGCCGCCCGCGGCCCGGAAGGCGATCACGCCGGAGCGGCTCAGCCAGGTGATGGCCGCGTGGGCGGACCTGCAGCGCAAGGTGAACCTGCTGGTCGTGCTGGACACGTCCGGGTCGATGACCGCGCCGGTGCCGGGCACCCAGCTCAACCGGCTGGCGCTGCTCCAGCAGACCGCCGGCACCGGGTTCAACCTGCTGCCGTACACGATGAGCATCGGTCTGTGGGAGTTCTCCGGGCGCGGCGGCGAGCCGCACCGGGAGCTGGTGCCGTTCGGTCCGTACCCGGGGATGGCCGGCGCGGTCCCGCGCGCGCAGGCGCTGAACGAGTCGGTCGGGAAGCTGCGGGCCGAGGGTGACACGCCGTTGTACGACACGGTCTACGACGCGTTCAAGACCATGCAGGAGCAGTGGGAGGCCGGCAGCACGAACTCGGTCGTCATCATCACGGACGGCGCCAACGAGGTCGCGACCGGCCTGACGCTGGAGCAGCTCACCGAGAAGCTCGGCAAGGAGCAGATCAAGGAGAAGCCGGTCCAGGTGGTCACGATCGCGGTCGGACCGGACGCGGACGCGGAGTCGCTGGAGAAGGTCGCGACCGCGGCCGGCGGCCGCAACCTGGTGCTGCGCGAGCCCGGCTCCGCGATCGAGACGCTGGTGCTGGCGTTCACCGGCCGCCTGCAGTAGTTCGGGACACCGGGCCCGGCCTCCGCGAGGCCGGGCCCGCCGCCGGTCACCGGCCGGGTGCCGGGGCGGACGCGGACGGTGACGCGGACGCGCCGGGCTCCGCGACGAACTCGGGGTGGTCGGCGAGGAACGCGTCCAGTTCGCCGGTCCGCGCGGCCGTCAGCATGGACAGTGACCGCTCGTCCAGCTCCTCGTACGCGACGCCGTCGATCTGGACGGTCCGTACCTCGCCGGCGTTGGTCTTGATCAGCGTGAGGTCGTCGGAGCGCAGATCCTTGAACGTGAACACGTAGTCGGCCAGCGGGATGCCGCCGGTGTCCAGCAGGAACGTGTCGCCGGCGGCGCGGACCAGCGCGTTCAGCCGGCCGAGGTCGGTGAGCGCGCCGCTGGACGTGGCCTCGTCCACGATCGCCTTGATCAGCTGCTGCTGGTGGCGCTGCCGGCCGTAGTCGCCGTCGCTCGGGCTCTTGCGGATGCGGACGTAGTCGAGCGCCTCGGTGGCGCCCATCCGGCGGCAGCCCTCCTCGTGGACCAGCGGCGTGGCGCCCGGCGGGAGCTGCATGCCGTACGCCTCGGAGTACCAGCCCTGAACGAGCTTGCCGTCGGCGTCGACGCCGAGGTGGATCGACTCGGCCCGCTCGTCGACGCACATGTCGACGCCGCCGAGCGCGTGGATGACGCTCTCGAACCCGCCGAAGTCGATGATCGCGGCGCCGTTGAACCGGATGCCGGTGCGCTCGTGCAGCGTGGTGGAGAGCAGCTCCATGCCGCGGGCCCGCTTCTCGACCTCGGTGCCGTCGCCCTGGTAGCCGTAACCGAAGGCGGAATTGATCTTCTCGGTCGAGCCGGTGAAGCCGGTCTTGGCGTAGGCCGGGATGTCCACCCGCCAGTCCCGCGGGATCGAGATCAGGTACGCGCGGTCGTGCGTCCGGGGCACGTGCAGGATGATGATCGTGTCGGAGAGCACGCTGTCGGTCGCGCCGGGCGAGCCCTCTTCGCGCGCGTCCAGGCCGACGAGCAGCAGGTTCACCGGGCCGTCGATGCTGTTGCCGGTCTCGCTGTCCTCCGCGGCGGCCGCGCCGTCGAGCAGCGTGGTCTGCGGGACCGAGCGATCGACCATCCCGCGGGCGACCGCCACCGAGCCGATGCCCAGCACCACCATCACCAGGCCGGCTATCAGCAGGATTCGTGCCCAGCGCGGCACCTCGCGGCCGTTGATCGTCACCGGTACCCCCTCGTGATCGCTCCTCGTCCGGCATACCCGCCGGGCGGTCGACTCACTCCCGCACGTTCCTGTCGGAGGCGCGTGTCAACATTCTGTGGTGGGAGACGAGTCGGCGGAGCTGTCGCTGGACGGGCTGACCCTGACCGCGGACGCGGTCGGTGGCGGCGCGGCGGCGGCGCGCGCGGTCGCCTCCAGGGCCGCGGCCCCGGCCGGCACGCCGGGGCGGTCGCGCGCGCCGAAGCCGAAACCGCCGCGGGAGGCCGCGGAGACGCTGCCGGTGGCGCGGGTCTGCGTGGATGTGCCGCTCCCCCACCTGGACCGCGCGTTCGACTACCTGGTCCCGGCCGAGCTGGGCGAGACCGCGCGGCCGGGCACGCGGGTGCGGGTGCGGTTCGCCGGTCAGCTCGTCGACGGGTGGCTGCTGGAGCGCGTCGCGGAGTCCACGCACGAGGGCAAGCTCGGTTTCATCGACCGGCTGGTCTCCCCGGAGCGGGTGCTCAGCGACGAGGTGTCGCACCTGGTCAGGGCGGTCGCCGAGCGCTACGCGGGGAGTCTGGCCGATGTGCTCCGGCTGGCCGTCCCCGCCCGGCACGCGCGCGCCGAGCAGGAGCCGCCGAGGCACATCGACGACCCGGGGGTACGACCGGAGCCCGCCGCGGCCGGGGACGGCTGGTCCGCGTACCCGCATGGTCCCGGTTTCCTGTCCGCGCTCGGCGAGCGGCGCGCGCCACGGGCCGTGTGGTCCGCGGTGCCCGGTGAGGACTGGCCGCGCCGGATCGCCGAGGCCGCGGCCGTGACCGTCGCCGCCGGTCAGGGCGTGGTCGCGGTGGTGCCGGACGCGCGCGACCTGGACCGGCTGGACGCCGCGCTGACCGGGACGCTGGGCCCCGGCCGGCACGCCACGCTCGCCGCCTCGCTCGGCCCGGCCAAGCGCTACCGGGCGTTCCTGTCCGCGCTGCGCGGCGAGGTCCCGGTGGTGATCGGCACCCGGGCCGCCGCGTTCGCGCCGGTGCACGCGCTCGGCCTGGTGGTGATCTGGGACGACGGCGACGACTCGCACGCGGAGCCGCGCGCGCCCTACCCGCACGCGCGCGAGGTGCTGCTCACCCGCGCGCAGCTGACCGGCGCGGCCGTGCTGGCCGGCGGCTTCACCCGGACGGCGGAGGCGCAGTTGCTGGTCGAGACCGGCTGGGCGCACGAGCTGACCGGCGGCCGGGAGGCGATCCGGGCCCGCGCGCCGCACGTGACGCCGATCGGCGACGACCCGCAGCTCGCCCGCGACCCGGCCGCCGCCACCGCCCGGCTGCCCAGCCTGGCCTGGGAGGCCGCGCGGAGCGCGCTGCGCGCCGGCGCGCCGGTGCTGGTGCAGGTGCCCAGGCGCGGCTACCTGCCGTCCGTGGCGTGCGTGAGCTGCCGCACGCCGGCCCGCTGCGCGCACTGCCAGGGCCCGCTGGAGCTGCGCTCGTCGCACGCGGTGCCGGGCTGCCGCTGGTGCGGCCGGGTGGCGGCGGACTACACCTGCCCGGAGTGCGGCGGCCACCGGCTGCGCGCGTCGATCATCGGCGCCCGCCGCACCGCCGAGGAGTTGGGGCGTGCGTTCCCCGGCACGCCGGTCCGCACGTCCGGCCGCGACGAGGTGCTGCTGCGGGTGCCCGCGGAGCCGGCCGTCGTGGTGTGCACGCCCGGCGCCGAGCCGGTCGCGGACGGCGGCTACGGCGCGGTGCTGCTGCTGGACACGTGGGCGCTGCTCACCCGCGCCGACCTGCGCGCCGCCGAGGAGGCGCTGCGCCGCTGGCTGACCGCGGCCGCGCTGGCCCGCCCGCACCGCGACGGCGGCCGCGTGGTGGTGGTCGCGGACGGTGGCATCCCGGCCGTGCAGGCGCTGCTGCGCTGGGACCCGGCCTGGTACGCGGCCCGCGAGCTGGCCGAGCGCCGCGAGCTCGCGTTCCCGCCCGCGTCCCGGATGGCCAGCCTCACCGGCCCGCCGGACGCGGTCGCCGATCTGCTCGACACCGCCCGCCTGCCGGACGACGCCGAGCTGCTCGGCCCGGTCCCGGCCGCCGACGACCAGGAGCGCATGCTGGTGCGGGTGCGCCGCGGCGCCGCGGTGGCGCTGGCCAGGGCGCTGCACGAGGCCGCCGGTGTCCGCAGCGCCCGCAAGGCCCCGCACCCGGTGCGCGTCCAGATCGACCCGCACGACCTCTTCTGACCGGCCCGCGGCCCGCGGCGGTAAAGACGCGGCGTCCGCAAATGTAAAGTCAATGGGCCCGCAAGTGTAAAGATCCACGGTCGCGCGACGCAAGATTGAGCCGTACGATGAGCGCGTGGCCAGGTCTGATCTGATCCCCAGACGCGCGCAGGCGCTCGTCGACGCCGCCCTCGAGGACACCCGGGTGGTGCTGGTCAACGGCGCCCGCCAGTCCGGCAAGAGCACGCTGGTCACCGTCGTCGCCGGCGCCCGTGCCTCGCAGCGGCGCGACCTCGATCTGCCGCAGGACCGGGAGGCCGCACTGGCGGACCCGGTCGGTTTCGTGGAGTTCGAGGGTCTGATGGTGATCGACGAGATTCAGCGCGCCCCGGACCTGATGCTTGCGATCAAGGCGGCGGTCGACGCGGACCCGCGGCCGGGCAGCTTCCTGCTCAGCGGCTCCTCCCGGCTGCTCGCGCTGCGCGGACTGCCGGACGCGCTGCCCGGGCGGATGGAGACGGTCGAGCTGTGGCCGTTCTCGCAGGGCGAGATCGACGGCACGCCCGACCGGTTCGTCGACGCGATCTTCGCGCTCGGCCCGGCGCTCCGGCACGACTCCGCGATCGGCCGCGCGGACTACGCGGCCCGGATCGTGCGCGGCGGGATGCCGGAGGCGGTCGCCCGGGCCGACGCCCGGCGGCGCGGGCGGTTCCTCGACAGCTACGTGCAGGCACTGATCGACCGCGACGTACGGCAGCTCGCCGACATCGAGCGGGTGCCGCAGCTGCGCCGCCTGATCGGGCTGCTCGCGGCGCGGTCCGCGACCATCGTGCGCGGCCTGGAGAACGATCTGGAGCTGAGCCGGCCGACGATCGCCCGATATCTCCAGCTGCTCGACGAGATCTTTCTGATCAAGCAGATCCCGGGCTGGTCGCGGAACCTCGGCACCCGCGCCACCCAGGCGCCGAAGATGGTCTTCGTCGACTCCGGGATCGCGGCCCAGCAGCTCGCGATGGACGCGCACGCGCTGCTGCGGCCGGGCGCGCCGTTCGGGCCGCTGCTGGAGGGATTCGTCCTGTCCGAGTTGGCCCGGCAGCTGACCTGGTCCGACCAGCTCGCGGAGCTGTCCCACTACCGCGACCGGGACCGGGTGGAGGTCGACGCCGTGCTGGAGAACCGGCGCGGACAGGTGGTCGGCATCGAGGTGAAGGCCGCCTCGACGGTCCGGTCCGACGACTTCCGCGGGCTACGGCGCCTCGAGGACCGGCTCGGTGACGACTTCGTGGCCGGGGTGGTGCTCTACACCGGAACGACGACGCTGCCGTTCGGCGAGCGGCTGCGTGCGATGCCGGTCAGCGCGCTGTGGCAGGTGGCGGCGCCGGAGGCCTGAGCGGGCGGAACGGACATCGATGGGCGTGTCACTCTACGATGTCGTTCGGCCGTATTCGTAAGCAGGGAGTGGCATGACGACGGAGAGCCAGGAAAGTCCGGTACGGCACTTCTGCGGGCAGCTCGACGCCTTTGTCCGGGCGTCCGGGCAGACCCGGTCGTACGTGGTGAGCCGGCATCCGATGAGCGACTCGCAGGTGTACGCGGTGCTGGCCGGCACCGTGAAGACGCCGCCGTCGTTCGATCGCATGGTGGTGCCGGTCGTCGAGATCTGCGGTGGGGACGCGGCCGCGGTGGCGCAGTGGCGCACCCGGCACGACACCATGGTCCGCGTCTACGAGCTCCAGAAGTCCCTGCGCCGCAAGGCCCCGGCCGGTCCGGACACGGACTCCGGCGCCGCCGAGGCTCCGGTCTCCGCCGCTCCGGTCTCCGCCGCTCCGGTCTCCGGGGCTCCTGATCCGGCCGGGTCCGAGGGGCCGCCGGCCGGGTTCGACGTGCCGCCCGGCTACAACCGCTTCCGGCCGGCCGGGCCTCAGCCGGCCCGGCGCCGCCGCTGGCCGCTGCTGGCCGCCGCGGTCGTGGCGGTGCTGAGCGTGACCGCGGGCGGCCTGGCCTGGGCGCTGACCGGCGGACCGGGCCCGGGCCAGGACGCGGGCGGGCCGATCGCGACCGGGCTGCCGCGGCAGGACGCCGTCCCGGCCACGGCCGCCGCGTCCCCGTGCCGGGCGACGCCGCCCGCCGCCGGCGGCGACCTGCTGGAGCTGCCGCTGCCCGACGGCCAGAGCCGCACGTCGCAGGCGTGGTGGGCGGACAAGCCGGACGAGGTGACGTTCGAGCGCTTCGACACCCACCGCTGGGCGGCGGTCGCGCAGGCGAGCGCCGGGCGGGAGCCGTGGTACCTGCTCGTCATCCGCGGTTGCCTGCCGGTGACGACGGGCCACCGCTACCGGCTGACGTTCACCGCGTCGGCGAACCTCGACACCACGCTGGGCGTGCGGGTGCAGCACAACGAGGAGCCGTACAAGGCGTCGCTGCACAAGGAGTTCACCGTGGGCGCGCAGCCGAGCACGTACACCTACGAGTTCCTCGGCACGCACACCAGCGCCACCAGCGAGCTGACGTTCCAGCTGGGTGGGAACCCGGCCATGCGCGTCGAGATGACCGACGTGACGCTGACCGACCTGGGGGCGTGAACCGCTCCGGAATCCTCCGGAACCGGCACCGTCCGGACCCGCCCTGACCTGCCGAGAAGTCGCGATTCCTCCGATCTGCTGCGGAATCGCTGACCGCGCACCGGACCGGTTGATGGACTACACCCGGACGCCGGCGGCACCGCTGCCGGCGCCCTGGAGAGTGCGAGGCAGGACGGTTCCGCGGCGAAAACGGGGGTCGCGGACCCGTCCCCGTCACCGCTCAACGGGGATCGACCGGCCGTGGATGCGCCGGCGCGCGACCGGTAGACATGGGGGCGACGCCGAGCAGAGGAGCACCGCGTGGCGATCGACCGGGCCGGGCTGGCCGAGTTCCTCCGGCGCCGCCGGGCGTCGCTGCGGCCGGAGGACGTCGGCCTGCCGGGCGGGCAGCGCCGCCGGACCGGCGGACTGCGCCGGGAGGAGGTCGCCGTGCTCTGCCACCTGTCGGCCGACTACTACGCGCGGCTCGAACGCGAACGCGGGCCGCACCCGTCACCGCAGCTCATCGCCGCGATCGCGCAGGGACTGCGCCTGTCGCCGGACGAGCGCGACCACCTGTTCCGGCTCGCCGGGCACAGCCCGCCGGCCCGGGGCGCCTCCGGCGACCACCTCGGACCCGGGCTGCTGCGGATTCTGGACCGGCTCGACGACACACCCGCGGAGATCGTCACCGAGCTCGGGGAGACGCTGCGGCGCAACGCGCTCGGCGTCGCGCTGCTCGGCGAGACGACCGGCTACACCGGCCCGGCGCGCAGCTTCCCGTACCGGTGGTTCACCGATCCCGACGCCCGGCAGCGGTACGCACCGGAGGACCACGCCTTCATCTCCCGGCTGTTCGCCTCCCGCGCCCGCGAGCTGGCCACCCGGCGCGGGCCGGGCTCGCGGCCCGCGTGGCTGGCCGAGGAACTGCTCGCGCGCAGCGAGGAGTTCCGGGCGCTGTGGCACGACCACCGGGTCGGCGTCCGCCGCCACACGGTCAAGCGCCTGGTCCACCCGGAGCTGGGCCGGCTGGAGGTCGACTGCCAGACGCTGATCGACGCCGACCAGTCGCACTCGCTGCTGGTCTACACCGCCGTGCCGGGCAGCGAGAGCCACCGGAAGCTCCGGCGGCTGGCGGCCGATCGCTGATCACCGGCTCGGCGGGAAACCTGCCGATAACGGTGCCGGAATATCGTCGGGGCATGTCGGCTCCCCGCCATCGGTCGGTGCTGGTCTCGCGGCTGGCGGGGCGGCTGCGGGCCGGTGCCCAGCCGGCGGTGCTGGACGAGTTGCGCGCCTGCATCCTGGACGGCGAGACGCCGCCGGGCACGCCGATCCCGGTGGACGCGGTGGCGGCGGCGTTCGGGGTGAGCCGCATCCCGGTGCGCGAGGCGCTGATGACGCTGATCGGTGAGGGGCTGGTCGACCATCGTCCGCACGCCGGGTACCGGGTGGCGATGATGACCGCGCAGGAGTTCGCGGAGATCTACCTGGTCCGGGAGGCGCTGGAGACGGCCGCGCTGCGGGTGGCGGTCGAGCGCGCGGGCGCCGCGGACGTGGAACGGGCCCGGGTCGCGCACGCGGCGCTGGAACGGGCGGTCCACGAGGGCGACGGGCGCGCGCACCACCGGGAGAGCCGGCGCTTCCACCTGGCGCTGATCGAGCCGTGCCGGATGCGGCGGCTGCTGACCATGCTCGGCACGGCGTGGAACATGACCGAGCCGCTGCAGCCGATGTCGCACCTGGACGCGGCGGAGCGCGCGCTGTTGCACGCCGATCACGCGGGCATGCTGGCGGCGTTCACGGCGCACGACGCTGACCGACTGATCAGCGTGTGCGCCGATCATCACCGGCGACTACAGGCGTTCATCACACGGCTGCCCCAGCACACCGGACTGTTCGCGGAGCCCGGTTAGCGTTTCCTCGGCCTGCCGGGCGGAAGCTGGGTGGCCGGTCGCCCGCCGGCGCCCCCGCGGCGCGCGGGTGAGCGGCCATAGCGGCGCGCGGAGCGGTAGATCACGAAGCGGCAGAACTCCCGCAGCTCGGGCAGGGGCGCGTCGGACGCGTCCTCGGCCGGATCGGCGACCAGGAGCTCGGCGACGTCCGCCGGGGACAGCAGGTCGAGCGCGGCCGTGACCTGGCGAAGGCCGGCCAGCTCGACACCGCAGGACCCGCAGTCGTCGAGGTGGAACCGGACGTACTCGTCCTCCGCCTCGGTCAGCCGGCCGAGCACGTGCAGACCGAGCAGGGACCGGGCATCGTCGTCAACGCAGCGGTCGTCGGTCATCGCGGCGCCCGTCGTGGAACCCGGCGTCCCTTGGTGCCCATAGCGTTCAGCCTTTGCTCGTAACTAGCGGTCGCCGTTTTAACGGCGGATACGAGCCTTCAGTTCGACGTTTCGGTGAAAGTAATCCCCCTTCCACCTACTCGGACACGCGCAGCCTCCATTCGGACCGAGACGGACGCGAACGGGCGAAGTCGGAAAGCCGGGCTAAAAGACCCGGAGCTCCAGGATCGAGTAGCCGTACTGGCCGTTGCGGGCGGTGCCCCAGACCCGCACGTACCGTGCGGCCGCGCCACCCGCCTGGACGATCGCCTCCCCGCCGGTACCCGAACTGGTGGTGTAGACGGTCTTCCACGCCAGCCCGTCGGTGGAGAGATCCACCCGGTACGCGGTGGCGTAGGCGTGCTCCCAGAAGATGTCGACGGTGGTGACCGCCCACGTCTGCCCCAGATCCACCTGAATCCACTGTGGATCGGCGAATCCGCTGCTCCACCGCGAACTCATGTCGCCGTCGACGGCCGCGCCGGCCGGCCAGCGGTCATCCTCCAGGCTGGACGCCACCGCCGGGCGGCCCAGCGCCAGGTTCGCGCCGCCGGAGTTCACCTTGCCGGCGGCCGGCGGCGACGCCTTCGGCGCGCCGGACGTGGCCGGCGCGGGCGCGACCGGCGCCGCCGCGCTGGCACCGCCCGACGCGGACGGCGCGGGCGAGCCCGTGGACGACGGCGAGACGGACGGCGACGGCGAGCCGCTCGGCGTCACGGCCGTGGTGGCCGGCGACGGCGGCCCGAGCGTGATCACGGTGCCGGTCTCCGGCACGAGCGTCGCCTGCGGCGCGGTCGACGCGTCGTCGCCCGGGACGCGGCTGCCCAGCACGGCCGCGGCCACCGCGATCACGCCCACCAGCACGAGCGGCACGAGCCACGGACGAAACCGTTCCCCGGTACGCCGCGCCGGCGGCGCCGGCGGCACGGCGTTCGGCAGCGACCGGGTGGCGTCCTCCTCTTCAAGATCCGAATACAGCGGTACGGACCCGGGCGCGGCGAACGTGGGCCCCCCGGACACCGGCGCCCCGGCGGCGGACGCACCGCCCGCCGCCGCGAAGGTCGGCGGATGGTTCTGCGCCGTGGCCCGCTGCGACTCGGCCGCCTGGACCGGCACCACCGGCGCACGGTCCGGGCCCGGCCGCCCGGCCGCCTCGTCCGGCGCCTGGCCGGCGGCGGCCTGCTCCGGCGATCTCTGCCGCCGCGGCGTGGGCGGCGTCTGCCCGGCCGGCGCGGGCGGTGTCTGCGCGCCCGGCGCGGGCGGTGTCTGCGCGCCCGGCGCGGGCGGTGTCTGCCCGGCCGGCGCGGGCGACGCCTGGTGAGGCGGCGCGGGTGGCATCTGGCCGGCCGGCGCCGGTGGCGCCTGGCGCGGCGGCGTCTGCCGCGGTGGGGTGGGCGGCGGCTGCCGGACGGGCGCCGGCTGTGGTGCGGCCGGCGGAACCGGGCCGTCGGCCGGGTCGGCCGCCGGGCCGACGTAGGGCGGGAGGCCGCTCAGCGCGACGGCGCGCTGCACCGGTGGGCGTCCGGTGGGATGCCCGCCGCTGTCCGACGAACGCAGCCGCTGACCGCCGCTGGCCCCGGGCCCGCGCCGATGACCGCCGCTGTCCGCCGGCCCACGACGATGGCCGCCACTGTCGGCCGGCCCGGTCGCGCCTTGCCCGCCCTGCGCGGGCCTGTCGTCCGCTCCACGGCCCTGGGCGCCCCGGTCGGCGCCCTGGCCCCCGGTTCCCCCGGACCGTCCGGTACCGCGCATCTGAGCGGCCCTCTCGCCCGTCTCCGCGTCACCCGCCCCGGACGCCTCGGCGCCACGCGCCTGAGCCACCCGCCGATCGGCACCCGCCGGCCCGGACCGCGCCGGCACTCGCGGCTGACCGGTCTTCTCGGCCTCGGCGGCCGGCACCGGAGACCCCGCCGGCCCGGTCATACCACCGGAAGCCGGTGTGGTGCGCTCCCCGGCCGCACCGCTGCGGCCCGACGCCGCAGCAGCCCGATCCCCGGCCGAACCGGCACCGCCCGAAGCCGGGACAACCCGCTCCCCAGCCGAACCGGTGCGGCCCGAAGCCGGGACAACCCGCTCCCCAGCCGAACCGGTGCGGCCCGAAGCCGGGACAACCCGCTCCCCAGCCGAACCGGTGCGGCCCGAAGCCGGGACAACGCGGTCCCCAGCCGAACCGGTGCGGCTCGAAGGCGCCGCACCGCCGCCCGCAGGCGAACCGGCACCGCCCGAAGCCGAGACGACGCGATCCCCGGCCGAACCGGCACCGCCCGAAGCCGGGACAACGCGGTCCCCAGCCGAACCGGTGCGGCCCGAAGCCGGGACAACGCGATCCCCAGCCGAACCGGTGCGGCTCGAAGGCGCCGCAACGCCGCCCGCAGCCGAACCAGCACCGCCCGGAGCCGGGACAACCCGATCCGCAGCCGAACCGGTGCGGCCCGAAGGCGCCGCACCGCCGCCCGCAGGCGAACCGGCGCCGCCCGAAGCCGGGACGACGCGGTCCTCGGCCGGGCCGGGGTGAGCCGGTGCCGGGCGGTCCGCCGCCTCGGCGGCGCGGTTCGCGGGCGTGGTGGTGGTGGGGGCGCCGGGGGCCTGGTCCGCCGGGGTGGCCGGTGGGACCGGGGTCGGGGCCGTGGGGGTGTGGCCGCTCTCCGGGGTCGGATCGCGGTCGGACTTCGCCATGGTGGTGCCTCTCCTGCCCGGTGACGCGGTGGTGCCCGTACCGGTTGGGTCGCTCATGGTTGGGGGGTCCGGGGTCGCACGGCGCACCAGCCGGAGGCGCGGGCGGCCGGTGACGCGTCGGGGACCAGGCGGGCGCGGGCGCCGACCGGCGCGCCGAGGTAGTTGGCCAGCAGCCGGAGCAGCGGCTCCGCCACCTCGCCCGCCTCCAGCCAGATCACGTCGCGCTCGCCGACCCAGCCAGGCCGCCGCTCCGCCACGGTCAGGGCCAGTTCCCACGCGGTGACCGGCTGGCCGCCGAGCCGGAACGGCCGTCGCCAGTCGGGGCCGCGCTGCACCACCACGGTACGGGCGCCGGGCGGCCGGGCCGGCGCGGCCGGGGGCGACGGGGCCAGCGAGAGCAGCGGTTCCTCGTCGGCGGGGTGCGCCGGGGCGCGGTGCGGCACGGCGCGCGGCGGCGTGAGCGCGGCGTCCAAGTCGTCGTCGGAGAACGGGAAGCCGGTCTCCAGCTTGACGCCGGGCCGGTCCTCGCGGCCGATCCGGCGGGGCGTGCTGGCCCACCAGCCGTCCGCGCGGCGGCCGATCGTGACGGCCTGGAGCTGGTCGGCGAGGTGCTGCTCGACCTCCGGCGCGACCGGCGCGGACGCGACCAGCAGCACCGGCCGTGGGTCGGGGTCGCGGTGCGTGGCGATGATGTCGCCGAGCTGGCCCGGCTCGACCTCGCCGGCGTCGGTGCGCACCATGCCGGTCGGGCCGTCCACGGTGAGCAGCACCGCGAACAGCCGGTCGTCGCGCCGCCACCAGCGCGGCGGGGTGGAGCGCTGCGCGGCCAGCACCAGCTCGGGGCGGTCCTCGGAGTCCGGCTCGACCAGGTGGTTGAGCTCCTCCGGGACGAACTCGACACGGGCGCGCACGTCGTCGGTGAGCCGGTTGAGCAGCGCGTGCAGCACCGGCAGGACGTCGTCGGGCAGCGGCAGTCCGGGCAGGCCGACCGCGATGACCAGCCGGTCCGGCTGCCACTCGCGGCGGCGGACCTCGCTGACGTGCTGGCCGGCGAACGGCGGGCGTACCCAGAGGCCGAACTGGGTCGGCTCGACCACCCAGCGCTCGTTCACCCGGTACGCGTCCGGGCCGGCCGGGCGCAGGTCGGCGAGCAGGTCCAGACGGCCGGCCGGGGCCGGTGGCACGCCGGGCACGCAGCGCAGCCGGGACACCGGGGGCGTCCACCAGCTACCGCCGTCCGGGTCGACCGCGACGGAGACCAGCCGGTACTCGTCGTCCAGTGTGGGCAGTCCGGTGGCGATCTCGACCGGGCGGTCCCAGCGCTCCGCGATGATCTCGGCGATCCGCAGCGCCTCCGTGGCCGTACCGCCGTAGGGGGCCAGGACCATGGACGGGTCGAGCGCCTCGATCACGGACAGGCAGGCGTCGACGCCGGGCGGTGGCGTGCCGGGGCGGCCGATCACGACCGTGACCCGCTCCATGTCCATCGGGACCGCGAGCACCAGGTCGTCCAGGTCGGGGTCGGGCATGCCGGGGACGTCGGCGAACAGCCAGATGCCGGCCGGGATCGCGTACGCCCGGATGCCGGGGGTGGCGTGCCGGACCAGCATGTCGGCCTCGGCCTCCCAGGCCGGGCGCGGGTGCCGTCGGCCGCCCTGCCGGACCTGGCCGTCCGCGGTGAACCAGCGCCACTCGTCGACCGCGAACATGCCGCCGCCCGGGACCAGCAGCAGTTGCCCGTTCGGCGCGTAGACGTCCGCCTGCAGCTGGGCGGCGAGGTCCGCGGCCGGCGCGCCCTTCGCCGTGCTCATGCCGGCGCCGGAGACGGCCAGCCGGGCCGCGGCGCCGGGCGGCACCGCGATCGGCAGCACCTCGGTGATCAGCGCCCAGTCGGCGGGGCCGGCGAGCTGGCCGACGACGGTGACCACGCCGGGCTCGGCCGGCAGCAGGCTCGCCATCGAGGTGATCGCGCCGCCGGGGTCGGGGCCGACCACCGCGAGGTGTTCGCCGACCCAGTTGAGCGCGCTCGCGGTGCCACGGCGCGGCGCGGTGGGGAAGAGATGCCCGGGCAGCGTCATCGCCGCGGCACCACCAGCACGAGACCCATCGTTCTTGGACCTCTCAGTTCCACCCTGCACCTCACGCCGGAATCACCACATACTCGACTCGGCGAAATCAATTGTCAATGAGAGGACAGTTCGCTCATCAACGTTACCGGTCAGTACCGCTGAGCTGCGCGGCTCCTTACGACTCCATCTCGCGCAGCACCTGCCGCAGCGCGCGCAGAGCATAGTGGGCACGCGATTTGACGGTGCCCTCCGGGACCCCCAGCCGGCTCGCGATGTCGGCCGCCTGGTTCTCCGTGAAGTACAGCTCGACCAGGACTGTACGGTGCCGGGGGCTCAGCCGCCGCAGTGCCTCGCGGACCACGCCGGCGGTCAGCACGCGCTCCATGGCGTCGCCGGACGCGGGCACCTGGGTGAGGTCCGGCGGGCTCACCTCGGCGGGCCGGGTGCGCCGCGCGCGGCCCGCGTCGATGACCAGGTTGCGGGCCACCGTGAACAGCCAGGCGCGCACGCCGGACGGGTCCCGGGACAGCACCGCGCGGTGCCGCCAGGCGCGCAGCAGCGTCTCCTGCAGCAGGTCCTCCGCGGTCGCGCGGTCGCCGAGCGTCAGGCCGGTGAGGTATCGATACACCGCCGGGCCGTGATCGGCATGCAGCGATCTCAGCCATGCGTCACCATCGATCGGCGACTGCTCCCGTACGTTCACGACGCCTACCGTGCCATGCCCGCCCGGGACGCCTCTCAGGGGCCCCATGACTCGCGGGTAACCTGTGTCAGCGGTCAGTCAGGTCCGCGGCGGTGAGCAGGCGCAGGTCCTCGTCGGTGAGCATGCCGGTGGCCATGGCGAGCCGGGTCGCCTGCCGGTCGGCCAGCCGCTCGAAGACCTTCCGGGCGGTACGGCCGTTGCCGAACGTACCGTCCTTGGGCATGACCTCGAAGTAGTCGTGCAGGGCCGCGCGGAGCTCCTCGTCCAGCACGTAATCGTGCTTGACCGCCTGGTTCTCCACAATGGTCACCAGCTCGGGCGCGCTGTAACTCTCGAACTCGATGGTCCGGCTGAACCGGGACTCCAGACCGGGGTTGGTCTCCATGAACTGCTTCATGTCCTTGGTGTACCCCGCGGCGATCACCACGACGTCGTCGCGGTGGTCCTCCATCAGCTTGACCAGCGTGTCGATGGCCTCCTTGCCGAAGTCCGGCCCGGTGCCCCGGCCGGAACTGCTCAGCGTGTAGGCCTCGTCGATGAAGAGCACGCCGCCGAGCGCCCGGTTGAACGCCTCGGTGGTCTTGATCGCGGTGCCACCGATGATGGACGCCACCAGGTCCGCGCGCGCAACCTCGACCAGGTGCCCGGAGCGCAGCACGCGCAGCTCCGCCAGAATCGTGCCGTACAGCCGGGCGACCGTGGTCTTACCGGTGCCGGGCGGGCCGGCGAACACCAGGTGACGCGCCATCGGCGGCGCGGAGAGCCCGGCCTCCTTGCGGCGCTGGGACATCTTGTTCAGGTTGACCAGGGAGGACACCTCGGCCTTGACGCCCGCGAGGCCGACCAGGCCGAGCAGTTCCTGCAGCGGGTCGCCGGCGCGCGCGGCCGGCGCGCGCTCCTCCGTGGCCGTCGTGGCGGCGCCGCCCTCACCGGCCGTGACCGCCAGGGTCTCCACGTCCGGCTCACCGTTGCGGTTGCTGGTCAGGCCCTCGACGATGACCGTGTCCGCGGACGCGACCACCCGGCGCAGGCCCGCACCGCGGTTGTCCCGCACGGTCACGTCCAGCAGCCGGACGATCTCGTTGCTCTCCACGGAGACGCCGTCGCCCGCGTTGCCGGTGAACTCGCTGTCGTTGATGGTGCCGGCGGACCGGGCGGTGAACACCGCGCCGGACGCCTTGCCGTCACGCACCCGGCAGCGGGACAGCGACAGCTCCGCGCCGTCGCCCGCCTCCACGCCGTGCCCGCCGGTGCCGGCGAAGTCGCCCTCCGCGCAGGTCAGCGCCGCGTCCAGCACCTTCAGCCCGGGGCCGCCGCTGGCGCGCAGGCTCAGCCCGCTGATCGAGGTGCGGGCGCCGCCGGAGGCGGAGACGCCGGTGCCGCCGCACCGGTCGATCGTCACGTTCTCGAAGCTGCCGCGCGCGTCGCCGGTCGCCTGGATGCCCGTACCGCTGATGTCGACGATCTGGACCTGGCGCAGGTATGGGTCGGCGCCGCCCTCCAGGTGCACGCCGTCCTTGCCGCCCTCGATCTCCAGGCGGGTGAACTCCGGGTTGGAGCGCTCGTCCAGGCTGACCGCGGCCTCGCTCGCGTTCTGCACGGTGCAGCGCTCCAGCACGCCCGCGGACTGGCCGATGAACCGCATGCCGTGCCGGCCGGACCGGGAGACGGTCAGCCGGGTCAGCCGGGGCGCGCAGCGGTTGCCGACGAAGACGCCGTCGTGGCCGGAGCCGCTGATCCGGCTGTCCTCCATGGACACGCTGCCGGTGGTGGCCAGGTAGGCGCCGATGCCGCGGCCGTCGCGAATGGACAGCCGGCGCACCGCGGCGCCGGCCTGCTGCTCCACCGCGAGCGCGGGCTTCACCGCGCCGATGATCTCGCAGTCCTCGATGTCGATCGTGCCCTGCCCGTTCAGGCAGACGCCGTTGCCCTGCACCTGGCTGACCGTGCTGGCGCGCAGCCGGAGCACGCCGCTCTCGCCGACCACCACGCCGGACGTGCCGAGCTGGTCGAGCGTGCAGTCGTCGAGCACGCTGCCGGCGGACGCGGTGACCACCACGCCGGCGCCGACCGTGTTGCCCACCCGGCTGCTGCGCATCTGGAGCGAGGCGCGGCCGAGCACGAAGATGGTGGCCCAGGCGCCGGAGGACACGTCGCACTCGGTCATCGCCAGCTGGCCCTGCTCGAACACGACCGCGGGGCTCTGCGGGTCGGCGGCCTCGATGGTCAGCCCGTTCAGCGCGGCGGACTCCGCGGTCAGCACCACGGCCGGCCCGCTCGGCGCGGTGACCTTGACCGAGCCGGGGCCGTCCTCGGCCGCGATCGTGACCACGCGATCGAGCAGCAGGTTCTCCTGGTAGTGACCGGCCTGCACCACGATCAGCGAGCCCGGGGAGGACGCCTCGATCGCCTGCCGGATCGAGCGGTAGCCACCACCCGACTGCGAAACGACGATCTTCCTACTGCTCACGCCGGCTGACACCTCCGTAACCCGTCTCGGCACGCCGTACCCGGGCCCGATACCGGATTTTCGCCCGGTCAGTCATATCACCCGGCGCGCGGCAGCGTCGACGCGGGCCGCGCGGACCCGGCTAATTCAGGGGGACATCCCCCGCCGGGCCGGACGACGCCGTGGAGAACGGCATGGACCACTGCGGCAGGTTCGGCGGCGGAGGCGGCGGCGGAGTGACCTGCGCGGGCTCCGGCGTCTCCGGGTTCTCCGGGGTCTCCGGCTCCTCCGGCTCGTCCACCGGCTCCGGCTCGTCGGTCACCCGCATGGCCAGGAAGATGTCGCCGGCCAGTGCGACGCTGCGCAGGTACGAGTCGTCGTCCTCGGTGTCCAGCCAGACGATCCGGCCGTCCTCCTCGCGCGGGCGCGGCAGCTCGGTGTGCGGCGCGTAGTGCGCGGCGACCAGGACCAGCGGCACCGGCCCGGACCACGCCTCGATCGCCGGCGGCCGGGTGCGCTCGGTGGTCAGCAGGCGCCACCGCTCCGGGTCCGATTCGTCCAGGCCGAACGCCACGTTGATCCGCTGCTGCAGCCGGTGCACCGACTCCTCCGCGTGGCTGAGGCGCAGCGCGGGGTGCAGCTCCTCCGGCAGGTCCAGGTAGCCGGGGATCAGGTGGTCGAGCAGCTCGGCCGGATCGTCCGACATGACCCGCTTACGGCCCTGCTCGTAGACCATCTGGTAGCGGTACTCGTACTCCGCGTCCGTCATCTCGCCCGTCGCCCTTCTGTGCGATGCGTCGTCACTAGCGTCCCAGGTGGTACAGCACGGCCGCCTCCCGGCGGTCCCGCAGCTCGGCCAAGAGCAGGTCGAGCAGGCGCCGGATCCGCTCGGTGTCGCGCAGGTCCTCTTCCTCCTCCTCGCCCAGGTGCCAGTTGGGGTGCGAGCCGAACCAGGCCGTGCGCGGCATGACGAACGGCGCGGTCACCGGCGTGCCGACCGGCACCTTCTTCTCCGCGTACCGCTCGGCGGTGGCGCGCAGCGCCAGCAGCACGCGCGCCTGCGCCTGGAGCACACCCAGATTCAACCGCGTGCCCCGCAACGGTACGGAGAACAGGTCCTCGGTGGCGACCGGCATGGGCCACGACGCCTTCTCGTCCGGCACCGGCTTCTCCGGCGCCGGCGGCGCGGTGTCCGCGCGCATCATGTACTCCAGCATGTCCCGGTGGTAGCCGACCAGCGTGACCAGGTGGTCGCGGGCCGCGTGGTCCTGGTCGAGGTGGCCGAGGCCGGCGGTGAGGGTGGCATCCGCCTCGCCGATGCCCTGCCCGCGCAGGTGCCGGACGACCGTGCGCAGGTCGTTCCAGGAGTGGCGGGTGTCGTCCAGCGCGATGGTCAGCGTGCCGGTGGTGCCGTCGTAGGTGAGCGCATCCGGCGACCAGAGCCGCTCGGTCAGGTCGGCGAGGCCGATGCCGTCGCGCGCCGCCTCGCCGAGGTGCAGGCTGATCGACAGCGCGGGCTCGGCGGCACTTCCCGCGCCCGCCAGTGCACCGTCCGCGGCGCGGTACGCGATCGGGTCGTCACCGGCCTCGATGCGCTGCTTGACGTGCTCGCGGACCGCCGCGAAGTCGCCGGGGTTCGCCACGAAGCCGTCCGCGGGCAGTTCCTCCGCGGGCACGGTGAGCGGCGACTCCGGTGCCGTCTCCGGTGCGGCCGTCCCCGGCGCGGGCGCCTCCGGCTCGGGCGCGGCCGGCTCGGGCGCGGCCGGCTCGGGCGCGGCCGGCTCGGGCGGCTCGGTGAACGTGAACGGAAGGCCCGGGGGCGTGCGGACGAAGCGCACCGCGCCCGGGTTCGGCGGCGCGGTCGCCTCGCCGCCGTTCTGCAGGTCCAGGAAGATCACGCCGACCGCGTCGCGGACCACGTTGAACGCGTGGCTCACCCCGCCGTCCGGGTCGTCGACGACCACGATGCCCTGCGTGCCCACCGGCGTGTCCGGGTCGCCCATCTCGGCCAGCACGTCGGCGTAGCCGCGCCGCATGGTGCGCAGCGGCGCGCCGGCGTACCAGGAGATCAGATCCACGTCGGTGGCGAACGACGGCGGCGCCTCGAAGCGGCCCTTCCCGCCGGTGCGCAGCGCCATGTCCGTGACGATCGCGGCGAAGACACAGTTCGTGGCGTAGGTGCCGGCCGCGGTGAGGGCCGGGCGCAGCGCCTCCATCCAGCCGTACCGGCGGGTGATCGCGCGCGGCCCACGGCTCCGGCCGATGGTCTTCCAGCCGCTGCGGTCCGCGGGCAGCGCGCCGGCCACGTCCCGGCCGTCGCCGAGCGGTCCACGGCGCGGGCCCTCGCCGGCCGGCCGCCGCCGCGGGCCGCGCGACTCCGGCGGGATCGGCGGCGGCGCCGCGCGGTCCGCCATCCCGGCCAGGCTCTCGGACGGTACGCCCTGCCGGCGGATCGAGGTCGGCACTGCCGGCGCGGCCGTGGCGGGCGCGGTGGTGGTCCACCGGCCGAGGTGGTAGAGCGCGGCCGTGTCCCGCTGGTCCCGCGGGTCGGTGAACAACAGGTCGCTCAGACGGCGGGCCGGGAGCGTCACGTCCGCGCCCGGCCGCGGGCCGCGGTCCGCGGTCCAGTCCGGATCCGGCTCGCCGGCCGTGAACCGCGCGGTGGAGAGCATCCCGCCGGCCACCCGGAACTGGGCCAGCACGGTCGCCGGGTCGAAACGGCCGACGCCGCGCGCACCCAGGCGTACCCCGTCGTGGGACACCGTCACGGACGCGGTGGCCGGGCCGCGCCGGCCGCTGCCCACGGTCATCATCCGCTGGAGCGTGGCCTCGTGCCCGGCGGCGATCGCGGTGGCGCGGGCCAGTTCCGGCTCGCTCAGCCGCCCGGTCTCGACCAGGTCCGCGGCCGCCACCTCCGGTCGCGCCACCACGGCGAACGCGCTGGGCGTCAGGCCGGCCGCGATCAGCCTGGCCTGCACGGCGGCCAGCCGCAGGTAGTCGCCGGCGTCCGGCACCGTGACGATCAGGTCGTCGCCGTCGGCGCGCTGGGTGGTGATCTCGGTGGCCATGGCGGCCAGCAGCGCGGTCCGCTCCGGGCCCGGCGGGAGCGTGAGCTCCAGCTCCAGCAGCACCCCGTTGGTCCGGGCGTCGCGCGGCTCGATCGGGTTCACGCCGGCCAGATCGCGGATGTCGTCGCCGATCGCGTCGAACGCCTCCGGGTTGCTCTGCAGATGGTCGCGGGCCGGCACGAGCGCCTGGAAGCCGTGCTGCCCCTCCAGACCGATGTGGACGGTGTGCGGCGCGCCGGGCAGCAGCTCGGTGTGGTGCCCGTTCTCGTGCAGCACGATGTTCAGGTTCAGTGCGCGGGCCAGCACCGCGGGCGTCAGCGCCTCGATGGAGGCACCGCTCAGCGTGGAGCCGGTCAGCAGGCTGCGCAGGAGCTGCTGCCCGCGGCTGAGGCCGTCGAGCGGCGAGTTGCTGCGCAGGTAGCCGTGCACCGGGCCGACGCCGTCCGCGGTCTCCAGCAGGCGCAGCAGGTCGGTGACGACCGGGTCGCCGGCGTCGATCCGGCGGGCCACCTCGGCGCGCAGCTGGATGCGCGCGTCCTGGGCGGTCCGCGCATCCACCGCGGCGGCCGGGTCCGGCGGCGTCCAGTCCGGCATGCGGTCGCGAGCGCCGGCCGGCGTGAGGACGAGCGGCAGGTCGCGCCGGGCCGCCTCGGCGAGCGTGTCGGTGTCGGTCACCTCCGCGCGCCAGGTCTCGATCCGTTCCGGGGACGGCGGCTCCGGGCGGAAGTCGGGCGCCATCGCCAGCAGCGTGCCGTACGGCAGGTCGTCGGTGCGCAGGCGGCCGGTGCTGTCCGGCAGCAGTCCGTCGAACGTCCCCGCGTTGGCGCGGAACGTCCCCGCGGCCATCGAGCGCATCGACATGGGCGTCGCGGCGCCGCGCGGCAGCGGCACGCGCTGCGCGTGGGCGCTGTGCAGCACGGCCTCGAACAGCGCGTCCGGGCCGTCGCCGGCCGAACGGACGTCCCAGCCGGCGGTGGTGCCGTCGTCGGCCGCCCGGCCGGTGCGCTGGGCGGCGCCGGCCCGCCGGGCGCGGATCTCGGCGCGCAGCGGGTCGAGCGCGGCGTTGTGCGGCTCGGCATCGCTGAGCTGCGCGGCGAGGTCGTGCAGCACGGCCGGGTCGCGCGTGACGTCCAGCGACCGCCGGACGCCGCCGGCCACCTCGTCGGTGTCCGGCACCCGCACCGGCTCGGCCGGGCCGGGTCGCGGCACGTCGAATCCGGGCTGCCGGCGCCACTGGCCGAGGGTGAGCACGCTGGTGCCGAGCTGCTGGTTCCACATCCGGCCGGCCGCGGTGGCGCGCGCCTGGAGCGCGGCCTGACCGGCACCGGGCGCGGCGGAGTGGTACGCCGCCCGGGCGCGCTCCACCCAGCCCTCGGTGAACCGGGCCGGCGTGTTCTCGCCCAGGTACCGGGCCGGCAGGTGCGGCACGGTCTCCGCGACCGTGGCGAGCGTGGCGCCCGGGTGCTCGGTACGGCCCAGCCGGGAGGCCTGCGGCTGGAGCGAGAGCACGCGCATCGCCTCGGCCTCCGCACTGCTCAGGCCGATCGGGAGTCCACCGTGGCCGGGGCCCGGGTGCGGCGGCGTGACGCGGAGCAGCGCCTCGGCCTGGAGTCGGTCCGGCGCGTCGCCGTAGAGCCGGTCCAGCAGCGCGGTGGTGGCCGGGTCCGGCGCGTCGTAGAGCCGCCAGGTGCCCAGCGGCGTGCCGGCGCGCGGCGGGCCGGCCACCTGCGGCGCGGGCGTGACCGGCCCGGACGCGGCGGCGACCGCCCGTACCGCCAGGTTGATCTGGGCCTGTGGCACGGCCGCGTCCAGGCTGAGCCCGAAGCGGAACGTGGCCGCGCCGTCCTCGATCTCGACGCCGCGCGCGTCCGCGTCCGGGATCACGTCGGCCGCGGGGTCGGTGCCGAGCCGGGTGAACGTGCCCGCGTGCGTGTCGGTGAGCGCGGTCAGCGCCGCGCCGGTCTCCGGCGTGGGCAGGCCGACCGTGACCGCGAGCGAGTCCGCGACCGGTCGGGCGCCGTGCCCGCGCAGCACGGTGAGCACCCGGCCGAGGTCCGCCCAGGGACGCTCCGCGGCGCGCAGGTCCGCGATCGTGACGTCGGCCCGGCCGGTGTCCTCGTCGATGTCCAGCTCGACGCGCCCGGTCAGGCCCGCGTCCGCGACCGCGGCCTCGATCAGCGCGGCGCGGCGTTCCACGTCGACGGAGGTCCACGGGTCCGGCGTCGGCATCACCGGCAGGCTCACCGCGAACGTGACGGTCACCGGGCCGGTCCGGCCGGTCAGGCCGCTCGGCCGCGCGTCGTCCAGCTCCGGCACCGGATGCAGGCCGGCGGTGACGCGGCGGTCCAGCCACTCGGCGACCTGCTCCGGCGCGCGGCCGTCCGGCTCCGGCGGCGTCAGGAACTGCCGCAGCGTGGACTCGTTGCCGAGCACGGCGTCGCGGTGTCGCAGGTAGTTGCGCAGCGCGCCGTCGATCCACCGGGTCCGGTCCGGCTCCGGCATCGCGTCGATCGCGGCCAGCCTGCGGTACGCGGCGCGCAGCAGCGCCGGCGGTGCCGGCATCCGGTGGTCGAGCATGCGCCGGTACGCCTCGCCGACCGTCAGGTCGCTGTCGGCCAGCCCGGCCAGCCCGGCCCGGCCGGCGCTGAGGCCGATCAGCACCTCGGTGCGGTCGGTCACGCCGGCCCGCGCGCCGATCAGGTCGGCCAGCGCGTCCAGCTCGCCGACCCGCCCGGCGAGGCCGGCCGTCTCCGGGTCCCGGGCCAGCACCCGGGCCGGGTCGGCCGGTGGCTGGTCGGTGTAGACCGGGCCGAGCGACGCCGGCGGCCGGGGCCCGCTGTCCTCCGCCGGGTGCTCGCCGGGGAACAGGTGGAACAGCAGCGCGGCCTGGGCCTGGCCGGGGCCGGGCGGGACCAGCCCGACCAGGTCGCGCCCGCTGGCCTCGTGGTCGGACAGCGCCCGGTCCAGGGTGGAGGACGCGTGGACCTCGCCCGGCGCCTCGAACCAGCGGCCGGCGGTGAGCGCGGCCGTCTCCGGGCGCCCGGCCGCGCCGACCATGGCGGAGAGCGTGGTGGTGGTGGTCTGCACGGTGAACGGCACGGACCACGGCACCTCGAACGTGACCGTGCCGCGCTCCGGGTCGACGCGCATCGGGTCGGTGGGCCGGCTGTTGTCCGCCACGAAGTCCTCGAACGAGGGGTAGCCGGCCCGCGCGGCCTCGTCGAGGTCCATGTTCGGCAGCAGCATCATCCGGTCGAGCTGCGGCAGGTGCCCGAAGTAGAGCGCGGCGAGCCGCAGGTACGCGTCGCGGTCGGCGCCGTACCCGGTGTCGATCCGGACGCTGTACGTGGGCTCGTGCGTGAGGCGCCCGAACTCGTCGCGCGTCATGGCGTCGGAGAGCAGGCTCTCCAGGCCCTCCCAGCCGTCCGGCATGCGGGCCGGGGCGAACTCCGCGTACCGGCCGCCCTCACCCTCGATCACGGTGACGCCGGGGTGCCGCGCGGTCAGCTCGTCCGCTCGTACGGTGTCGTCGATCGGCAGCCGGATCGTGACGCCCTCGGGACGCGGGATGCCGGGGTGGATCGGCAGCCGCAGGTCCGGCATGATCTCGTCGGCCGCGTTCATCGCGACGAGCGCGTCGTAGCCGCCGACCGGGTGGGTGGCCAGGTCGTCGAGCACGGCCGGGGTGATCCGGCCCTCGTCCAGGCGCCAGCCGAGGACCCGGGCCAGGCCGCGCTGGTCGGACATCCGGGTGAGCGAGTCGAGCGTCTGGCCGGTCTGGCGCAGGTGCTTGTGCGCCCACGGGATGTCCGCCTCGGTGATCGTGAACCGGCGGTGCAGCTCGTCGGCCCAGCCGGGGAACGCGGCGATCAGCCGGTCGGCGCGGACGTCTCCGCCGCCGGTGCGCTCGTCCGGCATCGTGGGCAGGATCAGCGCACCCTCCCACGCGGGTCCGGCCTGCGGGTTCGGCTCGGTGGCGGGCTCGCCCGGCCGCGGGCGCTCGCCCACGTTCTCCGGGCGCTCGTGGAAGCGCTGGATGCCGGCCAGCGACAGCGTCTGCGCCGCGATCGCGACCACCACCGGCGGCCGGCCCAGCTCGGCCGCGGCCCGGGCCAGGTCGCGCACGTCCATTCGCGCGTTGCGGGCCTGCTGGATGATGTCCTCCGGCACCGCGCCGGTGGCCCGGTGGATCGCCCACAGGTGGTCGCCGAAACCGTCCGGCGCGGGGGTGTCCCAGGTCTCCGGGTGCGGCCCGCCGAGCAGCTCGGCCACCGGCGCGAACCGGTCGTCCACGGGCGCGGTGTTCAGCGCGGACAGGTCCTCGCCGGCGAAGAACGAC
This sequence comes from Catenuloplanes atrovinosus, assembly GCF_031458235.1. Lineage (NCBI taxonomy): Bacteria > Bacillati > Actinomycetota > Actinomycetes > Micromonosporales > Micromonosporaceae > Catenuloplanes > Catenuloplanes atrovinosus. The sequence continues at coordinate 1,265,180 of NZ_JAVDYB010000001.1, read as the reverse complement.
GGCGGCCGGCCGAGCGTGGCGGCGAGCGCGAAGAACGCGCCGGGATCGTCGACCCGCAGGTCCGCCGCGACCCGCGGCAGGTCGGCCGGGACCCGGCCGATGCGCAGCGAGTACGCCGCCACCCAGTCGCGGGACACGCCCAGCTCGGCCGCGAGCGCCGCGATCGCGGAGCGGTCCAGTTGGAGCTCGGTGACCGCGGCGTCGATGACCGTGGCCCACCGCTGGGCCTCGGTGACCGTGACGTGCGGCCGCCGGCCGCCGCGGGAACGGCCGGCCAGGTCCAGGGAGTCGGCCAGGGAGGCGGGGCGGACGCCCGGGACCGCGCCGTCCGGCACGATGCCGCCGTCGAACGCGATGTCCGGCACGATCCCGGCGTTGAAGGCGCCGTCCGGCTCGAGCGGCCACTCGGGCATCTGCTCGCCGGGGATGCCGTCCTCGTCGACGTTCCACTCGACGTCCCATTCCGGCTGCTGCGCGCCGGGGACGTCGTCGGTGTCGTCGCCGGCGCCGGTCTGCGCCGGCGCGTCCGTGAGCGGCTCGGTGTCGTCCGCCAGCGACAGGGTCTCGCCGTCGGAGTCCTCCGGGTGTTGCGCGCCCGGATCCGTGGCCACGTCGCCCGACGACTCCGAGGAGGCGTCGTCGACCGAGGAGTCCACGGGCGTCGGCAGCCCGGCCGTACCGGTCGTGATGATCGGCAGCTCCGGCATCGCGAACCGGATCGACGGGCTCGGCGACGGGGCGGGCCGTGCCGGAGCCGGCTCCGGCACGGCCACGTTCGCGGCGCCGGCGCCGGTGAGCCGGGCGAGCGCCGGCCGGGACGCGCTCGGCTGCGGCCCGCGCGGCGCGGCACCGTCCACACCGGGCGCGCCGACCAGGATGCCCTCGTCCGCGGCGAGGCCCAGGTATTGCGCCACCTTCTTGCCGAGTTCGGCGTCGGTGTCGCGGTGGCCCCGGCGGTCCCACTGAGCCGGCACGTCCGTGATGTGGCGCTCCGCCTCGGCCTCGATCCGGGCGGCCACCGTGTCGAGCCCCTCGGCACGCACGGCCTCCGGGTCCAGCGCCCGCAGCAGCGCGGGGTCGACCGTCCACCGGGTGGCCAGGTCCAGCAGGTCCGCGGGCCGGTCCAGGCCGAGCCGGCGGGCGGTCTCCGGCAGCTCGACCGGAACCCGGCGGACCGGGTCCTTGCTCACCAGCTCGTACACGTCGCTGACCTCGACGGACAGCTCGTGTGCCAGGCGGAGCAGCGCGCGGTGGTCCACCCCGGCCCGGACGTCCTCGAAGTCGTTCAGGAAGTCGAGCATCGAGATGCCGAGCCGGGACTCCGCCGTCCACCAGGCGGGCAGCCAGGTCTCCGCCGCGCGGTCCGCACGTTCCCGGTCCTGCCAGCGCGGGTGCACCGCGTTGGGCTCCGGCAGCACCGACGACCGGCTTGCCCTGTGCCCCTCGATCAGCGCGTCCAGCCGCAGTTCGAGTTCGGCCGCGGTCATCTGCTCCACCAGCACGTCCACCGGGGAGATGTCGGAGACGCCGGCGTACGCGTCGGTGAGCGCGGTGAGCGTGTCGGCGAACCGCTCGAACGCCTGCCGTGCGTCCGGCTCGGCCAGCGTCGCCGCCCGGCCCCGGAGCGCGTCCGCCGCCGCGCCGCTCAGCGCGCGGGCGAACAGCACGTCCCGGCGCTGGTAGATCAGCTCCAGCCGCTTCCGATTCGCCCGGTCGGCCGGGCTCGCCGCGTCCAGCTCCGCCCGCGCCGCGTCGCGGTCGCGCAGCGCCGCCTCGACCATGGTGACCCGCGCGGCGCCGGCCTCGGTGCCGGACAGCGCCCGGATCGCGTCCAGGGCCGGGGCGGTCTGCGCGTCGCGCCGGTGGAGCCGAGCGGTGGACTCGCGGATCTGGTGTGCCATCCGGCCCACGTCGTCCTGCTTGGCGGCCCACGACGTCAGCGCGGTCACCTGCCGCTCCGTGTCCGCGTCCAGGCCCGGCGCCGTCCGTACCGCCTCGGAGGTCTCGGTGACCCGCGGCCGCAGGTCCCGGGCGATATGGATGCGCTCATGCATCAGCTCGCCGTCGGCCTGCCCGACGTCCATGATCAGCGTCTGCACCGCCGCCGGATCGAAGCGATACCGGCCGGTACCGGCCGGGCCCATGGCCGCCAGCCGGAACGTCCAGGACCGGCGCCACCGGTCGGCGAGCCCGGTCAGCATCGCGTCCGCGGTGGAGCCCAGCTCGTGCACGGCGTCGTCCACGGTGAGCACATGGCGCGGGTCGACGCCGTCCGCGTCGCCGATCCGGGTCAGGACCGCACGGAACGGCATCAGGTGCCTCGGGTCGACGCCCACGCCGTGTGCCACCTCGAGCAGCGTCGACGGCGTGGTGCCGGCGCGCATCGCGAGCGAGCCGAGGTCGGTGGGCGCCCGGCCGGTCGTCTCGGCCAGCTCCACCAGCCGCGCCCGCTCGGTGGTGTCCAGCCCGAGCCGGTCGGCCACGGTGAGCAGCGCGGCCGGGTCGGTCAGCGCCGACCCGGTGAGCCGGTCGATCGCCTCCGGCGGCACGCCGAGCCGGCCGGCCAGGTCGTCGCGCTGAGCCGGGGTGGGCTTCGCCGGCAGGCTGTCCCACAGCGCCGGGCTCGGCGCGATCCCGCCGTCGGTGTGCAGCCGCAGCGCCTCCGCGACCCGGTTCAGCGGCACGTCCTGGAGCAGGTCGTACGCGAGGAACTCCAGGTGCCGGGAGGGCAGCAGGTGGGCGAGGTCGCTGACCGGGAAGCCGAGCCGGCCGGAGATCTCCACGTAGTGGCCGATCCGGCCGGCCTCGGTGAGCCGGTCGGCGTGCAGCTCGGCGGGCAGCAGCGCCGCCACCGCCTCGCCCTGGCCGCGGCTCTCCCGCTCCACCTGGATCGCGAGCGCCCGCCCCTGGCCGTGCTCCACCGGCTGCCACGCGCCCCAGGTGCCGTCCGGCTCGCGTCCGCGCCGCTCGGTGACGGTCGGGCCCCGGGTCTCGATCCGGTCGGCGGGCGTGGCCTCGACCACGCCGGCGTCCCGCGGCCGCCAGTCGCCCCAGGTGCCGTCGTCGGCACGCAGCCGCATCCATTCGGTACGGCCGGGCCGGGCCTCGACCGTGCCGTGGTTCGCGGTGGCCGCCGCCGCGCGCACCTGGTCCGCGACCACGGTCAGGTACGCCGGGTCGGTGATGCCGAGCGTGGTGGCGAGCGTGCGGAGCGCGAGCCCGTCGCGGAGTCCGAGCTCGGCCGCCGCCCGGTCCGGGTCGGTACGGGCCAGGAGCTTCAGCCGGGCCTTGTCCAGCGCGTGGGTGAGCAGGCCGTCCGGCAGCGCGTGCAGCAGCTCCAGCGGGACGCCGTCGTCCCGGAACGTCTTGAACAGCGGCAGGTCGGCGTCGGTCAGGCCGGCCCGGGCCGCGATGCCGGCCAGCAGCGACAGGTCGTCCTCGGTCCGGGCGCCGAACGGTTCGAGCCGCTCGCGCAGCGCGGCCGGGTCCGTGGTGTCGTGCAGGTGCTCGCCGAACACGCGCAGGCCGCGCGGGTCGACGCCGAGCGTGACCGCGAGCGGCAGCAGCCGGTACGGGTCGCGGCGCAGCCCGGCCTCGCGGGCCGTGGCGGTGACGTCGTCCGGCACCCGGCCGATCGACTCCACCAGCGACAGCAGGTCGGAAAGCGGTACGCCGGAGCGCGCCGCCAGGCCGGTGAGGCGCTCGCCGCCCGCGTCCAGCAGCGGATCGCCGAGCACCCGGTCCCAGCGCTCCGCGTCGATCCCGGCCGGGAACGGCACCACGTGCGTGGCCCGCGGTGCCGGGTACGCGTCCGGGCTCTGGTACGGCGCCAGCGCGGGCGCCGCCGCGCCGAGGCCGCCGAGCAGCCGCTCGGCCGCGGGCAGGTCGACCAGCAGCTCGACCGCGTCCGGCACGTACGCGATGCGGTCGCGCACCCCCCGGCCCTCCGGCGTCACCTCGGCCCGCACGCCCGCCAGCAGCGCCATCCGGTAGCCGTCCGGCGTGCGGACGAAGCCGGTCGGAGTGATCTCGCCGAGCTGCAGCCGCGCGCCGCTGCCGTCGCGCCCGGTGCCGAATTGCTTGGCCCCGAACGACGCGATCAGGTCGCGGCGCAGTTCCTCGGTGGGGATCGGCGCGGCCGGGCGGACGGCCCGGGCGCCACGGCCCGCGACCATGCCGAGCAGGCCGGTCGCCGGCGCGGGCCGCATCTCGTTCGCGAGCTGCCGGCCGAGCGCGGGGCTGATCGCGCCGAGCGACACCGAGCCGTCGCGGAACATCTCGGCCGGGACCGTGACCGGGCGCTCCAGCGGGTACCGCTGCTCCGGGTCCGCGACGATCGGCGGCGGCGCGGTCTGGCGCACCCGCTCGAACAGCCGCTCGGTGGCGGTGACCGTCCGCGTGCCGGTGCCGGACGCCGGGATGCGCCGCAGGTGGATGTCCACGTCGACCAGGCCGCCGTACTGCGCGCCCTCGCCGGTGAACGGCAGCGCACCGTAGTCGCCGCCGCGCCGCGCACGGATCACCAGCTCCACCCGGTCGCCGTTCGCGGCCCGCCCGGCCGGCCGCAGCGTGAGGCCGCGGCCGTACAACTGCGGCATGCGGTCGGCGAGTCGGTGCATGGTGAGGTGGCCGGTCATCCGCAGCGGCAGCGACCGCGAGCCGGCCTGCCAGGAGGCCTCGATGTCGATCTCCGGCGCGTGCTCGGCCAGCAACCGGGACGCGGCGCGGGCGAGCACGTCGCCGCCGCGCGCCCGGTCCTCGCCGCCCAGCGGCTCCAGGCCGGTGGTGACGTAGCCGGCACCGATCTCCGTGGCCGGGCGGGTGGCGGGCAGGCTGTGCGGCGTGCCGTGCGGCGCCATCGGGACGAAGACGGTACGTCCGTCCACCGTGGACCGGTGCAGGTAGATCTCGGGGTTGCCGGTGTCGCCGTACCCGTGGACGCCGTCGTCGTCGAAGACCACCAGGCGCAGGTCCAGGTCGCTCGCGATCCGCTCCGGCGCGGACGCGTCGTCCGGCGTGACCGCGTGCGCGTAGGCCGCGTCGTACCGAACGCTCGGGCCGCCGAGCAGTTGGTCCGCACCGGTCGTGATCGCGCCGAGCAGCGTGCCGTCGGAGCCGCCCAGCGCGTGCAGGCCGAGCCGGCCGGCGACCTCCGGCGTGCGGGGCGGCGTGCCGGGCTCGACCAGGAGGAACCGTACCCGCGCGGGGTCCTGCGGGCCCTTGGCCCGCTCGCCGGTCTGGCCGTCCAGGAAGACGATGCCCTCGCCGTCGTGGACCACGGTGAACGCGTGCGCGACGTCGCCGTCCGCGTCGTTGACCACGACCACGCCGATCGTGCCCGGGTCCTGCGCCGCGGCCAGCACGCCGGCGTACGGGTCGGTGCTGCCGGGCGGCGCGGTCACGTCACGCAGCGTGCGGTCGGCCCAGCTCTCCAGCACCGCCACGTCCGTCACCACGGACGGCACCGCCTGGTACGGGCCGCCGCGCCCGCGCAGTCGCAGCGCGGTCGCGATCGAGGCCAGGATGCAGTTGGTGAGGCCCTCGCCGCCCTGCTCGCGCGCCGGGTTCATCGAGGACAGCCAGGAGAAACCGCGGCTGATCCGCTCGGGCGACCGGTCCGGGCCGATCGGGCGCCAGGTGGAGGTGTCCGGCGGCGTGGCGCCGGCGACGTCGCGCGACCCCGGCCGGGTGGAGAAGTCGGCCAGTTCGACGCCGGACTCCGCCGGTGGCCGGCTGAACAGGCCGGTGAACAGCCGCCGGGCCTCACGGAACGCGGCGGCCGCGACCACCGGCACCGGCCGGGCCGGTGCGGGCTCGGCGCGGGCCGGCGCGGGCTCGGCCGGCGCGGGCCGGGACAGCTCGGGCAGCGGCAGGTCGTCGTCGCTGCTGTCCGAACGCGTGTCGATGTCGTCGTCCAGCAGCGAGGCCAGGTCCTCCGCGGCCCGGTCGCGCTCCGGCGCGCGCGGCGCCGGAGCCGTCGGGCGGACCGGCTCCAGCTCGGCCGGCGGCTGCGCGGACAGCTCGGGCAGCGGCAGATCGTCGTCGTCGCTGTCGGAGCGCGCGTCGCTGTCGTCGTCCAGCAGCGAGGCCAGGTCGTCGACGGCCGGGTCCCGCTCCGGCGTGCGCGTCCGCGGCGCGATCGGCTGCATCCGGATCGGCTGCGGCTCGGTGCGCAGGTGCATGGACAGCTCGGGCAGCGGCAGATCGTCCTCGTCGGAGAACGAGTCCGTGTCGTCGTCCCGCACGGTGGTGTCCCGCTCCGGCGAGCGCGAGCGCCCCAGGGCCGGCGCCGGCAGCGGCAGCGGCTCCGGCAGCGGCCCTTCGATCTCGGCGTCCGGTGTGCTGCCGTCGGTGGAGAGCCGGCCCAGCTCGATCGAGTCCGCGTCCTCGCCGAGTTCCCGGTTCCGGACGGACGCGGCGCGCGCGGACGGCGGCGCGGTACGGACCGGCGGCGGCGCGGTACGGACCGGTGGCGGCGTCGCCTCCGCCGGCGGGTCCGGCCGTTCGCCGCTGCTGAGCAGCATCGCGTCGTCGAGGTCGACCTCCAGCACCTCGCCCTTGGGCCCGTAGACGACCAGCGTGACGTCGTACTTGTAGAGGAAGTAGTTGCGCCGCGCCTCCGAGTTGCGCTCGGAGACGGAGTTGCTGGCCGCCTCGAACGCGGTCTCGCTGGACCACGCCATGCCGGGCGAGACGCCGCTGCCGAGCTTGCTGTCCTCGCCGACCTTGCCGCGGCCGATGAAGCCGGCCGACAGCTCCGTGTTCACGCTCTTCGACGACTCGTGCGTGGGCGCGGTCGCGGCCTGCTGGTAGCCGCGGCCCTTGTGCGACTCGGTCAGCGGCTGCCAGTCCGGCCGCGGCGTGGCCGTGCCCTCGGCCGGCGCGGTCCCGTCCGGGGTGGTCTGCGGCGGCGGCACCGGCACCGCGTAGTAACGGCCGCCGCGCACGTTGATGCCGGCGCGCAGGTCCGTACCCGGGATGGTGAAGTCGTGCCGCAGGAGCTGGTCCAGGCGGGGGCGCTGCATGGAGTCGCTGCCCTCGCGGCGGATCTCCCGCTCGAAGTCGCTGAACCGGCCCTTGCCCGGCACCTCGTGCACGCCGTCCTGGGTCAACTGCTCCGTGGTCGGCCGCCAGCGCGGCGGCTGGCTGACCAGCGGCGCCCACTTGCTCAGCGCCTTGGCGATCGGCAGCAGCGTCCACGGGTGCACCGTCTTGTCCCGCAGCAGCGTGCCGTTCAGCTCCGGCACGTGCGACGGCATCCGCGGCGCGGGCGGCGGATCGGCGGGTCGTGGCGCCCAGCGCGGCGGGCGGGCCGTGGCCGGCGTGTGCGTGGCGCGCTGCCAGCTGCCCTCCTGGTCCACGGGCACGGTGAGGTACCTCGGCACCAGCATGCGGGCCGAGCCGTCGTCCGCGTGCGGCGTGGCCGTCCAGTCCCACTTGATGAACCGCAGGTCCGGGTCGTACCAGAGCTTGCGGGCCAGCGGGTGGTCGTTGGTGATGGTGAACAGCGAGTCCCGGATCGTCGACGAGATCATCCGGAAGATCTCCGGCTTCTCGTTGGTCAGCCCGATGTTGATCTCGAACTGGAGCGGCTGGTTCAGCTCGACGGACTTCTTCGTACCGACCCGGAAGATGTCCTTGACCGTCTCGCCCATGCCGCGCGAGTGCGAACTCTCCCATTCGCGCCCGCCCTCGGCCTGCCCGCCCAGGTCGCCGCCCGGTACGCCGCCGCGCCCGCGGAACTTGCCGCCGAAGAACCCGCTGGACGAGTGCGAGACGTCGTGGCCCTTGGCGTCGTGGCCCTCGCCGCGCAGCGTCAGCCCGGCCTCGTCCCGGTCCCGGCTGGAGGTCGGCGTGCCCTCGGTCGCGTTGACCTGGATAGCCAGATACTTCGTGTTCCCGTAGGGCGTGACGATCGGGACCCAGGCCAGCACGCCCTCGCCGGTCAGCGGGAAGTACTGCGACTCCAGCGCCCAGTCCGCGAACCGGCTCTCGATCGCGCGCTGCAGCGGGGTCGGCACCGGCCGGCCGTTCGCGTCCGGCGGCGGCAGCAGACCCTTGGCCCGCAACGCCTCCACGATCTTCGGCAGCACGTCCGGCGCCGTGACCCGCTCCGGATGACCGGCCGCCCGGGTCAGCGCCGGATCCACGATCTGCCGGGTCAACGTCGGCTCGGACGCATCCTCCTTGACCGCCTCCGGCAGCCCCAGATCCTCCGCGATCCGATCCGGAGTGATGAAATCCGCACCGTGCTTGACCTCGACATACCGCGTCTGCGACTCCACCGCCTCGGTCACGATCTTCGGGGTGAGGCCGTCGAGCTGCACGCCGCCGTCGCGCCAGCGCACCGTGGTCACCTCGAAGACCGGCGTGCCCCGGTACGAGTGGACCAGGTCGTTGTAGGTGGCCCGGGTGATGTCGATGTTGCCCTTGCCGGTCGGCGTGGCCGTGGCGGTGGACTTGCCACCGCCGCCGGCGAACCCGATGTTGATCCGGTCCGCGTCCGACTCCCCCACGCCGGTCGCGCCGCCGATGATGGCCCGGCGGTGCAGCCCGCCGTCCTTCGGCGTGGCCGGCGTGCCCTTCGCCGCCTGCTCGCCGCTCTTGCTGACCGGCGCGACCACGCCGACGCCGGCCGCGCCGCCGGCGCTCCACTTGACCTTGCGCTCGCGGTCCTGGCTGAGCGCGGACTGCACGTAGTGCTCGATCTCCGTGCTGGTGCCCTTGTCCTGGTGCTCCGGCTCGGTGAACCGGGTGCGGACCACCACGGCCTGGTGCCAGCCGTCGTGGTCCGGCAGCGGGATGGTCCAGCCGTTCTCGCTGGTCTGCTCCGCGAAGTGCGCGCCCAGCTCGGATGGGATGCCGGCCTTCCAGATCGCCTGCGGCCAGTTCAGCGGCTCCTGGTACCAGGCGCGGCCGAGCTTGTTGAGATCCCGGTAGGCGCGCGCGGCCGCGGCCACCACGGACGGCATGGTCATGAAGAAGGGGTACGTACCGGAGGCGCCCTTGGAGTCGAACGGCACGTGCCGCCCGTTGGTCCAGGACGCCGGCGGCTTCCGGGTGATCGTGGTGGCGCCGGCCTCGACGCGCTGCGCGGGCGTGACCTTCGACGGCGCCAGGTGCTCGTGCGGCACCGCCACCTGGTTCACCGTGTGGTCCGGCTTGCCGACCAGGTACGTCTCCCGGTCCAGCCCCTTCTTCCGGATCGCCACCTCGTACGTGACGTCGTAGGCGAACTCGGTCACCGAGCCGGTGGTCTCGGTGCGCCGGTAGTGCTTGACCGAGTCCTTGTACGCGGTGTCCTCGGAGACCGAGCGCCCGCCCTCGACCTGCACGCGCGGGAGCTGGAGCTTGACGCCGGACGGCAGCGGGACGAGCAGGCCGCCGGCGAGCGAGAACTGGACCTCGTTCTCCGTGCCCAGCGCGCCCTCGGTGGTGCCGCCGTAGACCGCGCGCTGGTTGACGTCCATGTCGTAGTCGTGGTTCGCGCGCCGCCGGCCGGTGTGCGCGGTCACCAGCACGTCGTACTGCTCGCCGTCGATGTCCACGGTGTACGGCTGGCCGGCCTCGACGCGGCCGTAGTCGGCCTCCATCGCCGGGCGCCCGCTGTGCGTCTTGACCAGCGTGGTGGCGGCGTCGCCGATGTCCGGCTTGCCGGACAGCTTCTGCAGCGCCGTGACGATCGTCGGCATGACCGCCTCGGAGCCGGGCAGGCCGACCACCACGCCCGCGCCCAGACCGCGCCGCGAGGCCAGCTGCAGCGGCTCGGTCTCGTGCGGGTCCTGGCGGTACGGGCGGCGGGCCTGCGGCGCGTTCGTCCGCTGCGGGCCGAGCTTGCGCTCCGCCTCCACCGACGTGACCGGCTCGGTGACCGGCTCCACCGGCGGCGCGTCCACGTCGTAGCGCCGGCCCGGCTCCGCGGTGGTGCCGATCAGCGACTGCTCGAAATCCGTCCGCTCCGACACCGGCACACCGAACTCGATGGTCAGATCGTCCGTGGTCACCGGCGGAACGCCCGTGACACCGGAGGTGAGCAACTGCCCGCTGATCGTCAGCTTGTACCGGGCCTGATCCTCCTTGCGCTTGAGCACGGTGTGGTTCGACGCGTCGACCGCGATCTCGGAACCGGACTCGCGGGTGGAGCTGAACTCCGGGCCGCCGCCGAAGATGCCCTTGAAGCGCTTGTCCTCGGTGCCCGCCGGCGGCTTGCCCTCGGAGGTCAGGCCGTACCCGAAGACCTCCGTGCTGACCGAGACGCCGCTGGACCCGTCGACGCCCTGCGACTCGGACGAGACGATGCCCAGGTCGTCGCGGACCGCGACCTTCGGGGCCGTGCCCAGGAACTGCAGGTCGCCGAGCGTGACCGAGAGGTCGAGCCGCATGGTGCCCTCGTCGCCGGTGAGGCCGCCCTCCCGGTCGCCGGTGGTGAACAGCAACCGGTTGCGGTTGATCACCGCACGCTCGTTCAGGAACTGCTTCACCCCCTGCTGGACGTACGGCAGCGCCTTCTCCGCGCCCAGCTTCGCGACCAGCGCCTTCTCCCACGCGGCGATCAGATTCTTGGTGGCGAACGCGTTCAGCACCGTGTGCGCGCGGTGCGGGCGCCGCTGATCGGCCGGCGTCGGCTCCGGCCCCGCGGGACCGGCCCGGTCGGTGAGCGTGTCCGTGCCGTTGGCCGGGTCGGTGTACTCCTTCGGGAACGTGACCGTGGCGGTGGCGCGCGCGGGCCGGTCGTTCGTGCCGTCCGGCGTGGTGCGGCCGAGCGGCTCGCCGTCGATCAGCACCTCGAAGCCGAGGTTGACGTCGAACGGCTGGTTGTTCTCGATGAACATCTGCCGGCCCGCGACCAGGCGCCGCTCCGCGGCCTCGGACTCGGAGACGCTGCTGGTGTTGCTGATCTCCGGCAGGTGCATGATCAGTCGCGCGGCGCGCCAGCCGAGCCCGCCGATCGACCCGTCCAGGCTGGACTCGTTCGCGCCGCCGCTGCCCCGGCTGGTCTCGCTCTTCGAGGTGGTCGAGCCGAAGCTGACCTTGTACACGCGCGGGCCGTCCGGCTGCGACGCGGGCGTGAACGAGTCCATGATCGGGCGGAGCCAGACCAGCTTGCCGCCGGCCACCCCGTGGATGCCCTGGTAGAGCGCGTCGTCCCACTTCTCCAGGAACGCGTCCGTCTTCGCGTCGGTACGGCCCTCCTGCGGCGCGGGCGCGGTCAGCAGCTCGGCGATCTTGTCTCTGACCAGGTTGCGGATCTCCGCGTCCTGGGCGGCGGTGAGCGACTCGTTCCGGGGCAGGTCGTCGGCGTAGCTGCGGGCCAGCTCCGCGATCCGCTGCTCCGACGACGTGCCGGTGACCGCGGCCGGGTCCTGGTCGGCCTGGACGCCGGCCTTGAGCACGTTGGTCTGGCCGAGCGCGCCGACGCGGAGGAACCAGGGGCCGGTCGGCTCCCGCGGCGTCTCCGGCGTCTCCGGCGCGGACGCCGGAATCTCCGGCTCCCGGGTCTCCGGCTCCCGCGTCTCCTCCGGTTCCTGGGTCTCCGGCTGCCGGGTCTCCTCCGACTCGGCCGGGTCGCGGGTCTCCTCCGGCTCGGCCGGGTCGCGGGTCTCCTCCGGCTCGGCCGGCGCCCGGGTCTCCTCCGGCTCGGCCGGGTCCCGGGGCTCCTGTGCCGTCGACGGGTCGCGGGTCTGCGGCGACCCGGTCTCCGGCTGCGCCACGAGCTCCTGCGGCTCGACGTCCGCGGGCGTGGAGACGCCGGACGAGGATCGGCTCGACGGCGGGGAGAGTCGCTCGCGCGGCAGGTCGCGCAGCTCGCCCTCGAACGGCGCGGCATCCGCGCCCGAGCCGGTGCGGTTCGCCGGCAGGTCGCGCAGTTCGAGCAGTTCGCCGTCCGGCCGCTCACCGTCCGGCCGGCCGTTGAGCAGCATCCGGGCGTCCCGCGCGGCGGTGTCCGACTCCGGCGTGCGCGGCCGCGGCACGGTCACCTCCGCCGGCACGACCCGCTCCGGTAGCGGCGTCGGGCCGTCCACGTCCAGTTCGGACGTGCCGGCCGGCGCGATCGTCACGCCGTCGGTGGAGAGCCGGTCCAGCTCGATCGACTCCGCGTCCTCGCCGAGCGCCTGGTTCCGCACGGACGCGGCCCGCGCGGACAGCGGCGCCGGCACGGTACGGTCCGGCGGCGGCGTCGGGTCCGCGGGCGGGTTCGGCCGCTCGCCGCTGATCAGGTGCATCGCGTCGTCGAGGTCGACCTCCAGCACCTCGCCCTTGGGCCCGTAGATGACCAGCGTGACGTCGTACTTGTAGAGGAAGTAGTTTCGTCGTGCCTCCGAGTTGCGCTCCGAGACCGCGCTGCTGGCCGCCTCGAACGCGGACTCGCTGGACCACGCCATGCCGGGCGAGAAGCCGCTGCCGAGCTTGCTCTCCTCGCCGATCTTGCCGCGGCCCAGGAAGCCGGCGGACAGTTCGGTCTCCACGCTGGTCGACGACTCGTGCGTGGGCGCGGTCGCGGCCTGCTGGTAGCCGCGGCCCTTGTGCGACTCGGTCAGCGGCCGGACCGTGTCCTGCGGCGTGCCGCCGTCGCCGGTCGCGGTCCCGTCCGGCGCGGTCTCCGGCGGCGCCGGCATCCGGTAGTAGTGGCCGCCGCGGACCTTGATGCCGGCCCGCAGGTCCGTACCCGGGATGGTGAAGTCGTGCCGCAGCAACTGATCCAGGCGAGGGCGCTGCATGGAGTCGCTGCCCTCGCGGCGGATCTCCCGCTCGAAGTCGCTGAACCGGCCCTTGCCCGGCACCTCGTGCACGCCGTCCTGGGTCAACTGCTCCGTGGTCGGCCGCCAGCGCGGCGACTGGCTGACCAACGGCGCCCACTTGCTCAGCGCCTTCGCGATCGGCAGCAGCGTGAACGGGTGCACCGTCTTGTCGCGGAACAGTTCGCGGTTGAGGTCCGGCACGCCGGCCGGCATGCGGTCCCCGGTCGGCGGGTCCGGCGGCCGGGGCGCCCAGCGCGGGTCGCGCGCGGGCGTGGACTCGTGCGTCGCGCGCTGCCAGTCGCCCTGCCCGTCGACCGGCAGCGTCAGGTACCGGGGTACGAGCATGCGGGCCGAGCCGTCCTCGGCCCGCGGCGTCATCGTCCAGTCCCAGTTGATGAACCGCAGCTTCGGGCTGTACCAGAGCTGGCGGGCCAGCGGGTGGTCGTTGGTGACCGTGAACAGCGACTCCCGGATCGCCGAGGAGACCACCCGGAACGCTTCCGGCTTCTCGTTCGTCAGGCCGATGTTGATCTCGAACTGGAGCGGCTGGTTGAGCTCGACGGACTTCTTCGGGCCGACCCGGAAGATGTTCTTGACGGTCTCGCCGATGCCGCGCGAGTGCGAGCTCTCCCACTCGCGGCCGCCCTGCGCCTGGCCGCCGAGGTCACCGTCGCCGACCCCGGCCCGGCCGCGGAACTTGCCGCCGAAGAAGCCGGTCGTCGAGCTCTCGTGCTCGTGGCTGCGCGCGTCGTGGCCCTCGCCGCGCAGCGTCAGCCCGGCCTCGTCCCGGTCCCGGCTGGAGGTCGGCGTGCCCTCGGTCGCGTTGACCTGGATCGCCAGATACTTCGTGTTCCCGTAGGGCGTGACGATCGGGACCCAGGCCAGCACGCCCTCGCCGGTCAGCGGGAAGTACTGCGACTCCAGCGCCCAGTCCGCGAACCGGGTCTCCAGCGCGCGTTGCAGCGGGGTCGGCACCGGCCGGCCGTTCGCGTCCGGCGGCGGCAGCAGACCCTTGGCCCGCAACGCCTCCACGATCTTCGGCAGCACGTCCGGCGCCGTGACCCGCTCCGGATGACCGGCCGCCCGGGTCAGCGCCGGATCCACGATCTGCCGGGTCAACGTCGGCTCGGACGCACCCTCCTTGACCGCCTCCGGCAGCCCCAGATCCTCCGCGATCCGATCCGGAGTGATGAAATCCGCACCGTGCTTGACCTCGACATACCGCGTCTGCGACTCCACAGCCTCGGTCACGTACGTGGGCACGCCGTTCGTGGTCTGCACGCCGGCCTCGCGCCAGCGCACCATGGTGACCTCGAAGACCGGCGTGCCCCGGTACGAGTGGACCGTGTCGTTGTACGTGGCCCGGGTGATGTCGATGTTGCCCTTGCCGGTCGGCGTGGCCTCCGCGGTCGACTTCCCGGCGCCGCCCGCGAAGCCGATCGCGATGCGGTCCGAGTCGGACTCGGTCTGACCGGTCGGGCCGCCGATGATCGCGCGGCGCTGGAGGCCGCCGTCCTGGGTGCCCGGCTCGGTGCCGTTCTTCGCGGCCTGCTCGCCGCCCTTGCTGACCGGCGCCACCACCCCGACGCCGACGCCCGCCTCGGCGCCGTACTCGACCTTGCGCTCCCGGTCCTGGCTGAGCGCGGACTGCACGTAGTGCTCGATCTCCGTGCCGGTGCCCTTGCCCTGGTGCTCCGGCTCGACGAACCGGGTGCGGACCACCATCGCCTGGTGCCAGCCGTCCTGGTCCGGCAGCGGGATGGTCCAGCCGTTCTCGCTGGTCTGCTCCGCGAAGTGCGCGCCCAGCTCGGACGGGATGCCGGCCTTGAAGATCGGCTTGGGCCAGTTCAGCCACTCGCTGTACCACGTGGTGCTGAGGTGGTTCAGGTCCCGGTAGGCGCGCGCGGCCGCGGCCACCACCGAGGGCATGGTCATGAAGAAGGGGTACGTACCGGAGGCGCCCTTGGAGTCGAACGGCACGTGCCGCCCGTTCGTCCAGGACGCCGGCGGCTTCCGGGTGATCGTGGCGGAACCGGCGTCGATCCGCTCCGTCGAGGTGACCGGCGTCGACGGCAGGTGCTCGTGCGGCACCGCCACCTGGTTCACCGTGTGGTCCGGCTTGCCGACCAGGTACGTCTCCCGATCCTGGCCCTTCTTGCGGACCACGACCTCGTAGGTGACGTCGTAGGTGTACTCGGTGACCTTGTCCGTGGTCTCGGTGCGCCGGTAGTGCTTGACCGTGTCCTTGTAGGTGGTGCCCTCGGACACCGAGCGCGCGCCCTCGACCTGCACGCGCGGGAGCTGCATCTTGACGCCGGACGGCAGCGGCACCACCAGGCCGCCGGCCACCTTGCCCTTGATCTCGGTCTCGCTGCCGAGCGACCCCTCGGTGGTGGCGCCGATCACCGCGCGGTGGTTGACGTCCATGCTGTAGTCGTTGTTCGCGCGCCGCCGGCCGGTGTGCGCGACCACGGCCACGTCGTACTCCTGGCCGTCGATCTCCACGGTGTACGGCTGGCCGGCCTCCACGCGGCCGTAGTCGGCCTCCATCGCGGCGCGGCCGTTGTTCGTCTTCACCACCGTGGTGGCCGCGTTGCCGATGTCCGGCTTGCCGGACAGCTTCTGCAGCGCCGTGACGATCGTCGGCATGACCGCCTCGGAGCCGGGCAGGCCCACCACCACGCCCGCGCCCAGACCGCGCCTCGACGCCAGCTGCAGCGGCTCGGTCTCGTGCGGCACCTGGTGGTACGGGCGGCGGGCCTGCGGCGCGCTCTGCCGCGGCGCGCCGAGCCGGCGGTCCGCCTCCACCGACGTGACCGGCTCGGTGACCGGCTCCACCGGCGGCGCGTCCACGTCGTAACGCCGGCCCGGCTCCGCGGTGGTCCCGATCAGCGACTGCTCGAAATCCGCCCGCTCCGACACCGGCACACCGAACTCGATGGTCAAGTCGTCCGTGGTCACCGGCGGAACGCCCTTGACACCGGAGGTGAGCAACTGCCCGCTGATCGTCAGCTTGTACCGGGCCTGATCCTCCTTGCGCTTGAGCATGGTGTGGTTCGACGCGTCGATCGCCAGCTCGGAGCCGGACTCGCGGGTGGACGAGATCTCCACGCCGCCGCCGAAGATGCCCTTCAACCGCTCGTCCGGTACGCCCTTCGGCGGCTTCGGCTGCGCGGTCAGGTTGTAGCCGAAGAGCTGATGGTCCGCGGAGACACCGCTCGCGCCCTCCGTGCTCTTCGACTCGGTGGAGACCACGCCCATGTCGTCGCGGACCGCGATGCCCGGCGCGGTGCCGAGGAACTGCAGCGTGCCCAGCTTCACGGACAGGTCGAGCTGCATGGTGCCCTCGTCGCCGGTGAGGCCGCCCTCCCGGTCGCCGGTGGTGAACAGCAACCGGTTGCGGTTGATCACCGCACGCTCGTTCAGGAACTGCTTCACCCCCTGCTGGACGTACGGCAGCGCCTTCTCCGCGCCCAGCTTCGCGACCAGCGCCTTCTCCCACGCGGCGATCAGATTCTTGGTGGCGAACGCGTTCAGCACCGTGTGCGCGCGGTGCGGGCGCCGCTGATCGGCCGGCGTCGGCTCCGGCCCCGCGGGACCGGCCCGCTCGGTGGTCGCGTCCGCGGGCGGCGCGTCCGTGCCGTTGGCCGGGTCCGTGTACTCCTTCGGGAACGCGACCGTGGCCGTGGCAGCGTCCGCGCGGCCCGGCGTGCTGGTGCCACGCAGCTCGCCGTCCACGTAGACCTCGAAGCCGAGCCGGACCTCGAACGGCTGCGAGTTCTCGATGAACATCTGCCGGCCGGCCACCAGGCGCCGCTCGGCCGCCTCGGACCTGCTGATGCCGCTGGTGGTGCCGATCTCCGGCAGGTGCATGATCAGCCGCGCGACCCGCCAGCCGAGGCCGCCGATCGAGCCGTCCAGCGCGGTCTCGTTGCCCGCGCCGGTGCCGGTCTTCTTCTCGCTCTTGGACGTGGTCGAGCCGAAGTTCACCTTGTACGAGCGCGGGCCCTCCGGGGTCTCGGCGGGCGTGAACGCCTGCAGGACCGGCAGCACCCGGACCAGCCTGCCGTTCGCCACGCCGTGCACGCCCTGGTAGAGCGCGTCGTCCCACTTCTCCAGGAACGCGTCCGTCTTCGCGTCGGTCCGGCCCTCCTGCGGCGCGGGCGCGGTCAGCAGATCGACGATCTTGTCGCTGACCAGGTCGTGGATGGCGGCGTCCTGCACAGCGGTGTCCGAGTCGGCCGGGAACAGGTCGTCGGCGTAGCCGCGCGCCATCGTCTGGATGCGCTGGGCGGAGGTGTCGCCCGGGCGGATGCCGGCCGTAACCACGTTGGCCTGGCCGAGCGCGCCGACCCCGAGGTACCAGGGCTTGTCGAGCACGGGCGCGGGCGGCGCCCCCTCGGTCCGGCCACCCTCCGGCTCCTGCTCCTGCTCCTGCTCCTGCTCCGGCTCCTGCTCCGGCTCCTGGCTCTCGTTCTCGGACTCCGCGTACCGGACTTCCTCCTCGGGCCCGGAGTCCTGCGACTCGTCCTCAGGCTCGGAGCCCCGGGACTCATCCTCAGAATCCGAATCCCGGGACTCGTCCTCAGGCTCGGAGCCCCGGGACTCATCCTCAGAATCCGAATCCCGGGACTCGTCCTCAGGCTCGGAGCCCCGGGACTCATCCTCAGAATCCGAATCCCGGGACTCATCCGCAGGCTCGGAATTCTGCGACTCGTCCTCGGACTCCGTGTTCCGGCTCCGGCCCTCGTCCTCGGGCTCGCGGGTCGGCTCCGGGGTTTGCGGGTCGCGGGTCTCCTGGACCTCAGGGTCGGTGGTCTCCCGGGGCTCGGGCTCCGTCCGCGGGCGCGTGACGTCCGTACCGTCGCGGCGGGGCTCCGGCTCGGTGGAGCGCGCCCGCGGCGCGGTGAGGTCCGCGTCCACCGGCCGGCTGCTCATCGGCAGGTCGGTGAGGGCGCGCACGTCCAGTGACGGCGGCTCGAAGTCGCCCGGCCGGGAGACGCCGTTCGGGTCGATCAGCAGCGCGCGGGCGGACACGAACGACTCGGCCGGGGGCCGCGCAGCGGTGGACCGGGTGGCCGGCGGGTCGCTCAGGTTCTGCCAGCGCACGCCCGCGTCCGGGGTGCGGTGGACCAGGTAGACGCGTCCGGCGTCGCGGCCGGGCTGCTGCACCGTGACGACCGCGGACGCGCCCGGCCCGAGCTTCTCCACCTCGACCTCGACGGACTGCCGCGAGCCGACCGGTGCGAAGCCCTCCACGTCCGCGCTCGGGCCGCGGCCGATGCCGGAGTCGTCGCGGGTGCGCGGTGGGCGTACCGCGTGCGGCAGCGGCCCGCCCGGGTAGAGGCGGCCGAGCAGCGCCCGGGCCCGCGCCATGCCCTCGGTGATCGTCGGGTCGGCGCCGCTGCGGGAGGTCAGCGCGTTCCCGTCCTTGACCACCTCCGCCGCGGCCTTGTCCAGCGTGGGGCTGCCCATCGCCAGCCATCTGGTGTCGGTGTCCACGCGCTGCGTGCCGAGCCGGCCGCCGGGCTGGCGCAGCACCAGGTCGACCGGCCGGCCGAGCGACGTGGCCGCGGCCTTCGCGACGGTCAGCGCCTGCGGTTCGGTGGCGGTCGGGCGCGGGTCCGTGGGGGCGTCCGCGAACAGCTTCGGCGTGTCGCCCTCGGGCCAGGTGAGCGGCGCGCGGGACGGGTCGAACCCGCCGTCGTCCGTCTTCCAGTCCTGGGCCAGCGTCGCGACGTCCGCCGGCGGGCGGCCGATCCGGTCCGGGTGGTCGTCGGCCAGCGCGTTGGCCCACTCCTTCGGCATCATGCCGATGAAGCCGCGCTGGTCCTTGGCCTTGATCCGGAAGTCGTTGTCGCCCTCCTGGGTCCAGGTGGCGTCGAAGACGTAGTAGTCGAAGTCGCCCTCGCGGATCTTGTTGACCTCGACGTACCCGGCGGATGAGGTCGCGCCCACGTCCTCCCGCTCACGCGCGCCGACCGCGTCGGCCGACGCGTCGAACAGCGGCGTCTCCTCGCTGCCGAGCACCGGCTCCGCGAACTCGCCGCCCTGCCGCTGCGACCACTCCAGCTCGCTGCGGCGGATGCGCTCGAACTCGCTCTCCTCCTCCTTCGAGGTCTCCGGGAAGTTGAGCGTGTTGGCCTCGCCGCGGGTCAGCCAGCGGCCGTTGGTCAGCGTGACGTGGACCTTGACCGGCTTGCCGTTCAGGCCCTCGACCTCGAAGGTACGGGTGAGCAGCGCCTTGATCCGGTGCCGCGCGTTCTCGTGCTCCAGGGCCTGCTGCCGTGCATACCCGTCGATGCCCAGTGGGTCGGCCTTGCGGCTGGCCGGCGGCGCGGTCGGCGGGATGGTGGCGCCGCCGATGTGGTTGCGCTGCTCGGTCGTCGGGCTCCACCGGTTCTCCGACACCGTGAGCGTCCAGCCGGCCAGGTCGCCGATGTGCGGCAGCTTGAGCGCGTGCACCACGTTCGCCAGCTTGGCGTCGAAGTCGGAGACGGCCGGCGGCTTGATGAAGCGCGGCTCCGCCGTGATCTCCAGCGGCGCGGGCGCCGGTGCCGGCGGCGCGAGCGCGGCCAGGTGCGGCTCGGACGGCCGGTACGTGGTCAGGTGGCTCGGCACGATCGCGCGCGAGGTGCCCTTGACGTCCGTCGAGGTGGCGATCGGCTTCTGGTTCGGGCCGAACAGCCGCGGCCACGCGCTGGACATCCGCTGCCCGGTGAAGAAGTTCGCGGCCAGCAGCGGCGATTCCGCGGTGCGGCCGAGCAGGCGGAGGATCTCCGGCGAGTCGGTGACGCTGAACAGCTCGATCGTGTAGCCGAGGTTCTGGTCGAACTCCTGCGCGACCGCGTCCTTCGCGGTGGCGCGGCGGATGTCCCGGTCGGTGCCGACCTCGCTGGTGACCTGGGCGCCGCCCCGCTCGCCGCGGTACCCGAGCGCCAGCGACACCCGGTTGGCGTCCTCGTCGGCCCAGCGCCCGCCGACCGCGGCGGTGCCCGCGATGGCGGTGCCCTCGTGGTGGGAGTCCTTCGTGACGTCGAGCGACTGGCCACCGGTGGTGATCTTGACGTCCGGCCGGGACTGCGTGTGCGTCCGCCCGTCGACGGTCTGGGTGACCTTGACGCCGATGTACCGCATCCGGCCGAACCCGGCGCTCTTCGGGTGGATGTAGCGGATGCCGCTCGCGTCCACGGACGGGCTCTTGGCGCCGAGCGCGACGTCGGAGAAGTGCGCCTGCAGGCCGGCCTTGAGCGTCGAGCCGACCTCCAGCTCGTCCGCCGTGACCAGGTTCGCGTCAACCATCATCCGCTTGACGGTGGTGAGCACGTCCTTGGCCTTGACGCCCTCGATGTAGGCGACGCCGGTCGCGAGGTCCGGGTCGATGACGTCCAGGTTCGGGTCGGCCGGGTCCGGCGTGTGCGGCTTCGGCGCGTCGTCGGCCGGCTCCGGCGGAGTCAGGCCGAGCTGGAGCGCGCGCTGGTGCGGCATGGACAGTTCGGCGCTGCCGTCCGCGCGGACGAACGTGGTCACGGTGCCGAGCTTGCGGAACTCGCCGCGGCGCGAGTACGTCCAGCGGTCGTAGGTGATCTCGTAGACCGCGTCCGACCGGTACTGGTTGCCGGTGTCCTGGTAGGTACCCAGGTTCAGCGCGATGCTACCGCTCATCGCGCCGGTGTCGTGGCCGCGGGCGACCATGCCGGTGACACCGGCCGCCGGGCCCGGGTACCGCGGTCCCATCACGGCGCCGGAGTGGTCCTCGCCGCGGCCGGCCGCCTCGCCGAGCGTGCCGCCGGTGCCGGTGGTGCCCGGCGTGGAGCCACCGCCCTTGACCGCGAGGATCACCAGGTTGTCGGTGACCGCGTGCGAGGTGTCGGGGGTGTCGTGTCCGGGCTCGGTGTGGTCGGTCGTCGCGCTGTGCGCGTGCGCGTCCGCCTTCGCGGCCGGGAAGAGCAGGCCGACCATGGCGCCGGCCTCGAACTCGTTCGTGTGCCCGTCCGTCTTGTTGAGCTTGATGTCGGACTCGGCGTAGTTCTCGTGCACCGACGTGCCGAGCGCGTTCTCGTGCCTCGCGTTGACCGTGCGGAGCTTGACCGTGAGCGCGTGCTGGTGGCCGTTGGGCAGGTCGGGCAGCGGGATCGGCAGGCCGTCCTCGCTGACCAGGAACGGGCCGGAGGACTCCAGGAACGTGGGCCGGGTGCTGCGCTCCTGGTGCTCGGTGGGCGGCGCGATCAGCGCGGTGGTGACGAAGTCGTTGAGCACGTCGACCAGGCCGTCGAAGTCGGTCGGCACGGTCTCGGCGATGCCGGTCTCGTCGGTCGTCTCCGGCACCGCCTCGCTCGTGGTGCCGGGCGTCTCGGCGTCCGGTGCCGTCTCGGCGGTCTCCGGAGCCGGGGTCCGGCCGGGCGGCGGGGCCTTGCGCAGCTTGTTCGGGTGCGCGTCCCGGTAGGCGGCCTCGTCGGCGAGCTTGCGGTCCAGCTTGGCCGGCAGCTCGGCCGCGGCCTTGACCAGCGCGTCCGTGCGCAGCAGCGTGAGCGGGATGCCGTTGAGGCCCTCCTCGTGCAGCGGCAGCACGGTGTCGTCCTCGCGCAGCACCGAGGACAGGTCGTCGCCCTGGGTGATCTTGCCGATCGAGTCCGCGGTGCTGAGCGGCAGGTCCACCGGGCGCAGCAGCGAGTGCGGCACCGCGACCGTGGACGTGACGTTGTCGCCGGTGATCGTCTCCACGGCCGCGCTGAGCACCGGGCCGAAGTCGCCGCGCCGGGCCACCACCGAGACCGTGTAGACCATCGGGTACGTGAAGCGCCGCGTGCCGCCGGAGGCCTTGGTACGCCGGTAGCCCTTGATCGCCGAGGTCGCGACGATCTTGTGATGGCGGCTGAACTGGTACCCGACCATGCCCGGCGTGACCTGGAAGTTCACCACCTTGTGGGCGCGCAGCCGGAACGTGGCGCGGCCCTTGGCGCCGACCTTGCGGTGCCGGTCCTTCATGACGTCGACCTGGCGGGTGCCCTTGGTCTGCGTGTCGACGGTCATGCCGTACTTCTCGATGCGCTTGCGCATCCCCTTCGGGACCGGCCGCGGGCCCGGCGTGCCACCGAGGTCCGTGTAGGACTTCAGCGGCAGCATCTTCGCGCCGACCCGGGTGGTGATGACGTATTCGCCGATCTGGATCCGGTGGGAGAGCGCGCCACCGCCGATGCCGCCGCGCATCGCGCCGCGGGCGCCGGGCGCGCCGTACTTCTCCCGCAGCGCCCGGTCGGTACGCGACCTGAGCGCGCCGTCCGTCTCGGCCTTGATGCCGAGCGCCTCGATCCGGCCGTCGATGAGCCGGTGGACGGTCGGCAGCACCTGCTCCGCGCCGGTGCGCTCGAACACGCCGCCGCCGGTGCCGATTCCCTTGTGGAGCGACAGCGGCTCGCGGGCCGCCACCGGGTCCGGCCCGGTGGGCGGCGTCTCCACCACGATGCCGGCACCGGACCCGGCCAGCACAACGGCCCGCGACTCGGTCCCCACCGGCTCGGTGGTGACGGTCGTCTCCCCGGTCTGCGCCGGCTCCGTGGTGACGGTCTCCGGCTCGGTGCTGGTGGTGCCCGGCTCCGGGGCCGGCGTACCGGCGGTGGTCTCCGGGGTGTCGGCCGTGTAGGTGTTGGCGATGCCGCGCGGCATCACGCGCACCAGCCGGCCGAGCGCGTCCACCCGGTACGTACCGAAGCCGGGGGTCTGGTATTGGTTCAGGTCCTCCCGGGTGGCGAGGACCGCGTTCTCGTGCGCGAGCACCGACCGCCAGCGCAGCCGCGCCAGGCCGGAGAGGTACTTCGGCGGGATGATCGCGATCCGCTCGCCCGCGTTCAGGTGGGCCAGCACGTCGGCCCGGTGGCTGAACACGCGCGGCAGCGGCGAGCCCTTCGGCGCCGGCGTGGTCTCCGGCGTGGTGGGGTCGCCGAGGACGCGCGCCTCGAAGTCCGCCCGGTCCGCGTCCAGCACGCCGATCTCGCCCGGCGTGGTGGCCTGCGTGGTGATCGTTCCGTAGTCGTCGGAGACCACGGTGACGTCCACGGTGAGCGCGCTGCGGTACCGGGTGAGGTAGTCGGTGCGCGCGATCGCCCCCTTCGCCTGGCCCTGCCCGGACGCGGACTCGCCGCGCCCGGTCCCGGAGCCGACCTTGACGGTCACCTCGGGCGCGGACGCGTGCGACTTGACCGGCGCGGACGGGTCCCAGCCGAACGTGATCGAGGTGCTCGTCTCCTTCGAGCCGCCGACGTGCGCGGTGAACGTCTCCGCGATGTCCTCGCGGAGCATCGCCGGTACGTCCGTGGTGTCCACGTAGTCCATCCGGCTCGGCCGCGCGCCGATCAGGATGTGACCGGCGAATCCCTTCGGGACCAGCCGCTTGGTCTCGAACCAGGCCCCCTTGGTCGCCATCCGGGACGACGAGAGGCTGTCCGAGAGGAACCAGCGGTTGCGCTGCTTGACCGACTTCTGGTTCAGGAACTCCTTCTCGATCTCGAAGAGGATGTCGGCGCGCGTGGTGGCCGGCACGCCCGCGTCGCGCAGCGACGTGTTCAGCTTGTCCAGCACGCCCTGCGTGTCCACCGAGTTGAGCACGGTGGTGAAGTCGTGCAGCGCGTTCGGGTCGGTGACCGGCCGGCCCGGTCCGGCGGGGCGGCCGTCGGCCGGGCTGGAGAACGCGCGCGGCTGTGCCAGGCGCAGGTCGAACAGCTTCACGCTCGGTTCCGGGGCCGGGCGCAGCGCGTCCAGGCCCGGCTTGCGGAGCCGCCCGCCCTTCGGCGGCCCGACCAGCTCGGCCTCGACCGTCAGCCCGCCGGCGAAGTTGAGCATGTCGTTGAGCGGGACGCGGTCGCCGGACTGCACCTCCATCGCGATGCCGTGCGTGCGGGACTGCTTGGCCTGCACGTCCACCTTCAGCTGGAAGCCCATGTGCGCGACGTCGCCGACCGCGCCGTGCGCGTGCAGGATCGGCTCCATCGCGACCGGCAGCCCCTGCTGGGTCTTGACCGCCTTGTTGTCCGTGTACGAGGTGTCGCCGAACTCGTTGACCGCGAGCTTGACGTTCGCGTCCGGGTCGTTCGGGTCCTTCGGCGCCGGCGGCGTCTCGGCCAGCCCCTGGAGCCCGAAGCGCAGCCGGACCCGGTTCCCGCCCACCTTGATCATGGCGCCGTGCTGGAGCATCGCCTCCCAGTGCCGGTTCTCCGCGTCCTTGTCCTTGGCACGCTCCGGGTTGACCAGCAGCGCCTTGATCTCGGCGCGGGCGCTCTTGACCCAGGGCGCCTGCAGCTGGAGCCCGTCCAGCCAGGCGTCGACGCGGGCGCCGACGTCCGTGCTCTGCGCCGGGTCCATCAGGCCGAGCACGTAACCGTCGCCGAGCACGTTGTGCTCCGCCAGCGACCACTGCGGGCGTGCGGACAGGCCGGCGTCGGTGTCCGGGTACGCCTCGCCGGCCTTGCGCGCCTGCTCGAGGATCTCCGGCCCGCGCAGCCAGGCGGCCATGCCCTCGCTCGGGTCGCTGTAGAACCCGTCCGTCTTCGGCGGCAGCAGCCCGGCGTTCTGCAGCGCGTCGTACACCCGCTCCGGCGGGTTGGTCGCCACGATGTCCGCGGCGGACGCGACGGCGGTGTCGATCGCGGCCTGGACGACCGGGCGCAGGCCGTCGAACGTCTGCAGCGCCCAGGCCCGGGTGACGCCCTGCCGGTAGACGTCCTTGCTGACCGCGTCGTCCGGCACCAGCTCGGCCAGGCGCGTCTTGGCCGCCTCGGTGGTGTAGAGCGCCTGGATCCGCTGGTACGCCGTGTGCATCACGTAGGCGGGCACGGCCGCGGCCAGGTCCTCCGGGGTGGCGGTGGCCGGGTCGTCGCCGATCGCCGGCACCAGGTCCAGCTCGCCCGGCCGGTCGCTGGGGTTCCACCGCTCGAACCCGCGCTGCACCGTGTTGAAGAACTCGCGGCTCGGGCGCTGGAGTTCGCCGGTCCGCATCGTCCGCACCTCGCGGAGCGCGTCCTTGACCGCGTCGACCGGCGCGGCGGCGTCCCGGTGCGCGGTCTCCGCGTCCGTCACCGCGCGGGCCAGCCGGTCGCGCTCCGCGGCCAGGTCGGTCTCGCTCGGGTACCGGCCGTTCTCCCGCACCGCGTCGCCGTGGGCGCGCTCGGCGTCGCGTACCCGGGACTCGGCCTCGGCCGCGTTCTCGGTCAACGTCCGAAGCTGGTCCCGGAGCGGGTCGACGACCCGGTCGAGGTTGGCCACGGCCTCGTCCATCGCCTCGACCCGGCGCTGCGCGGTGTCCAGTTCGCCGAGCGCGCGCTGGTGCTCGGCGTCCGCCTCCCTGATCCGGTTCGTGTCCAGGCGGGCGGCGCGCGCCTCCTGCAGCGCCGCGAACGTGCTGACCACCTGCTCACGCAGCCCGCGCAGCGAGTTTCGCACCCGGTCGGCCTCGGCCCGCGCGCCGGTCAGCCGGTCGTCGGCGCGGCCGATGCTCTCGCCGAGCCGGTCCCGCGCGCCGGCCGCCTCGGTGTGCGCGGCCCGGCTCTCGTCCAGCGCCCGCGTGGCGGTGGTGAGCGCGTCGCGCGCCTCGGCCGCCCGCCGCATGGTCAGGTCGTGCGCGGCGAGCGCACCGCGCGCGTCGTCCACCTGCCGCGCCGCCGCGGCCACCACCGGCTCCAGCCGATTCCGCACGATCGGCGCGGCACTGTTCAGCACCGTGTCGATCGCGGCCCGGCTCTCCGGCGTCTCGGTCTCCGGACCGGTGCCCGGTCCCCGGGTGCCGGCGGATTCGGTGCCGGTTCGCGCGTTGGAGCTCTCGGCCGGCGACTCCGGCTCGATCGTGGGGGTCGCGCCGGCGCGGTCGGAGGGCTCGTCCCAGCGGACCGGGATGTCGAGGGAGAAGAAGTTCTTGCGGTCGGTGTCCGGGCGGACCTTGTCCTTGGCGATGCCCTCGGCGACGATCTGCTCGACCGCCTGGCTCTGGGCGAACCAGGTCTTCTCGCCCTTCCGGCCGACCTGCTTCTCGACGTACGTGAAGAGGTTGGACTGGCCGCCCTTCTCCGGCGCCAGTTCGAGCGACCTACCCGGCGCGTCGTCCGACTGGGTGAGCCACCAGGCCAGGCGGCCGCGCAGCTTCTGGTACTCCGAGCCGCCCTTGGGCGCGGGGTCGGGCGTGGCCTTGGCCTTCATCACCTGGATGCCGGTGGTGAACCGGTACGGCGGGTCGCCCTGCGCCGGGTTCAGGTGGTTCACCATGCTGATGTCCTCGGCGGACGCGGTGAAGACCGGCGCGAAGTTGAGGTTCTCGGCCGTCATCCGCTCGATGTTCCAGAGCGCGGCCTGCTGGATGATGCCAGGCTTCTTCGGGCCGGAGAGGTCGGCCGGCGGCGCGGCCAGGCCGGTGTTCAGCTCGGACCGGGCCTGGTCGGCGCTCTTGGTCAGCGTGCCGCCGTTGAAGCCGACCGCGACGTCGTCGCCGAGCGCGCTCTCCACCACGCCGAAGTCCGGGCGGGCACCGTCGGCGCCGTCCGCGACCGGCAGGTTCTTCAGGCCGACCACGTTGTCGTCGAGCAGCCACGCCTTGTCCCAGGCGTTGCCGGCGGACTCGCCCTTGCGCTGCTGGACGTGCTTGCGCATGTCCTTGGCGAAGCTGATCGCGGCGTGCCGCGCGGCGCCGAAGCCGACCAGCTCGATCTTGACGTTCTTGTACTTGCCGTCGCCGACCTTCACCGGCTTCTGCATGGGCCGGCCGAACGAGTAGCCGACCACGTGCACGCCGAGGTCGCCGAGCGCGTCCTGGTACGTCTTCAGCTCGGACTCGTGGACCACGACGTAGATGCCGCGGTCGCCGCCGGCCGACTTCCGCGCGTAGATCGGCACCGGGTCGTGCTCGTAGGTCAGCTCGTACCGGTCCCGGCCGTCCGCGGTCTTGCCGGCCCTCTCGAACACCGGGCTCTCGCTGTCGCGCGCCTGCGTGAGCTGGTCGCGCATCCACTGTGCCCGGCCGCTGGAGATGACCACCATCGGGGGCTGCCGGTTCGCCGCGGACTCGGCCGTGACCAGCGCGCCCAGGTCCGGGCCGGAGATGTTGACGGAGCCGAGCAGGCCCTTGGCCTTCATCAGGTCGAGCTGCGCGGTCGCGACCTGCTCGGTCAGCTCGCCGCTGCGACCGTTGAACTCGATCTTCTCGAGCGTCGTGTACTTGGACGTGACCAGGTCGCTGGCCGGGTCGTAGCCGTCGTTCCACTTCGCGGCGATCGGGTTGTCCGCGGGCGGGACCGGCGTGCTGACCGAGGGCGGTACGTCGTGCACCGCGTCCAGGCTGGCGGCCTCCAGCACGGCCGGGTCGACACCCTTCGTGGGTACGAACCGGTACTGCCCGTTCGGCGGCGCGGTGGCCTGGGCGTCGGACTGGCCGTCGTAGAACGCGACGCCGTCCGGGCCGGGCTCCATCCGTACCGCGTTGAACGAGTGCGTGAAGCCGGAGACCGGGTCCTTGACGACGACCACGCCACGGGACCCGACCTCGGTGAGCACGGACTCGATCGAGGCCAGGTCCGGCATCCGGGTCAGCGGCGCGTCGGCGTACCCGGACAGCACCGCGACCTCGTTCGCGACGCTCGGGAACGCCTGGTACGTCGTGGTGCTGCCGTCCGGCTGGTCCTGCTTGCCCAGGTGCAGATCGGTCGCGATGGAGACCGGGATGCAGTTGGTCCGGTTCTGGCCGCCCCGGGCGTAGTCCGGGTTGAGCCGTTCGGTGCCCGGGTGCCGCGCCTTGAGCAGGGCGACCGGGCGCGGCGAGCCGATCGGCTGCCAGGCGGCCGGGGTCGGGCGCGCGCCCGCGGCGTCGGGCGTCGGCGCGGGCACCGGCGGGGTGGCGTTCCAGGTGACCGGGATGCTCTGCTGGAAGAAGTTCGTGGTGGTGCTCTGCGCCGGCTCGTACTTCTGCTTGTCCAGGCTGGCGGCGATGAGTTGCTCGACCGCGCGGTTCTTGGCGAACCACTCGCTGGTCGGGTCCTTGCGGCCGGCCGGCTTCCGCGCCTCGATCTCCGCGTTGCGGTCCGCCACCGCGTCGTACAGCGGCGTCGGCGCGCCGTTCTCGGTGGTCAGCCGCAGCGTCGGCTCGGGCGCGTGGCGGGACTCGCTCATGAACCAGGCCATGACCGGGCGCTGGATGTTCGGCGCGGAGTCGGCCTTGGCCTTCAGAATCTGGACCCGGGGCGTCCAGCGGTACGGCGGATCGGCGTCGCTGTCCTTCGGGTTGAGGTGGTTGACCATGCTGACGTCCTCGGCGGACGCCACGAAGATCGGCGAGAAGTTGAGGTTGTCCCGCGTCATCCGGTCGATGTTCCAGAGCGCGGCCTGCTGGATCAGGCCGCGCTCCTTCGGGCCGGTACGCCGCAGGTCCGCCGGGTCCGAAGCGAGCGACGTGCTCATCTCGCCGTGGAAGTCGCCGGGCGACTTCGCCATGGTGCCGCCACCGAAGCCGAGCGCGATGTCCCCGTCCAGCGCGTTCTCCGCCGCGCCGAAGTCCCACGACACGTTCGTGATGCCGTCGTCGTCGGTGCTGTCGGTCAGCGGCAGGTTCTTCAGCCCGACCACGTTGTCGTCGAGCAGCCACGCCTTGTCCCAGGAACTGCGCGGCGACTCGGGGTTCTGCCGCAGCAGCGCGTCGTGCACGTCCTTGGCGAAGCTGACCGCGGCGTACCGCGCCGCGCCGAAGCCGACCAGCTCGACGTCCTTGGGCGTCTTGCCGATCAGTCCCTCGCCCCGCAGCGGCCGGCCGAACGAGTAGCCGACGACCTTCACCCCGAGACCGTCCAGATCCCGCTGGTACGTCCGGAGCTCCGACTCGTGCACCACGATGTAGACACCGCGGCCGTCACCCGCGGACTTCGCCGCGTAGATCGGCTCCAGGTCCCGGTCGAGCCGGTAGTTGCCGGCGCCGTCCTTGGAGATCGGGGTGGCGAACGAGTCCCGCGAGTCGGTGAGCTGCTGCTTGATCCACTTGGACCGGCCGCTGGAGATGACGATCATCGGGGGCTTGCGGTCCGCCGAGTTCTCCGCGGTGACCACGTCGTTCAGGTCCAGCCCGGTCAGGTTCACCGAGTCGAGGAACCCGGCCTGCTGGAGGGCGGCGAGCCGGTCGTCGGCCATCTGCTGGGTGAGCTTGCCGCTCTCCCCGTCGAACGTGATGCTCTTGCCCTCGAACGGCGCGTACTTGCTGGTGACCAGCTCGTCGGCACCGTACTTGGTGTTCCAGTCCGCGCGGACCGGGTTCGCCACCGGGTCCGGGGCGTCCTGGGCCGGCGGCACCCCGCCGGCCCGGTCCTCCCGGGGCGGCACGCCACCGGCGCGGTCCTCCCAGCCGGACGGGATGTCCAGCTCGAAGAGGTTCGTGCCGGGATCGCTCGGATCCGAGGAGATGACCTTGTCGTCGATGCCCTTGCTGATGATCTGCTCGACCGCGTGGTTCTTGGCGAACCACACCTTCGTCGGGTCCGGGCGCCGATCGGGCCGGCGGTCCTGGATCTCCCCGACCTGCCGTTCGATGGAGTCGTACAGCGGCTCCGGCCGGCCGCCCGGCGTCTGCACGCGCAGCGCCGGGTCGGGCACGTCGCTGGACTCGCTCAGCCACCAGGCCAGCACGGCCCGCCGCGGGTTGTCCACGCCCGCCGCCTCGGCCTTCAGCACCTGCACGCCGGGGCGGAACTGGTAGGGCGGCGGCGCATCCCGGTCGGCCGGGTTGAAGTGGTTCGTCATGCTGACGTCTTCGGCGGAGGCGAAGAAGATCGGCGAGAAGTTCCGCTTCTCGTCCGCCATCCGCTCGATGTTCCAGAGCGCGGCCTGCTGGATGATGCCGCGTTCCTTCGGGCCCTGCAGGTCCGCCGACGGCGTCGCCAGCGACTTGTTCATCTCGTTCTGGATCTCGGCGGCCGGCTTCGCCCGGGTGCCGCCGCCGAACGCGAGCACGTAGTCGTCGCCCAGGACGGTCTCGGCCGCGCGGAAGTCCGGCGTCACCTGGGTGATGTCGTCCGCGTCCACGTGCTCGGACACCGGCAGGTTCTTCAGGCCGACGACCGTGTCGTCCATGACCCAGGCCTGGTTCCACGGGTTGCGCGGCGCGTCACCGTCCTGCGGCAGCCGGCCGCGGATGTCCTTGGCGAAACTGATCGCGGCGTACCGGGCGGCGCCGAAACCGACCAGCTCGACGTCCTTCGGCGTCTTGCCGATCAGGCCCTTCCCCTTCAGCGGCTGGCCGAACGAGAAGCCGACGACCTCCACCCCGAGACCCCGCAGATCCCGCTGGTACGTACGGACCTCCGACTGGTGCACGACGACGTAGACGCCGCGGTTCGGCCCGGCCGACTTCGGCGCGTAGATCGGCTCCAGCGGACGGTCGACCCGGTAACCGCCGTCGTCCTTGGTGATCGCGGTGGTGTAGCCGTCCCGCGACGCCTCCAGTTGCTCCCTGATCCACTTCGACCGGCCGCTGGAGACGACGATCATCGGGGGCTGCCGGTCGCGTGCGGACTCCGCCTCGATCACCGTGTTCAGGTCCGGCCCGGTGAACGTCACCGACTCCAGGAACCCGGCCGCGTGCAGGACGTTGAGCCGGTCGCTCGCCATCTCCTGGGCCAGCTTGGCGCTGTCCCCGTCGAACGTGATGCTGCGGCTGTCGAACGGCGTGTACTTGTTCGTGACCAGGTTGCCGGCCAGGTAGTGCGCGTTCGGCTCGGCGCGGACCGGGTTGCGCTCCGGATCGGGCCGGCCCGGCCGCTCCGGCGTGGGACCGCCACCCGCGCGGTCGGTCTCCGGCGTCGGCGGCCCGCCGGCGCGGTCCGGGCGCGCTCCCCAGTTCACCTCCGGCTGCAGCCCGAAGATCTGCTTGCTCTGGTCCGGCTTGATGTAGTTCTTCTCCAGGCCCTCCGCGATGAGCTGCTCGATCGCCTGGCTCTTGGCGAACTGCGCCTGCCGGGCCCGCTGCACCAGCTCGGCCCGGCTGGTCGGCCTCGGGCCCTTGCTGGCGACCTTGTCACCGACGAAGTCGTACAGTCCGACGGGCCGATCGCCGCCGGGCTTGACATGGATCGATTTGCCGGGTGCCTCGCTGGACTCGGTCAGCCACCACGCCTGGTTGTTGCGCAGGTTCTGGTACGTCTTGTCGGCCTGGACGTTGACCTCGGAGTCCGGGTACGCCGAGGTCTTCAGCACCTGCACGCCGGACTTGATCTGGTACGGCGGCTCGCCGTGCGGATCCAGGTTGTCCAGGTGCTTCATCATGCTGACGTCCTCGGCGGACGTCGCGAAGATCGGCGAGAAGTTCAGGTTCTCGTCCGTCATCCGCTGGATGTTCCACAGCGCCGCCTGCTGGATCATGCCCTTCTTCTTGGGCACGTCCAGGTTGGCCGGCCGCGACCCCAGGCCGGTGTTCAGCTCGCTGCGCACCTCGGAGTCCGGCTTCGCCGCGGTGCCGCCGCCGAACCCGACCACGAAGTCGTCGCCCAGGGTGTTCTCCACCGCGCCGAAGTCCGGGCGGGCCCGGCCGCCCTCCGCCGGGTGCTCCTTGACGTCGAGGTTCTTCAGGCCGGCCACGTTGTCGTCGAGGATCCACGCCTTGTCCCAGGCGGTCTGGGACCGGTCCCCGTCCTGGTCCAGCAGCCGGCCCCGGACGTCCTTGGCGAAGCTGATCGCGGCGTGCCGCGCGGCGCCGAACCCGACCAGGTCCACGTCCACGCTCGGGATGCGCTTGCCGCCGGTCGCCTTCGGCACCGGGCCGCCGAACGAGTAGCCGACCACCTGGACGCCGGAATCCCTCAGCGCCTCCTGGTACGTCGCGAGCTCCGAGTCGTGCACGACCACGTAGACGCCGCGGTCGGAGCCGGCCGACTTCTCCGCGTAGATCGGCACCGGGTCGTGCTCGTAGGTCAGCTCGTACCGGTCCCGGCCGTCCGCGGTCTTGCCCGCCTTCTCGAACGCCGGGCTCTCGCTCGCCCGCGCGTCCGCCAGCTGCTGCTTGATCCACTCGGACCGGCCGCTGGAGATGACGATCATCGGCGGTTCCCGGTCCGCCCGCGCCTCGTTCTCCAGCACGGTGGCCAGGTCCGGCCCGGTGAAGTGCACCGAGTCGAGCAGGCCGCTGTCCTGCAGCAGCCGGATCCGGTCCGCCGCCGCCTGCGCGGTCAGCGCGCCGGTCTCCGCGTCCAGCGTGATGTCGGCCAGCGGCGTGTACTTGCTGGTGACCAGCGAGCTGTCCGCGTAGCCGGAATTCCAGTCCGCGATGATCGGGTTGTCCGCGCCGGAGGTGTCCCGGTCCTTGCCCTTGCCGCCCTCGGCCGTGTCCGGATCCAGGTCCGAGTCCTGCTCGGCCGGGTCCAGCGCCACCGCGTCCAGCGCGGCCGGGTCGACGCCGCTGGTCGGCAGGAACCGCACCCGCGCATCGTCCGGCGCGGTCGCCTGCGCGCCCGACTGTCCATCGTAGAAGGCCACGCCCTCGGGGCCGGGCGCCACCCGTACCGCGTTGAACGAGTGCTGGAACCCGGAGACCGGATCGCTGACCACGACCACGCCGCGGGAGCCGACCTCGGTCAGCACCGAGTCCTCGATCGTGGCCAGGTCCGGCACCGGCGTCAGCTTCTTGCCGGACCAGCCCTCCAGCACCGACACCTCGGTGGCCACCGACGGGAACGCCTCGTACCGCGTGGTGCTCCGGCCCCGGCCCCGGGCCTCCCGGTCGCCGATGTGCAGGTCGACCGCGATCGACACCGGAATGCAGTTGGTGAGGAACTCACCGCCCCGGGTGCGCCCGGAGTTGATCCGGTTGATCCCCCGGTTCTCGCTCACCAGGGTACGCACGGCGCGCCCGGAACCGACCGGCTTCCAGTTGCCCGGCACGTTCCGCCCGCCCGCGACGTCGACCGCCGGGAGCATGCTGCGCATCGCCGGCGAGTCCGTGGTCAGGCCGGACTCCGGCCCCGGCGTCGACGTGGTGCGCGGCAGCTGCCGGTCGAAGCTGTCCACCATCGTCTGCCACATGTTCTGCAGCGCGTGCGGCGGAATCAACAGCGGCGCGCCATCCGGCGTGCTGCTGACCGCGTCGTCGCCCGAACGCGACCCGGAGTCGTCGATCGTCAGGTCCGGCAGGCCCAGGCTCGGCGCGATGTGGATCATCTGCTGCACGACCGGCGCGTCGATGCCGATCGAGTTCGCGTCGCCGTGCTGGTCGCCCGGCCACACCGTGATCGTGGCGTGCGCGTCCTCCGGCGTCTCCGGCGGCACGATGTTCAGGTGCAACTGGTGGCTGTCGCCGCGCAGGTGATACTTGCCGTTGATGTCGGAGTCGACCTGCGAGATCAGGTTGTTCGCCAGCGTGGACAGCTGCTGCGGCGTCACCCGCGGGCCGGGCACCAGCAGGCTGTCGATCCGGGTCGCCTGGTCCGGCGTGAGCCGCGTACCCGGCGTGATCGACGACCGCGCCGCCTCGACGTCCGCCGGGTTCAGTCCCGGACCCGGCCGCAGCGCGTCGTGCAGCGCCGCCACCTGCCCGCGGGTCAGCGGCCCGTCCGTCTGCAACGCGACCCGCGCGGTGTCCACCTGCGACTGCGTGACCTGCCCCGGCACCAGCTGCGGCTTCCAGGTGACCTCGGCGACGCTCCGCCCCGGCGACACCTCGATGTGCTTGACGTCGAACCGGATGTCCGGTTTCCCGGCGCCACCCTTCCCCTGCGACTCGACCTCGACCCGCTGCGTCGGCGCCTGATCCCCCTTGCTCCGCCAGTCCTCCGGCCGCATGAACTCGCCGTCCCGGCCCGCATCCGGCGTACTCTCCGGCGCCACCGCCCCCGGCACGTCCACGCCGCCCGCGCCGTCGTCCGCGATCTCCGGCGTCCCCACCTGATCCGGCTGCGGCGACGCGGCCACGACCGGCTTCGGCGCCCCCACCTGCGACTGGCTGTCGCTCTCCGGCTGACTCACCTGCGACTGCGGCTGGCTGGCCGGCGCCTGCGACTGCGGCTGATTCGCCGGCGCCTGCGCCGGCGTCGGCGACGCCGGCTGATTCGCGGGCGCCTGCACCTGCGTCTGCGGCTGATTCACCGACGTCTGCGGCTGGCTGACCGGCGACTGCGACTGATTCACCGGCGACGGCGACTGCGGCTGGTTGGCCGGCGCCTGAGACTGAGTCTGCGGCTGATTCGCCGACGACTGCGATACCGACTGGCCAGCCGGCGACTGCGATTGCGACTGCGGCTGGCTGACCGGCGCCTGAGACTGAGTCTGCGGCTGATTCGCCGACGACTGCGATACCGACTGGCCAGCCGGCGACTGCGATTGCGACTGCGGCTGGCCGGCCGGCGCCTGAGACTGAGTCTGCGGCTGATTCGCCGACGACTGCGATACCGACTGGCCAGCCGGCGACTGCGACGGAGTCTGCGGTTGGCTGGACGGTGCCTGCGTTTGGGTCTGCGGCTGGTTCGCCGGCGCCTGAGACGTCGACGACGTGTTCTGCGGCTGCGGGTTCGACGTCTGCGCCTGAGAAGGCGACGACGATTGCGACTGCGGCGAGGTTTGCGGTTGCCCGGCGCCCGACGACTGCGACTGACCAGCGCCCGACGATTGCGTCTGCGGCTGCGCCTGCGCCTGGCCCTGACCAGCACCCGACTGCGACTGACCGGCACCCGACGACTGCGTCTGTACCTGGCCCTGACCAGCACCGGAAGACTGCGTCTGCGGCTGACCAGCACCGGACGACTGCGTCTGCGTCTGCGCCTGCGACTGCCCGGCACCCGAGGATTGCGACTGACCAGCGCCCGAAGATTGCGACTGGCCCTGACCAGCGCCGGACGATTGGGTCTGCGGCTGCGCCTGCGCCTGGCCCTGACCCGCACCCGACGACTGCCCCTGGCCCTGACCAGCACCCGACTGCGACTGACCGGCAACCGACGACTGCGACTGACCAGCACCCGAAGATTGCGACTGGCCCTGACCAGCGCCGGACGATTGGGTCTGCGGCTGCGCCTGCGCCTGGCCCTGACCCGCACCCGACGACTGCCCCTGGCCCTGACCAGCACCCGACTGCGACTGACCGGCGCCCGACGACTGCGTCTGTACCTGGCCCTGACCCGCACCGGACGACTGCGACTGACCAGCGCCGGACGATTGGGTCTGCGACTGCGCCTGCGGCTGACCAGCACCGGACGACTGCGTCTGCGGCTGCGCCTGCGACTGCCCGGCACCCGAGGACTGCGACTGACCAGCACCCGAAGATTGCGACTGGCCCTGACCAGCGCCGGACGATTGGGTCTGCGGCTGCGCCTGCGCCTGGCCCTGACCAGCACCCGACGACTGCCCCTGACCCTGACCAGCACCCGACGACTGCCCCTGACCCTGACCAGCACCCGACGACTGCCCCTGACCCTGACCAGCACCCGACGACTGCCCCTGACCCTGACCAGCACCCGACGACTGCCCCTGACCCTGACCAGCACCCGACGACTGCCCCTGACCCTGACCAGCACCCGACGACTGCCCCTGACCCTGACCAGCACCCGACGACTGCCCCTGACCCTGACCAGCACCCGACGACTGCCCCTGACCCTGACCAGCACCCGACGACTGCCCCTGACCCTGACCAGCACCCGACGACTGCCCCTGACCCTGACCAGCACCCGACGACTGCCCCTGACCCTGACCAGCACCCGACGACTGCCCCTGACCCTGACCCGCACCAGACGACTGCCCCTGACCCTGGCCGGCACCCGACGACTGGGTCTGCACCTGACCCTGGCCGGCCCCAGAGGACTGGCCCTGGCCCGCGCCGGACGACTGCGACTGGCCGGCGCCGGACGACTGGCCCTGACCCTGACCAGCACCCGACGACTGCGACTGACCGGCACCAGCGGACTGCGATTGGCCCTGACCAGCACCGGAAGACTGGCTCTGGCCGGCACCGGACGACTGGGTCTGTACCTGACCCTGCGACTGGCCAGCACCGGAAGACTGACCCTGCCCGGCGCCCGACGACTGGCCCTGGCCCGACGACTGGCCCTGGCCCTGGCCCTGGCCCGCCCCCTGGCCCGACGACTGGCCCGACGACTGGCCCTGGCCCTGCGACTGGCCGGCACCGGAGGACTGGGATTGGCCGCCGGTTGCCTGGGGGCCGCTGGAGGAGGTGGGGAGCGGGGAGCCGGAGGTGCCCTTCGACTGCGAGGAGTTCGTCGAGGACGACGAGCCCTGCTGCGACTGCTGGCCGGACGTGCTCGACGACTTGTTGCCGGTCGCGGTGTTGCCGGAGGAGTTGCTGGTGCTGCTGGAGTTGGTGGTGGCCAGCGGGGTGGAGGTGTCCGTCTGCGCGCCGCTCTTCGCGTCGCCGGTGGACCGGTCGGGCGTGCCGGCGCCGCGGCTGTCCGTCTTGCCGTCGGACTTGCCGTCGCCGGTGGTGTTCGAGCCGCCGGCCCAGCCGTCGCCGCGGTTGACCTCGTCGGAGCCGTATGCCGGGGGTTCCGCTCCGTCGTCGGAGCCGCTGCCGGCGCCCTTGTCCTCGGCGGAGTACTCGGGCGGGCCCTCCGAGGTGGTGTCCGGGCCGTCGGCCAGCGATGTGCCGTCGAGTTCGTCGATGCCGCGGAGGCTGTCGCCGGCCGCCTTGGCCCCGGCTCCACCGTCGCCGCCCTCGCCGGCGCCGCCGATCGCGGCGGAGGTGACGGAACCCCAGTTGAACTCCTCACCGGTGATCTTCGCGGTGATGCCCTCGGAGATCGCGCCGCCCGCGCCCTGTGCGGCCGCGGACGTCAGGCCGTACCCCGCCTTGAACTTGAGGTCCGTGATCTCGCGGGTGATCGAGTCGGGCTTGAGTTCCTTGGTGATGTTGTCGGCCGCGTCCTTGAACGTGTCGGGCCCGTCCGGGCCGGTGGGGCGGCCCTTGGCGATCTTGTTCATGATGCCGCCGGCGGCGGCGCGGCCGGCACCGGCGGCGACGCCGCCGAGGACGGCGCCCCAGGCGCTCTGCTTGAGCGAGTCGGTGTCCCAGCCGTACTGCTGGCCGAGCATCTGCTTGATGGCCTGGTGCAGGAAGTCGATGCCGAAGCCGACGACGAACTCGACCGCGATCTCCTGCAACAGCGTCCGGAGGATCGCCCACAGGATGGCACGTCCGGCGGCGAGCACGGCCGGGACCGCGAGCGCGCCGAAGATGGAGGCGATCAGGGCGCAGATGGAGACGAACAGGATGGCCAGCTGGACGCCGATCATGATCTTCGTCTTCTCGATGCTGGCCGACGCGTTCATCGCGCTCTTGGCCATCTCGTCAGCGTCCTTGATCAGCTGATCGAGCGCCTCCGGAAGGTTCCGCTGGAGGTTGTCCGTGTACAGCCGGGCCGCGGAGCCGTCCATCGCGTCCGCCACGGTCCGGCCGACCGGGCCCAGGTCCTCCTTGACGGCCTGGGCGACCTTCTTGAACTCCATCCACGCGTGGTGGATCTCCTCCAGGCCTTCCTCACTGCCCTCGGGCCATTCCATGCCGACGGTCACCTTCAGGAATCTCTGAAGGTGCTCGGGCAGTTCGATGGATCCTCCGGGCATGGGCTGGTGCCTGTTCCCGCCTACTCGTCCTTGAATTCGAGCTTGTCGGCGCCGTACTCGTCGAGCTTGGCGAACTCGGTCGTGATGAAGCGCAGGTTCTCCGCCACGGTGGAGAGCGCCTCGTGGCTGAGCTGGCTGCTCTCCAGCGTGGCCTCGGCCTTCGGGATGTAGCTCTGCGCGAACTTCTTGCCGGCCTCGTCGTCGCCCCAGCACCCGTCGACGGCCTCGAGCCGCCGCTTGAGCGAGATGAGCGCGGTCTCCAACTGATCCGCGATGCCGTCCAGCTCCCGCGACGAGCCGTTGACGACGGGGATCTCCACCCTGGTGATCTCGGACATCAGTGCTTCTCACCCTTCAGCCGGGCGCGGTCGTCCGCGCTGATCGCGTCCGCGGGCAGCGCCTTGAGCGCGGTCTCCATGAAGTTGCCGACGATCTGGTCGAGCGGGATGTCACCGTTCGCCAGGCTCTTGAAGGAGATGCCGGGGAGCAGGTCCGCGCCGAGCATCTCGTCCATCTTGCCCATCGCCTCGGTACGGGCCGCGGCGATCGCGTCGACGATGGCGGCACCCAGCTCCGCGGGTGCCATCTGCCGGTACTTGGGGTTGTTGAAGGCCAGCTTGGTGAGGTCGCCGCGGCCGTTGAGCGTCACGGTGAGCATGCGGTCCTTGGTCGTGTGCACGGTGCTGCCCGACCCGATCTGCTCACCCAGATCGGCCAGCTTGGCGCGCTCCGCGTCGAGCTGCGCGAGCGCGGCGTCGAGTTCCCGCTGCGCGTTCCCTGCCCTGTCGTTCATCCGCGTTTCCTCTCCGTGCCGGGTGCTATGTGATCACAACCCGAGCGGGACTCAGAACTTGACCTTGCCACGGCCGGGAATGTCCCAGCCCTCCCGCTCCTGCGTCTCCAGCCAGGCCTCGACCTCGCCGGTGGGCCCCTTGCCCTCCTTGCGAGTACGGGCGGCGGCGGTGCCCGTCATCCCGGCACCGCCCGCCATGCCCGCGCCGCCCATCGCGCCCGGCATGCCGCCCATGCCGCCCATGCCGGCGTTGTTCATCGGCATCGGCATGGCGCCCATCGGAGCGCCGCTGCCGCCACCGCCACCACCGCCGCCACCGCCGCTGTTGCCGGGACCGGCCAGCGGGTCCGGCTCGTCGGCGGTCTGCACCGCCGCCGCCGACAGCGACACCCCGGCCAGCGTCACGCCGGTGGGCGGCGTGAGCCGGGGTGGCTCCGGCAGCTGCCGCGTGGACAGCGGCTCGCCGGTCGCGGTGACCGCGGGCGGCTCCGGCAGGTCGGTGCCGGCGGTCACGAACGCGCTGTTGACCGAGTGCAGCGTCAGCAGCCCCTTGTGATCGAAGCCGGCGCGCTGGTCGGCCGGGGCCGCGTCGCGGGCCAGCAGCAGCTCACGCACCTGCTGCTGGCCGTTGAGCAGCGCGTCCCCGGCCCGGCGCAGCGAGTCGCCGTAGTCGGCCGACCGCAGTTCCCGCAGGGTCGCGGCGATCAGCGCGGGCCGGGCGCCGGA
This sequence comes from Catenuloplanes atrovinosus, assembly GCF_031458235.1. Taxonomy (NCBI): domain Bacteria; kingdom Bacillati; phylum Actinomycetota; class Actinomycetes; order Micromonosporales; family Micromonosporaceae; genus Catenuloplanes; species Catenuloplanes atrovinosus. The sequence continues at coordinate 1,226,351 of NZ_JAVDYB010000001.1, read as the reverse complement.
CTGGGAGAGCGGGCCCAGTTCCGGCGGCCGTTCCCAGGCCTCGTCCACCCGGCGCATCGCGATGTCGAAGTCGGCACCGAGATCGGCCAGCGCGCGGCGCCGGGCGTCGAATCGGTCGGCCTCCTCGTACAGCGCGTACGGGCGCGCACCGAGCAGCAGGCGGGCCACGTCGTCCAGCGTGACCGGGGTCTCGCTCATGACGACTGCCGCCCGACCGCGCCGGTGGTGAGGCCGGAGTCGAACTCGTCCCAGGCGCCGTCCTCCGCCTCCATCCAGGTGTTGCGCTCCCGGTCCTTCGGCGGCTGGGCGCCGTGGCCGGCACCGCCCGGCGGCATGGCCTGCATCGGCTGGTTGGGGTCGGTCGCCCCGCTGAAGCCGCCGGCCGTGGACGTCTGTGCCGCCTGTGCCGTGCCGCCGCCCTCACCGCCGCCGGTCGCGGGCATCAGGTTGACGCCCTCGCCGGCCGGCGTCTCCGGACCGCCGACGCCACCGCCACCACCGCCGCCGCCGAGGTCGCCGAGGTCGCCGACCCCGCCGCCGCTACCACCGCTGCTGCCGCCGGTGCCGTCGCCACCGCCGCCCAGCAGGTCTTCGAGGCTGGTCTCCGCGCCGTCGCCGGTGTGGATGCCGTCCTCCTCGATGAGGTCGTCGAGCGCGCCCTCGGCCGCGGCCTTCGCCTCCTCCAGAGCCTCGATCCGGGCCTGCTCCTCCGGCGTGTCGCCGGGCATGGCCTCGGCCTCGGCGATCATCTCGTCGAGCGTGTCGGACATCGCGTTGCGGGCCTCGCCGATCGCGTCGTCACGCAGCGCGTCGTCCGGGTTCAGTTCGCCGCCCTCGCCGGTACCGTCACCGGAGCCGCCGCCGACGCCGTCCAGCGGCTTGCCGTTCTCGTCCAGGCCGAGCGCCTCGAGGTCCTCGATGGCGTCGTTCGCCGCGCTCTTGGCGTCCTCCAGCGCTTGGTCACGGGCGGCCTGCTCGGCGGCGCTCGGGTCGCCGCCGCCGCTGCCGCCACCCGTGCCGCCGCCGGTGTCACCCAGGCCACCGACCGCGGGCATGCCGCCCTTGCCGGAGTCCAGGCCGCTCTCGACCTCGTCGAGCGCCTCGTCGACCGCCTCCTGGGCGTTCTCCAGCGCGTCCATCCGGTCGGCCTTCTCCTCCGCGGAGAGGTTCGGGTCGGCGGCCGTGCTGTCCATCAGGCCCTGGATCGCCTCGTCCGCGGCCTTGCGCGCGTTGTCCAGCGCCTGCTGCGGCGAGCCGGAGTCGTCCACGCCCTCGAGCGCCTCGTCGACCGCCTTCTGCGCGTCCTCCACCGCGTCCTTCGCGGCCGGGTCGTCGCTGGTGGTCTCGAGCAGCCCGTCGAGCGCCTTGTCCGCCGCCCGCTGCGCCTCGTCGACCGCCTCCTCGCCGGTGTCGGTGCCGCCGCCGAGGCCGGCCTCCATCTCGTCGAGCGCGTCGTTGACCGCGTCCTGCGCGTCCTCCAGCGCCTCGGTGCGGTCTTCCTTCTCCTGGTCGCTGAGCGTGGGATCGGAGGCGGTGTCCTCCATCAGGTCCTCGATGGCGTCGTTCGCCGCCTGCTGAGCTTCCTCGACCGCGTCCGCCGCGGGAGAGCCGCCGCTGCCGGTGTCTCCGGAACCGCCCATCAGGCCGTCGATCGCGTCGTTCGCGGCCTTCTGCGCGTCGTCCAGCGCCTTCTGCCGGGTCGCCTCCGAGGCGGGGCTGCCCGAGCCGGAGCCGGAGCCGGTCGAACCGGAACCGCCGCCGGTCGAACCGGAACCGCCGCCGGTCGAGCCGGAACCGCCGCCCATCAGGCCCTCGATAGCGTCGTTGGCCGCCTTCTTGGCGTCCTCGAGCGCCTGCTGCCGTTCGGCCTCGGCCTGCTCGGCGGCCGGGTCCGCGGAGCCGGTGGACGGCGTGCCGCCCGCCTCGCCGCCGACATCCTCGCCGCCGTTCTTGAGGTCTTCGATGGCGTCGTTGGCCGCCTGCTTGGCGTCCTCGAGCGCCTTGTCGCGGGCCGAGTTGCCGCCACCGCTACCGCCGCCGGTGCCACCGCCGGTGCCACCGCCCATGCCGCCGCCCATGCCACCGCCGGTGTCGCCGCCCATGCCACCGCCGGTGTCGCCGCCCATGCCGGCGAGCGCCTCGTTCGCGGCCTCCTCAGCCTTCTTCTCCTGCTCGGCGGCCTTCTCCTCGGCTTCCTTCTCCTTGGCGGCCGCCTTCTCTTCCTGCTCCTTGGCCTTCTGCTCGGCCTTCTCCTCGGCGGCCTTCTGCTTGGCCTCCTCCTCGGCCTCCTTCTTCGCGGCCTTCTCCTCGGCCTCCTTCTCCTTCTGCGCCGCCTTCTCCTCGGCCTCCTTCTCCTTGGCCTCCTGCTCGGCCTCCTTCTTCGCGGCCTTCTCCTCGGCCTCCTTCTCCTTCTGGGCGGCCTTCTCCTCTTCCTCCTTCTCCTTGGCCTCGGCCTCCTCTTCCTCCTTCTTCCGCTCCGCCTCCTCTTCCTCCTCCTCCCGCTTCTTCCGCTCCTCCTCCTCGCGCTTCTTGCGCTCCTCCTCGGTCTCGCCGCCGCTGCCCTCGCCGCTGTAGCCGTTCTCGAAGTTGGTCATCTCGATCTGGAGCTCGTCCATCGAGGCGCCACGGCGGTTGTACTTCTCGGACAGGTTGACCAGCCGCGAGCGCATGTGCGGCATCATCTGGTCCTGCTCGACCATCTGGTACGCGGCGTCGCGCGCCCGCTGGATCAGCGAGGCCGGCGGGTCCTCGCCGGTACCCGCGTACGCCTTGCGGACGACCGCCTCGTACAGGTCCTCCTGGGCCTCGGTGAGCTGGTGGAAGATCTTGTGCGCTTCCCAGAACTCCTTGGCGAAGACCTTGATGTCGTGCCCGGCGTCGCCCACCTTCGTGGGGTAGCCCTCGAGGTTGTTGTAGACGCCGACGGAGTGGCGGTGCAGGGCGTCCGCCACATCGCCGAACCGTTCGCCGGCCTTGCCCTCGAAGTGGCCGACCAGCGAGTTGATGACCTCCTGGAGCCCGGTGTTGATCGCGTTGATCCGCTCCATGGCCTTGCCGATGTCGCGCCCGGCGTCGTGCCAGTGATTACCGACCGTGACGGTGTTGTCGACCAGTTCCTTGACGTACGGGTACAGGTCGGTCCACACCCGCAGGCTGGCGAACGTCTGGCCGGTCGGCGCCGGCACGTCGAAGGAACCGACGTAGGACTCGTCAGTGGCCACGGCGGGCCTCCATGAAGGTCGTCATGATCAGCCCTAGTTCTCCGGGTCGTCCTTGCCGATGGTGAACGTGAACTCGCCCTTCTCGTCCTTGGGCGCGTCCGGCTTGCCGCTGAAGAAGCCGCCGTCGAAGGTGACGTCCTCACCACCGGGCTTGGCGTTGTTCGCCTCGTCGATGACGACCTTGCCGTCCTTGATGACCAGCTTGTCCTCGCCGGTCATCTTGATGTCGAGCTTGCCGTCCTTCCACACCGCGCCGCCGGAGCTGTCGATCTCGAACTTGGCGCTGTTGTTCGTGGCGCCCTTGTCGTTCGTGTCGTACGAGCCCTCTTCGGCCTTCGGGATCGACAGATCCGCGGTGGAGTCGGCCCAGGTGGTGATGATGTCGTACGCCTCGCCCTGGAGCGACGCGGCGTTGGCGTCGTCGTTCTTGCGGAACAGGTCCGCGATCTTGTCGAGCTTGTCCGCGAGGTCGTCGAGCGCCTTCTTCATCGCCTTGCCGTGCTCGTCGATGCCCCTCAGGCGGTCCTGCACCAGCGCCTCGAGCCACACGGCCGAGTCGAACTTGCCGGCTTCGAGGTCCTTGTAATCGCTGGTGAGCACGCCGAACACCTTCATGTCGGCGTCGTCGACGAGATCACGGAGCTTGGTCGCGGCAGCCTGGAGCTTGTCCGCTACGACGGTGGTGGACGGTGTACTCATTCCTCTGCCCTCTCCAGGCCTGGTGTTCCAAGGGAAGCGTGGTCACCGCACGGAGGTCGGCAACGACAAGGTCAATAATCGGTACGGGAAACCGAGAACCGGCCGGTGGACTCGCGCGGAGTCACACCGGCCGGACCGAGACGCTCAGATGCCGTCGCCGAGCTTCTGGTCGAAGACGCCCATGTCGCTGAACATCTGCTGGAGCTGGTTCGCGCGGAACGACATCTCCTCGTTCAGCCGGGTGAACTCCTCGCTGATGTTGCCGGCCTTGGCGTTGTACTCGGTGACGAACGTACCGTCGGACGCCGCGAGCAGCTCGCGGGCGTCGTCCATCAGCGCCTCGATCTCGCTCTGCATGTTCTTGGAGACCTGGAGCATCTCCTCGTACGCGTCGTCCATCGCCGCGTAGTCGTATTTGATCTGACCGTCCTGCATGGAGGTTCCTTTCTCGACTGAATGACTTCGGGAAGGGGTGGACTAGTTGAGTTCCTGCGCCTGGGCGCGGTTGCGCTCCTCGAGCTTGTTGGCGCACTCGTCCATGTAGGCGGCGAGGTCACCGAGGACCTTCTGCCACTCCTCCATCTCGCCGGTCCACATCTCCTGGATTTCCTTGAGCTTCTTCATGAGGTCACCGCTGTTCTTGGCGTACAGGTCCTCGACCTGCTGGGTGACGCCGTCCTCGGCCCTCTTGAAGTTGGACTTCGTGGTCTCGTGCCGATCCGCGCAGGCCCGGATCATGTCCGGGGTTACATCAGTTGTCTGCGCCATTGCGACCTCCACTGGTCATTCGGGCTGATCTGATTCGTTCTGGTAACGCCGCCGCGCGGCCGGCGATCCGTCCCCGTCATGCAATCACCGAAGGTGATGTTCCGGGGTGGAGCCGCGGCCCCGGGGGTATTCGGCGGGGGTTTCCCTCGCCTCGTCTCGCCGCGACCCTCGCCCCGGCCATCGCCGTGACGTCACTGGCCCCACACCTGCCCCTGGAGCGCGGCGTCGCGGCTGAGCACCGGCCCGGTCGGCAGCATGGCGAGCATCTGCGAGGGCATGTCGACCGGCGCGACGCCGCCGTAGCCGAGCGCCCCGACGGTGTTGTCGTCCGGCAGCGGGAACTTCACGCCGTACTCCGAGACCAGGTAGCGCGCGCCGGCCACCGCGCCGGGTGCGGCCCGGTCCTGCACGAACATGCCGGAGCCGGTCGGCACCACCACCTCGTCCACGGTGGACGGCGTCGCCGTCTTGGTGGGTACCGTGACCGCGCCCGCGATGTCCTGTTCCTTCAGCGACGTGGTGGTGACCGTGGTGCCGCCGCCGGACATAGCGTGCCGGACGCACGGCATGTCCGAGCCGATCGCGTTGACCGGCATCGGTGGTGACGCCGGGTAACCGACCACGTGCGTGGCGGACTCGACCACCGGGACGTTGCGCAGTCCGTCCGCGCCCACCGGGATGATGTCGACCTTCTGGTTCGGGTACGCCCTGCGCGTCTCCGGATCACCCATGATCAGCGCCGCCGCGGTCCGGCTCAGCGGCTGCAGCCCCTCCTTGCTCAGCAGGTAGAGCTGCCGCGTGTTCACCACCGCGTTGCTGACCTCGTAGATCTGCCCGACCACGCCGGGCCGGCCGTTGAGCTGCGGGCCGTCCTCCCCGCGTCCCGGGATGTCCGGCGCGGCCAGGTCGCGGCCGGCCGGGATCGAGTTGAGCCAGGCCGGGTTGACCGCGATCGGCGGTGTCGAGTCGTACCCGAGCGCGGTCATCGCGGTCGGCTCCGGAATCCGGTACCGGCGACCCTCCCAGACCAGGTACAGCACCTTGTCCGGCGTGGACACCAGCAGCGCGCCGGTGCCGGCGGACGAGGCCGCGGCCGCGGGCGTGAAGATCAGCGTGGTCCGCGGCGGGTCGTTCGGCTCGGCCGGCGGCCGGGCGCACACCGTCCACGTGCCCGTGTGCAGCGCGGAGGCGATCGGCAGGTTGTCCGGCGCGTCCAGGATGCCGATCGGGCCGCCGACCGGCACGCCGGTGAGCGACTTGCGCGCCACCGTGATGACCGCGTTCTCGTTCTGCAGGATCAGCCGCGCCGACGTGTAGTTGAGCACCGGCCGGAGCTGGCCGTCCATCAGCAGGAAGCGCGCGCCGGTCTCCTTGACCAGGATGATCGAGCCCTCGCGCTTCCACTGGGTGCTGCCGCCCGGCCGCAGCAGGCCGTAGATGCCGAAGCCGGCCGTGATCAGCACCGCGAACAGCAGCCCGACCACGACGCCGATGGCGAACCGGCGGTGCGGCGGGTCGTCGCTGTCCGGCCGGCCCTTCATCATGCCGCCGACGATGCGGCTGGCCTCGAAGAGGTACGCCTGTACCTGATCCCTGCGCGACCTCATGTCAGCCGCCCGCCCAGTGCCGGATGAACTGGTAGATGCCGAGCGCCTGGCCGAGCACCGGCAGCGTGGCGACCGCGATCATCAGCTCGCCGATGTCCGCGGCCCGGGCCCAGTACGGCCGCAGCCGCCGCCCCGGCACCACGGTCGCGGCCACCACGAACGCCAGCCCGATCGCCAGCATGAACGGCGCCACCGCGGCGCGGATCAGCAGGTCCTGCTCCACCAGCCAGCGCATCAGCACGCCGACCGTGATGGTGGTGCCGGGCACCAGCACGGCCCATCGCTGGATGGCCGTGGTCAGGTGCCGGGCGCGCAGGAACAGCAGCGCGGCCGCCATCCCGGCGAACAGCAGCATCCAGAACCCGCCCGGCGCGATCAGGATCATGCCGAGCGGCACCTGAGCCAGGCAGATGCCGATCAGCAGCGCGGACTGGTAGCTGACCGCGGCCTTGCCCCGGTCCACCACGAGTTGGTGCGGCACCGGGTCGATGTCCTCGTTGAGCTGGTCCGGGCGGCCGGGCAGCATCGGCAGCGAGGAGCCGCCGAGCCGGAACGCGATCAGCGGCAGGCCCATCATCACGCCCAGGCTGATCACCAGCGAGATGCCGGCGATGGCCTGCTGGGAGTAGCCGGTGTAGGCGGCGATCACGGACGGGACGCCGATCGCGATCGTGAACGTGATCGCGCCGGTGAAGATCAGCGCGCTGTCCGCGACCGCGGCCAGCCCCACGCACAGCGCGGCCAGCGTGGCGATGGCGGTGGTCGCCACCGGCAGCGCCCAGCCCGCGTCCGGCAGCGCGTAGCCGGCGAACGCCCAGGCGCCGACCGCGGCGTACGCGGCACCGGCCCCGGCGAAGATGGTGCCGGTGACCGGGTCCAGCGCGGCCCGGCTGGCCACGCCCGCCGCGGTCAGCAGCACCACGCACAGGCCGGCCGACGCGAACGCGCGCTCCAGCGGCAGGCCGTTGAGCCCGAGCACCGGCAGCGCGAGCATGATGGACAGTCCGGCCAGCGCCAGCAGCATGCCGCGCAGGCGCGCCGGTGACCAGTGGTCGGAGTGGTGCGTGACCTGGTCCGCGATGCCGGAGATCAGGTCGTCGTAGTCGATGGGGGGCAGTGCCGCCGCGCGCGGGCGCACGTGCACGGTCTCGCCGTCGAGCAGGTTCAGCTCGGCGGCGGACTTCTCCTCGTCCAGCGGTTTCTGCCCGAGGCGCTGCACGACGTACCCGTCGTGGTCGGTGCCGTGGTCGGCGGCGTCGGACTGCAACGCGGGCAGCACCGCGGGCAGCACGTCGATCAGCGCGACCTCGGCCGGCACCGCGACATCTGTCACATTCTGCCCCAGGACAAACCGTAGCCTTACCGGCGCTGCCGTGCGACGCTGTGTGGACTCTTCCATCCGCTGTTTTCCGGTTCCCCTTCCAGCCCTGCATCCGGCCGTGAAGCTAACCGGAACGCCGCCCCGGCCACGCGCGCACGCGCGCGGGACCGGACGGCGGGGGGATAACCCTCACGAGGTGCCCCCGCAGAGGATTCAGGAGCACACCATGGGTACGGTCGCGTTCGTTCGCCGGCCCCGCCGCACCGGGCCGGTCGCCCCCACCGGCGACATCGAGCTGCACGAGCCGCCCGTCGTGCCGGAGCCGGCGGCCGGCGGCATCGGGCAGATCTGGCTCTACGTGCCGGTCGCGCTGGGCTCGCTGGCGATGATGCTGGTCTTCGTGCGTGCCGGCGCGGGCACGCTGGCGTACCTCGGCATGGGCCTGATGGTCGTCTCGGTGGCGGCCGGCGTGATCGTGCCGTTCTTCCGCAACGCCAGCGACCACAAGGAGCGCATGCACGCGGAGCGGCGGGACTACCACCGCTATCTGACCCAGACCCGGCGCAAGGTCCGCAAGGCGCTGGTCGACCAGCACCGGGCCGCGCGCTGGCTGCACCCGGACCCGCGGTCGCTCTGGTCGGCCGCGCTCAGCCAGCGGCTGTGGGAGCGGCGCACCGCACACGACGACTTCGGCGAGGTCCGGATCGGCATCGGCAACCGCAAGTCCACGATGCGGCTGAAGCCGCCGGCGACCAAGCCGATCGACGAGCTGGAGCCGATGGCCGCGCACGCGCTGCGCCGGTTCCTCCGCGCGTACACCAGCGTGACCGACGCGCCGATCGCGATCTACCTGCGCGGGTACGCCCGGGTGCAGTTGCACGGCCGGCCCGAGGCGACCCGCCCGATGGTCCGCGCGCTGCTCGCCCAGGCCGTCTTCGCACACGCCCCCGGGGATCTGCGCCTGGTGTTCGGCGTCGCCGACCAGTTCCGCGAGGAGTGGGACTGGGTGAAGTGGCTGCCGCACGCGCAGGCCGACGACACGCCGGACGCCGCCGGACCGCGCCGGCTGTTCACCACCGACCCGAAGGAGGCCGACAAGCTGCTCACCGAGGTGGGCCTGCTGGGCCGGCCCGCGTTCGAGCCGGACACGCCGATCACCACGTCCGAGCCGTTCACCATCGTGGTCTTCGACGGGCTCCAGATGCCGCCGGACCATCGGGTCGCCGCGGAGGGCTACCGCAACGCGGTGATCCTGGACCTGGGCGGCGCGATCGCCTGGCAGTCCCGGCCGCAGACGCTGTTCCTCGAGGTCAGCGACGAGCTCGTGGAGATGGTCACGTTCGACCACCTGGGCAAGCCGAACCGCACCGAGCTGTGCCGGCCTGACCGGCTGGGCATCCCGTCGGTGGACTCGCTGGCGCGCAGCATGTCCAAGTACCGCATCGGTACGGCGGTGGACGCGGACGAGCCGATGGCCACCGACTACGACCTCGCCGGCCTGCTCAACATCCCGGACGTGGAGATGCTCGACCTGGAGTCGTACCGCCGGGGCCGCGGCCCCAGCTCGCGGCTGCGCGTGCCGATCGGCATCACCACCACGGGCCAGCCGATCGAGCTGGACATCAAGGAGGCGGCCGAGAACGGCATGGGCCCGCACGGCATGATGGTCGGCGCCACCGGTTCCGGAAAGTCCGAGCTGCTGCGGACGCTAGTGCTGGCGCTGGCGGTCCGGCACTCGTCGGAGGAGCTCAACTTCATCCTGGTCGACTTCAAGGGTGGCGCGGCGTTCCTCGGCTTCGACCGGATCCCGCACACCGCCGCGATCATCACGAACCTGGCGGACGAGGCCGAGCTGGTCGACCGCCTCCAGGACGCGATCACCGGTGAGATGGTCCGCCGTCAGGAGCACCTGCGCGCGTCCGGCAACTACGCGTCCCGCCGCGACTACGAGATGGCCCGGGCCGGCGGCGCGCCGCTGGAGCCGCTGCCCGCGCTGTTCATCGTGGTCGACGAGTTCTCCGAGCTGCTGACCAGCAAGCCGCAGTTCGTCGACACGTTCGCGATGATCGGCCGCCTGGGCCGGTCGCTCGCCGTGCACCTGCTGCTGGCCAGCCAGCGGCTCGACGACGGCCGCATCCACCAGATCGAGTCCCACCTGTCGTACCGGATCGGTCTGCGGACCTTCTCCGCGATGGAGAGCCGCAGCGTGATCGGCGTGCCGGACGCGTACGAGCTGCCGAACGCGCCCGGTAACGGCTACCTGCGCTCGGACATCAACACGCTGACCCGGTTCAAGGGCGCGTACTCGTCCGGCCCGTACCGGGCCGCCAAGGTGAAGGGCACCGCGGGCTCCGGCCCGGCGCGGCTGCTGGCGTTCGGCACCGACTACATCGAGCCGCAGCAGCCCGAGGAGGAGCCGGAGGAGACCGAGGAGGACGAGAAGCCGCCGGCCCTCTCCGAGGTGCTGCTGGAGCGCATGCGCGGCATCGGACCGGCCGCGCACACCGTGTGGCTGCCGCCGCTGCGCGAGCCGGCCACGCTGGACAAGCTGCTGCCGCCGCTGATCGACGACGAGGAGCGCGGCCTGATGCCGACCGGCGGGTACGCGCCGCTGGTCGTACCGATCGGTCTGCTCGACATGCCCGCGCAGCAGCGCCGCGAGCTGCTGCTGGCGGAGCTGAGCGGCGCCAAGGGCAACGTCGGCATCGTCGGCGGCCCGCAGGCCGGCAAGAGCACGCTGCTCCGGACGCTGATCACCGGCCTGGCGCTCACCCACTCCCCGCGCGACGTGCAGTTCTACTGCCTCGACTTCGGTGGTGGAAGCCTCGCCTCGGTGGCGAAGCTGCCGCACGTGGGCAGCGTGGCGAACCGGCTCGACCGCGACCGGGTCACCCGTACCGTCCAGGAGATGTCGAACCTGCTGGCGTTCCGGGAGAACCTGTTCAGCCAGAACAACATCGACTCGATGGCGAACTACCGGCGGGCGCGCGCGGCCGGCGTGCTGCGCGACAAGGACCCGTACGGTGACGTGTTCCTGGTCGTGGACGGCTGGTACACGGTCCGCCAGGACTTCGACGAGCTGGACAGCCGGTTCCAGGAGATCGCGGCGCGCGGCCTGAGCTTCGGCATCCACCTGGTCATCGCCGCGAACCGCTGGGCGGAGATGCGGCCGTGGCTGCGCGACGTGCTCGGCACCCGGTTCGAGCTGCGCCTCGGTGACCCGATCGACTCCGAGATCAACAGCAAGTTCGCCGCGACCGTGCCGGCCATCCCCGGCCGCGGCATCGTGCCGGAACGTCTGCACTTCCTCGGCGCGCTGCCACGCGTGGACGGCGACAGCGACGAGGAGAGCCTCAGCGACGCGACCGCCGACCTGGTCGAGATGATCGCGTCCGGCACCGCGCCGCGCGCCCCCGAGGTGCGCCTGCTCCCGGCCGAGCTGCCCGCCACCGCGCTGCCGAAGCCGGGCGCGGCCTCGCCGTCCGCGGACCCGAAGATCGTCATCGGTCTGGACGACGCGCGCCTGCAGCCGATGTGGCACGACTTCGACCTCAGCCCGCATCTGCTGATCTTCGGCGACGCGGAGACCGGCAAGACGAACATGCTCAAGCACGTCGCCCGCTCGATCACCTCGCACTTCTCCCCGGACGAGGCGAAGATCGTGTTCGGCGACTTCCGGCGCGAGCTGTACGACGCGGTTCCGCAGGAGTACCAGACCGGCTACTCCGTGGCGGCGGACGCGCTGACCGCCACGATCAAGGAGGCGGCCGGCATGCTGAAGGAGCGCGTGCCCGGCAACGACATCACGCCGGACCGGCTCCCGCGCCGCGACTGGTGGACCGGGCACCGCCTGTTCGTGCTGGTCGACGACTTCGAGCTGGCCGAGGGCGGCCGGGAGACGCCGATCGACGCGCTGCTGCCGCTGCTGCCCCAGGGCGCGGACATCGGCCTGCACCTGATCATCGCCCGCCGTACCGCCGGTGCCTCCCGGGCCATGATGAACGCGACCATCCGCCGGGCCTGGGAACTCGGCGCCCCCGCGCTGCTGCTCTCCTGCCCCCGGGAGGAGGGCTCGTTCCTCGGCACCGTCAAGCCGCGGCTGCTCCCCACCGGCCGTGCCCAGTACATCGACCGCCGGCGCACCGTCCGGCTGGTCCAGACCCCGGTCAGCGCCAGCTGATCCGTGTCCACGGACGGCGAAGGCCCGCTCGGTAGCGAGCGGGCCTTCGCCGTCAGGGCATCGACCGGATCAGGACGTCTTGGCCGGTGGCTGCTGGTCCTCGGTGACGGCCTCGCGGGCCGGCGCCCAGCGGCGGCGGTGCCCCACCGGGCCGAGCACGGCGAGCAGCGCCGCCATGGTCGCCACCACCACCAGCGTCGCCACCGCGAACGTGAGCATCGGCGCGACCGGGTGGCTGAAGGCGCTCTCCGGCGCGCGGGCCGGCTGCGCGCGCGGCACCGCGTTGCCGGCCAGGCCCTCCTCCGGCAGCACGGTGGAGACCGCGGCCAGCGGGTTGACCACGCCCCAGCCCACGCCCTGGTCGGGCAGCGTGGCGGCCGGAAAGTCCGCGGTCGCCTGGAGGCGGTGCCGCACCTGCTCCACGGTCAGATTCGGCCGGTACGCACGGACCAGCGCGGCGGTGCCGGCCACGAACGGGGTGGCGTAGCTGGTGCCGCTGCCCCGCCACTGCCCGGGGCCGCCGGGGCCGATGGAGACCACGTCCACGCCCGGGGCCACCAGGCTGACCGTGGCGCCGTCCTGGGAGAAGCCGGCGCGCGCGCCGGTGGCGTCGATCGCGCCGACCGCCAGCACGCCCGGGTACGCCGCGGGGTACGCGTCCACCGAGTCGCCGGAGTCGTTCGGGGCCGCGGCCACGATGAGCACGTCGCGCTCGATCGCGTACTCCACGGCGGACTTGACGCCCGGGTCGTCGGTGGCGGTGCCGGCCGAGATGTTGATGACCCGGGCCCCGCCGTCCACCGCCTCGCGGATGCCCTCGGCCAGCGCCGGGATCGGGCCGTCCTCGGGCGTGTTAGTGATCTTGATGGGCAGGATCTGCGCCTCCGGCGCCATGCCGGCGAAGCCCGCGCCCTCCGCGGACCCGGCCGCGATGATGCCGGCCACGAACGTGCCGTGACCCAGGCAGTCCCGGTCGCCCGGGCCGCCCGAGCCGGTCGTGTCCACGCCGCGCTGCACCCGGCCCTTGATCTGCGGCGACTGACCGTCCACACCGGAGTCGAGCACCGCGACCGTGATGCCGGCGCCGCGGGTGAGGTCCCAGACCCGCTCCGGGGCCAGTTGCCGCTGCGCCCACGGGATCTCGCCGTCGGTCCCGGTCGGCGGCGGCAGGCAGGCGCCCTGCGCGACCGACGGCGCCGGGTCGGGCGCCGCGGGCAGCGCGTACGCGGGGGCGGACGGTGCGAGCACGGCGGCGCCGGCCAGGCCGGTGGCCAGCAGCGTGCGCACCGCGGCGTACCGGGCGCGGATCATGCGGCACCGTCCGGCGCGTCGACGTAGCCCAGCGGTCCGCCGAGCAGCCGGCGGATCAGGTCCGGATCCTCGATCGGCTCGATCGTGGACGCCCGGCGGCGGGTGAGCGCCTTGTCCAGGCGGTTGAGCGCGGACCGGTCGGTGTCGTCCAGTTCGGACTCCGGCGACGTCTCGCCGGGAAGCAGCTCACGCAGCAGTACGGCGCTCGACGGCACCCGTACCTCCTCCTTCTTCTTCTTTCCGTCGCCGGTGTCACCGCGGACGGCCAGCACCTTGAACCTCGTACCGGCGAGGAACACGGCCTCGTCGAAGTCGGGGAACTCGCTCAGCATGGTGATCTGGCGGGCGCTGCGCGACCAGATCAGGTAGTCCACGTCCGTGCGCGCCACCGTGTGCGTCAGCGATCCGCCGACGTTGCGGAAGCCGGGCTCGACCAGGATCGCGCCCTCCCGGTACAGCTCGCCCGCGGGGACCGGCAGCCGCGCCTGGGTGACCATCACGCGGCGGCACGGCGGCATCCGGTTCAGGCCGGAGAGCAGGCACGGTACGTACCCGTCGAGCTGCGGGCGGCGGCCGGCCCGGAGCACGCCGTTGAGGTAGGTGGCGCCGAGCTTGGTGTGGCTCAGGTAGGTGCGGATCGCCACCAGGTCGGTCTTCGCGGCCGGCGAGGTGTCGCGGCGCAGCGCGGGCCACGCCGCGAGCGCCGCGTTGACCGTGGTGATCGAGTCGTGGAAGTTCGCGCCCAGGCCGGCCGCGAACGCGGCCTGGTCGTCGCTGTCGCTCTCCAGGTCGCCCTGCTTCCGGGCCGGCGCGGTGGCGAGCACCGGCATCGCGCCCGGCGGCGTCACCACGGTGGTCCCGCCGGACTCCGCGGCCGAGTCGGGACCGGACGTGACCATCAGACCCATCGCGGCCGGCGGCACGGCCGCGGTCGGCAGTTCGGCGCCCGGCAGGGTCGGCGCCTCCGCGACCTCGGTCTCCGGCGCGGCCGGGGGGTTCGGGTCCGGGCCGGCGGGGCGGGTCTGCCGCTCGGCGCCGTCCGGGCGCCGGCCCGGCACGAGGTAGGCCATGCCGCCGTCCGGCGCGGAAGCCTCCGCGGTCACGTGCGCCTCGTCCGGCGTCACCCCGGGGTGCGGCACCGCACCGGAGTCCGTGCCCGGGTCGTCGGCGCCGGTCGCCGGTGCGCCGAACTCCGCCGCGCCGGTCCCCCAGCCCTGCGACGCCGGCGCGACCTGTCCCCCGCCGGAGGCCGCCACCTCCTGCTCCCAGCCGCCGGAGGCCGGTGCGCCGTGCTCCCAGCCGCCCGAGGCGGCCGTACCCCGCTGCTGCCAGCCGTCAGCGGCGGGCGCGGCCGGCTGCCAGTCGCCGGAGCCGGACGCCGCGGACGTCGTCGAGACCGCCGGCCACTGCGCCGGCACCGCACCGCCGAGGACCGGCGTGTCCTCCTCGAACCCGCCGATCATCCGGCCGCCGGTGTCGCCCTCCAGCACGTCGTACCCGGCCCACGGCACGACCTTGGCGAAGACGTCGCCGGTCGGCGCCTCGGCCGCCGGATGCGCCGCGGCCGGCGCGCCGGAGTCCGCCGCCTCCCAGGCGAGCGCGCCCGCGCCGACCAGCAGGCCGCCGCGCAGCGCCGCGTCGATCAGCCGGTCGCGCCACCGGCCGTCCGTCTCACCGGCCAGCGTGAGCCGGACCGGGCCGATCGGGTCGGCGGGCGCGGCCTCCAGCATGCGGCTGAGCGGCTCGACCAGCGCCGCGGACGCGGTCACGCCGTCCGCGCCGACGGTCAGCGTGCGGGTGCGCGGGTCGAAGATCGCGAGTCCGTCCGAGGTGTAGACGCCGTCCGGGCGGATCAGGATGCCGGCCGGGATCACCTCGGCCAGCAGGCGCGGCTCCGCGTGGCTGCGGAACAGCCGCTGGCCGGTCCGCTGCCAGCCCAGGTCGAGCAGCGCGGCGGGCCGGAAGATCACCTGGCGGGTACGCCGTGGGCCGGCCGGGTCGGCGGCCCCGTACAGCGCGCCGGCCAGCGCGTCCAGCCAGCCCGCGTTCACCGGGCCCTGGGCGTGCCGCACCTCGAGCCGGACCGGCGTGCGCGCGGGCAGCCCGGCGAACACCTCGACGATCCGGGACGGCTCCACCACCGGGCCGCCGAAGTGCCGGATCACCAGCGTCGGGCCGTCCGGATCCACCGGTACCCGGAACGCCGCGTCCTGCGGCGAGGTCGGCACCGGCCCGGCGCGCAGGGCCACGCCGGCCGGGATCGGGTCCAGCCACAGCCCGCCGACCGGGATCGACCGGTCCGGCAGCACCCGCTCCCAGTCGGGCAGCGGGCAGCGGTTGCCGGCCACCGGGCAGCGCCCCTCCTCCAGGAAGGACCGCCACCCCCAGCCGCCGGTCGCGCCCGCGACGTAGAGCGTGCCGTCCGGCGTCGCCTCGATCGGGCCGTCCGGGGCGAGCAACTGCACGCCGGTACGGACCGCGATGTGGTGCAGCCAGCCCGCGTGCACGTCGTCCGGCCGGCCGATGCCCGCGGCCGCGATCCAGATCCGGTTGCGCCCGCTCTCCTCCGCGGCCCGAAGCGTGGCGTCCCGCAGCGCGTCGATGCCGGCCGGGTGCCGCAGCGCGCGCCCGGACGGCACGATCAGGAAATCATCGGACGGTACGGCCGCCGCGGTCAGCAGCTGCCACAGCCGGTACGGCGAGTCGTTGTCCGCGGACACGATCGCGCCCGAGCCGAACCACTCGACCTGCACCCCCGGGTCGGCGGAGCGCCCGGTCTGCCGCAATGATCGCCAGGCAGTCCGCAACGCGCCCATCCGACCGGACCTCCTCACCTCGCCGAGTCCACCGAGTCGAGCATTCCGCGGACCGGTGGGCCAGCGCGCGTAACCGGCACCCCCGGGGCAAACTTGCGGGTAATCCTCCGCCAGTCCTCAGGAGGGGGAACCGGACGGTGCGGCCCGGTCGACCACGGCCACGACCACCAGCGCGCCGTCCTCGGCCGTGACGCTGAACCGGTCCACCCGGTCGAGCGGGACCGGGGAGGTGCGCTCCACGTCCTGCGCGCTCCCGGTGCCGGTGATCGTCGCGAGTTCCCAGGTGGTCTCGTCCAGGTCGGTCACGGAGAAGCGGTACAGCGCACCGGGGCGCAGCCCGTCCACCGTGGCCTTCATGCTGACCGCGTCGCCCTCCTGGGAGAGCGTGACGGTGAGCGTCGCGCCGGTGGTCTGGTCGGCCGCGTCGGTGACCAGCGTGACCGAGGTGTCGCCACCCCCGCCGAACCAGCCGGCCACCAGCGGGCGGCCGAGCGCGATGCCGGTGGTGAGCAGCAGCACCACCGCCAGGCCCGCGGCGGCCAGCGTCAGCCGGGACCGGCGGCTGCCCCGGGCGCGGCCCGGGCCGGTGCCGCCGCCGGGCCGCGTGCCGTCGGTCCGGCCGGCCCGCGCGGTGCCGAACGGCCGGGTGGACGGCGTCGTGGGCCGCGCGGCCGCCGCGACCTCGGAAGCCGCTGAAACCACGGGAGCCGCCGACGCCGCAGGAGCCGCCGACGCCGCAGGAGCCGCCGACGCCGCAGGAGCCGCCGACGCCGCAGGAGCCGCCGACGCCGCGGGAGCGGCTGGGGACGTTCCGGGCGGGCCCGGTGCGGGCTCCGGGCCCGGTGCGGGCTCCGGCGCCTCCGCCGGGGCCCGCACGCCGAACTCCTCGATCAGCTCACGGCGGTCCGTCTCGGTCAGCAGGCCGAGCATGGCCACCGCCTCGCCCAGCGCCTCCGCGTCCGCGAGGCACTGCGCGCAGCTCGACAGGTGGAGCTCCACCGCCCGGCTCTCGTCGTCCGGCAGCGCACCGGCCAGGTACAGGCCGAGCGCGGCGCGTAGCTGAGGCTCGGCGCACACGTCGTCAACCATGTGCTTTCAACCCCCTCAGCCCTCTTCCGCGAGGTCGCCCCCGCGACCCGACCTACTCTGAACGAGACTTACAGTTCCGAAGTTCACGGCCAAGCGATTTCGCCCGTCACACCGCCGGTTTCGCCTGGGAGCCGTCGTCCCCGGGCGTGCCCGGGCCGCCGTCCTCCGCCCGAGCGCGGTTCACGCCGCGCATCACGCGGAAGACCAGCAGCGTGCTGAGCGCGAGCCCGGCCAGCACGGTGAGGACGAACGCGATCCGCACGCCGTCGCCGCCGGCCGTGTCGCCCACG
This sequence comes from Catenuloplanes atrovinosus, assembly GCF_031458235.1. Taxonomy (NCBI): domain Bacteria; kingdom Bacillati; phylum Actinomycetota; class Actinomycetes; order Micromonosporales; family Micromonosporaceae; genus Catenuloplanes; species Catenuloplanes atrovinosus. The sequence continues at coordinate 1,209,049 of NZ_JAVDYB010000001.1, read as the reverse complement.
GCCCGGCGCTGCTCGGAGATCGGCACGGCCTCCTCGGGCAGCACCTTGGTGACCGCCACCTCCGGGTTGATCATGCCGTAGCCGTACCGGGCGTCCGGCTGGGCGTCGCCCATCTTGTCCGCGGTCACCGCGACCCGGTTGGCCACCTGCGCGGCGGACAGGCCCGGGTGCGCGGACCGCACCAGCGCGGCCTCGCCGGCCACCAGCGCGACCGCGTACTGCGTACCGCTGCCGACGAAGGTCTTGTTCTTCGGGCCGGCGCCGAGGCTGGTGATGTTCGCACCGGGGGCCACCACGTCGACGGAGTCCGCGGCGTACTCCTCCACGGTCTTGCCGTCCATGCCGATGCCGCCGACGCTGATCACGTCCTTGTGCAGCGGGGTGCCGGACCCGGTCGGCGCGCCGGCCACCACCACGATGTCGTGGGACAGCGCCTCCTCGATGACCTTCGCCACCGGCTCGGCCGAGGTGTCCACGTAGGACCCGAGCGCGATCACGGTCGCACCCGCGGAGATCGCCACCTGGATCGCGGTGACCTGGTGCTTCTCCTCGGCCTCGGTCTTGTCGGTGACCACGCGGACCGGCATGATCAGCGCGTCCGGCGCCACGCCGGCGAACGTGTCGCCCTCCTGCGGCTGCGCCGCGATCAGGCCGGCCATCGCGGTGCCGGTGCCGAGGCAGTCGGTGTCGCCGCGGCCCTCACCGGTCACCGGGTTGCCGCCGAGCAGCATCCGGTCGGTGAAGTGCACCTTGGAACCGTCCACTCCGGAGTCCACGACCGCGACCATCTGGCCGAGGCCCCGGCTGGTCGGCCAGGCCTGCTCCGGCGCGAGCCGCACGGTCGCCCAGTTCGACGGCGAGCTGGCCGCGGTCGCGGCCACGCACTTGCCCGACTCCTCCGCCGGCTTCAGGCCGGACGGCCGCTGGGCCGCGGGCGGCACCGCGTTCGGGGACGCCGGCGCGGTGCCGCCGCCGGGGTTGGTGCCGCCGCCGGGGTTGGTGCCGCCGCCGGGGTTGGTGCCGCCGCCCGGATTCGTCCCGCCGGTGCCGGGGTCGGCCGGGCTACCGCCCGGGTTCTCGCCGGGGCCGGCGGTGGTGCCCGGCTTCGGGGCGGACCCGCCGGTCTCGGGCGCGGAGGACGGCAGCACGCCGTACTGCACGCCCGGGCCGACCGCGTCCCAGGGCAGCACGATGTACCACCCCGGGGTCAGCTTGGCCGGGTCGCTCAGCGCGCCGCCGTCCGGCTGCTCGCGGCCCGAGTTGAGGTTGAACAGCTCGTCGGAGCGCTCCGGGTCGCCCAGCAGCCGCTGGGAGATCTCGTCGAGGTTCTCCGGCTGTCCCTGCTGCGCGGACGTGACCGTGTAGTACAGCACGTACTCGTCGACCGCGACGGCCGCGGCGGCCGGCCACGGCGCGCCCAGACCGACCAGCGCGAGGGCCAGCGCGGACGCGGCCACGCCGGTCAGCCGGCGCGTCACCCTACCCGTGAAGACGCTCATGCCGGGCCCCCTGCCAGGGTGCGGTCACGCCATGGTCGGCGCCGCACCGATGATTCGCTCGCACGCGCGCTCATTGGACGACCTTCCAGTGCTGGTCGACCGCGTGGTCCTGCCGGTCGTACTGCTGGACGGACGCGCCGTTGCCGGCGCAGCAGTCGTCGCCGGACATGTCCACCGCCTTGCCGCTCTTCCGGTTGATCAGGAAGTAGCCCTGGTCGCCGCCGTCCACCAGCTGCCACTGCTGGTTGTGGTCCGCGAACGCCGGGTCCAGCATGACGACCTCGGCGGAGTTGTCCACCGACCCGTCCCGGATGCCGAGCGCCTTGTTGTTGTGCGCGTTGGTGATCACCACGTACGCCGGGTCCTCCGCGTTCGCGATGTGCCAGAACATGTCCTTCTCGCGCAGGTTGTCCCAGAGCTGCATGGTGGTGCCGCCCGCGGTGATGTTGTCGGTGCCCGGCACCTCCAGGATCCGGCCGCTGAGCGCGTTGACGAACTGGTAGGAGATCGTCGGGTCCCACGTCTTCACGGCCGGGGCGGCCGGGGCGGCCGGGGTCGAGCTCTCCGGAGAGGGGCTCGGCGAGCCGGTCGGCGACGGGCCGGCGGCGGTCGGGGACGGCGAGGGCGAGGCCGGCGCGGACGTCGGCGGGGACGGCGGCGCGGTGCTGAGCCGCGTGTCGGCCGAGTAGACCGGGAGGAACGCGTCGACCTGGTCGGCGAGCTGCGGCACGGACGCCTTGCGCGGCACCCCGGCCTCGGCCCGGACCGCGGTCATGCCCCACTGGTACGCGGCGAGCGCCAGCGTGTACGAGTCGGCCTGCTCCGCGCCCTTCAGCCGCATGCCGGAGAGCTGGTTCTTCAGGTCGCACATCGCGGTGCCGAGCGCCGGGATGGCGTCCTGCGGGTCCCACACGGACGCGTTCTTCGGCGCGTACTGCTTCCACATCTGGGTGGTGAACTGCGCGATGCCCTGGCGGTCGTCGCCGCGCATGTTCGGGTTGAAGCCGGAGAGCGCCATCAGCTGGGCGGCGATCCGCGCGGGGCTGATCGCGGCGGGGCAGACCTGCCCGGCCCGGCGGACCGCGTCGAGGTACTCCTCCGGGACGCCGGTGCCGGCCGCGGCCGACGCGACGGCCGGCGCGGGCTCGGCGCCGCTCTCGGCGAACTGTGGCTGGTCCGCGTACCAGTTGGAGTAGCCGACGACCAGGTCGACGTGCTCGGCGGCGGCGTCCGGGATGCGCTTCTCCGTGGCCACGGCCTGGAGGCCCACCTTGCGGGCCGCGACCGCGGCCTCCCAGTGGTCGGCGTCGACGCCGGCCGCGCGCACCTGGCCGACCAGCTCGCAGGTCTGGTGCGCGAGCGCCAGCACGTTCGCCCGGGCGTCCGAGCGCTGCGCGTCCGGCCAGGGCGCCCACTGCGCCCACTGCTCGGCGTCCATGCCGGCCAGGCCCTCGCCGGTGTCCGACACCGCGCTGACCTCGAACTCGGACGCGGCCATCAGCTGGGCGGCGAGCCGCTCGCCGGTCAGCGCCGGGCAGGACGTGGTGCCGAGGACGATCGACGCCAGCAGGGTGTCCGGCACCGGCTTTCCCTCGACCTTCGGCTCCGCGAGCGCCGGGCCGACCTGCATGGCCGCCACGACGATGCAGGCCACGGCCGCCACGAACGCCACGCCGGCCTCGATGCGCTGCCGGGTCGTCCGCAGGGACCGCCAGGCCCGCACGCAGGCCGAGCGAATCGCCGTCAACAGCGATCTGACTTTCACGGTTGATTCCCTCTCCACCGAAGTGTGTCCTGTGAACGTCGCGGGCTGGGCGCGAGTTCACGGCGATGGGTGATTTCTTCCGGCTGTCCCTAGAGGTGGAAGCCGCGTGCGGTGAGATCCTCGTGCAACGCGCGGAGCGCGTAGAACGTGCGGGACTTGACGGTCCCCTCCGGGACGGAGAGGTTCTGCGCGGCCTCGGCCACCGAGTGCTCCTGGAAGTAGATCTCGATCAGCGCGCTGCGCAGCCGCTCCGGCAGCCGGGCCACGGCGTTGCGCACCTCGCGCGTGTTGATCATCCGATCGATGTCGTCGGTCGCGGTGTGCCGCGCCTCGATCCGCTCGTCCAGTTGCTCGGTGGTGCGTCCCTGGGCGGCCCGGATGTGGTCGATGGCGATCCGCCGGGCCACGGTGAACAGCCAGCCCCGGCTCCACTGCCCGTCCTCGGTGCGCGCCTCCGGATGGTTCCAGGCGCGCATCAGGGTCTCCTGCAGGATGTCCTCGGCCATGCCGCGATTTCCCATGGTCAGGCGCAGGAGGTAGTTGAGCAGGATCGGCCCGTGAGTCTCGTACGCGAGCCTCAGCGCATCGTCGTGAGTGGGCAGAGGCGTCGACTCGCCGGGCACGGTGTTCCCAGTGGCCGCATCCATGGGAGTGATAACGAGCGGTTGAGCGCTCAAGTTCACATTGCGCGAGTGATTTCCCGATGAATCTCGGAGCGGGGAGGTGCGGCTCATCGGTTCCCTGACCTCACTGGCTATGCTGACCTGCTGGAATCGTGGCTCGGCCCGGGACGCTGCGCTCACTTCCCCGCCCCCTCGCTCGGCCCCGGTGAACCCATGACCACGTTCGCCGAGATCATGACCGAGCCGTCGACCTGACGGACGGTGAAATACCACAGATCATCCACGGGTACGGCGATGTCCCCCGTGTACGTACCGCCACCGGCCTCTCCGCTGAGCTGGCCCAGCAGCAGCTCCTCGCCGTCACCGGTGACCACGTATAGCTGGTATCGGGTGTCCGGCGCCAGTCCGTCCGCGGTCAGCCGGACGCTGGCCTGGCCGTCCTCCTGATAGATGACCGCGTTCATGCCCATGCCGCTGGCGTCGTCCGCGGTGGCCGCCACCGCGGCGATCGGGCCGAGCTCGTCCGCGGTGCCCCACGGCCGGATCACCAGCACCGCGCCGAGCGCCACCACCAGCGCGCCGGACAGCCCGACCGCGGCGCGCAGCCGGGTGCGGCGGGCGCGGCGGTGCGAGTGCGGGCCGCGGGCCAGCGGGCCGGTGGCCGGGCGCGGCGGCAGGTAGCCCTCGCCGACCCCGATCCGCGGCGGCGCGGCGATCGCGGGCCGGCTCTCCGGGACCGCGCGGGCGGCCGGCACGACCGGGCGCGCGGCGGGCGGGACGGGCGCGGCCGGCAGCGCGAGCGGCGGGGTGCGCGGCGGCGCGGCGACCAGCGCGGGACGCGGGGCGCCGGGCGCGCCGAACAGCTCGTCGCCGGGGAGCGGGGCCCGGGCCGCGGCGGCCGGGCCGGGGCCGAACTCGGTGATCAGGTCGCGCACGTCGTCCGGGCTCAACCGGCCCAGGATCGCGACGATGCGCTCGACCTCGTCCCGCTCGGCCCGGCACGCCTCGCACGTCTCCAGATGCGCGAGGACCCCGTCACGCTCGGCGTCGGCGAGCCGGTCCAGGGCCAGGAAGCCGACGAGGGTACGCATGCGCCCGTCGTCGCAGACGGGTGCGTTCATGACGGCGTCCCTCCCCTCCGGCGTACGGTGCACCGCGGCAGCATTCCTCACTCGTCCTCAGCCCGCCACCCGGCCACCGGCCGGGGCGTCGCCCCAGCCCGCGGCGGGGAAGTCCGGCGGGGTCACGTTCATCGCATTGTTGATCATGTTGAGCACACCGGACGGGCCGAACAGGCCGTCGACCGCGATCGTCCACTCGTCCGCCGGGCCCAGGTAGACCCGGCCACCGGTCCACTGCTCACGCGTCGGCTCCAGCTGGTCACGCAGCGCGGCCAGCCGCTCGGCCACGTCCGCGGCCAGCGCGTTGATGGTGGCGCCCACCTCGGCCAGGTCCGCGTCCGGGGTGGCCTCGCTCACCGCGACTCACCGCCGGCCAGCTCCACATCGGAGCGTCGCGGGCCCGCGGGCCGCCGGACCGAGCCGGCGATGTCCTCGATCGCGTCGTCGAGCATGCGCACGTAGATGTCGTACCCGGCGAGGAGTGCCCGCAGCTGGGCGGCGGACATGCCGAGCCGGGCCGGGTCGAGGCCGGCCAGGTGACCACGGAGCAGCTCGAGCTGGGCGCCGATGCCGGCCGCCGCGGTGCGGCAGGTGTCGGCCACGTTGCCCTCACACGGTGGATACGGTGTAATTCCGCTCATAACCCCTCCAGGTTCGGAAGAACAATCTGGAAACGGAGGGCGGAACCCGCTGGTTCACGAATCATCCGGAGTTAACAAATCGCTCGATCCGAGTTCTCCGAGCCGGCACGCGCGAACCACCTTCCGGCGGGTTCCCACCCCGGCACGACGGCACGAATCCCGGCGAAGGACGATGACACGATGAGACGACGACTCGCGGTGCTCGGCATGCTTCCCCTGCTGCTCGCGCCGGTCGTCGCCGCCCCCGCCGCCGCGGCCGCGCCCCCGCCCGCCACTGTCCGGTTCGTCCGGGTGGAGACGGGAAAGTATTACGTGGTCGGCCCGGCAGTCAACGGGCAGCAGGAATATTTGTTCGCCATCGCGGCGAAGACGCTCGGTGACGGCAACCGCGCCGAGGAGATCTTCGCGCTCAACCAGGGCCGGCTCCAGCCGGACGGCGAGCGGATGACCAGCCCGACCACGCTGAAGCCGGGCTGGATCCTGATCCTGCCGGAGGACGCGTCCGGCGACGGCGTGCGCAACGGCGCGCCGCCGAAGGTGGAGGAGCCACCGGCCACGGGCGCGCCCGCCACGCCGTCACCGGGGGCGGAGGGCGACGCCGCGCCGGGCGGCACCGCGAACGCGGGCGGGCCGGCCGACCGGTCCGAATTGGACTTCCTCTGGTCACCCACGGCGCTGCGGGTGGCACTCATCGTGTTGGCGATCCTGTTGCTCATCTGGGCACAGCTGGCGTTGCAGTCGCGGCGCCGGCCGGTGCGCCGGGCTCGGCCGGTCCCGGCCGGCGAGAGCAGCGGCGAGGTGTCGGTCAGCGGCGGTACGCGTACCCAGGTCATCTCCGCGGTGACGCTCCCGGAGCAGCGCAGACCGGCGCGGCTCGGCTTCGGCGGGCGGCGGCGGGAGACCCCGGCCGCGCCGCCGGCCGAGGCCACGTTCGCACCGCCGACGTTCGCACCCGCGCCGGAGCCGGCCCCGACGTTCGCGCCACCGGTCCCGGCCGCGCCACCGGTGCTCGAACCGCTGCCCCCGCGGAACCCGCCGCCCGCACCGCCGAAGAAGGCGCGTCCGGCCGAGGTCGCGCCGCCCACCGCGCCAGCGCCTGCCGAGACCCCGGCCCCGCCGCCGGTCAAGGCCCCCGCGGCGCCTCCGGCCAAGGCCCCCGCCGCGCCTCCGGCCAAGGCACCGGCCGCGACGCCGGCGAAGAAGACCGAGGCGCCGGTGAAGGCCGCGCCGGAGGTCTCCGGAGGCTCCCGGTCGGTACCGGCGATGCCGCGGTTCGAGAACTACGACGGGCCGGCCGAGACCTCGTTCCTGTCCGCGATCGCGCTGCCCCGCCCCGGCGGCCACGTGACCGAGCTGATGCCCTCGCCGCCGAACCCGTTCGCCACGCTGGTCACGGACCTGATCTGCGGCGGCGTGCCGGCGACCGTACGGCTGATCGGCGCGCGCCCGGCCCGCTGGGGCTCCGCGCACGGGTGGCTGGCCGAGGGCGAGTCGCCGCCGCCGTCCAGCACGCCGGTGGTGCTCGGCGCGTACCAGGGCCGCCGGCTGTGGGCCGACCTCACGGTGGCGCCCGACGTGCTGGTGCTCGGCGGCGACCCGGACGCGGCCCGCGCGCTCGGCCGGGACCTGGCCGGTCAGCTCGCCGGCGCGGCCGAGGTGGTGGTCGCCGGTGAGGTGCTGGGCGGCTCCGTGCCGGACGGCGTCCGCCGGATCGGGTCGGTGTCGGAGCTCGGCCTCGACCGCCCGGCCGCCGCGACCCGCGTGCTGATCTGCGACGCCGCCGGCGCGGAGGCGTTGTTCGCCCGGCTGCGCACGGTGCCGGCCAGCCGGGGCCGTACCGTCCCTGTGGTCATCGGCGAGGCACCGGCCGCGCGGTGGTCGGTGCGCCTGATCGGCGACCCGGTACCGTCCGAGGCCGGCCCGGCGGCCGTCCAGTCCAGCGCGAGCTAGTGAGGAACGTGTGCGACCGACCCGACCGCAGCAGCCGGAGACCACCCCGGACGGATTCTCCGAGGTGGATCTGCCGCTGCCCGTCGAGGGCCTGTGCGACCTGGTGCTGACCCGCACCGCGGACGGCGGGCTGGCCCGGCCGGACGCGCCCGGCGCCGCGCTCACCGCGGAGGAGCTGGCCGACCACGCGCACGCGGCCGGCGTCTCCGGGCGGGACCTGCGCGTGCTGGTCGACGACGGCGCCCGCAACGCGGCGCTGCTCGGCCGGGTCGCCGACGCGCTCGGCTGCGACATCCTGGTCACGCCGGCCGGCGCCACCGTGGAACGGCTGGCCGGGCCCGGCGGCGGCACCCGCGCGGAGGCGGTGCCGGTCGACCGGGCCAGCGGCGAGGTGGTGGACTGGCTGCTGATCCAGCCGGCCGGGCTGGCGACCACGCTGCCCGGCTGGTTCGACCTGGCCGGTGGGCTGGTGCTGCACCGCGCCGGGCTGGTCACGCTGCCGCTGCCGGGCGGGCTGGAGTTCGCCAACCGGGACGACTTCGTGCTCCGGCGGGCCGCCGCGTCCCGGCTCGGGCTCGGCCACCCGGACCTGGTGACGGTGGCGCTGGCCACCCGCGGCGGCGGGTTCCGGCTCACCACGTACCGCGTGGACCGCACCGGTGACCAGCGCGGGCGCGTCTCCGGCCGGGACGTGGCCGCGGCGCTGTCCTCGATCTACCTGTACGGCGGCGACCTGCGGCTCTGGCTGCGCTGGCCGGACGACACCGGCGAGTGCACGCGGCTGGAGACCGAGGTGGCCGCGCTGGCCGAGTCGACCGGCGCCACCGTCTGGGCGCCGGAGCCGGGCGGCCAGGCCGTGCTGCTGCGCGGCTCCCGCGACCTGGCCGCGCGCGGGCGGGACGGCACGGTGGTGGGGTGGCGTGCGTACCGGCCGCCGCACACGCCGGAGCAGGACCGGTTCGAGACCGACCTGGACGGGCGGCTGGTCCCGCGGGGCGGCCCGAAGGTGACGGCCGTCGGCGGCGTCTCGCTGCTCAACGTGGGCCGCGCGTCCGAGGACGAGCTGCTGGACCGGTACGGCGAGCTGTCCGCCGAGCCCGGCATGATGCTGATCGACCTGACCGTGCTGGACGACGGGCGGCTGGCACTGCGCTACGGCGACGGCACGCACCTGGCGGCCGGCACCGCCGGGCTGCGCTCGCTGCTGGAGGGCTCCGGCTGGAAGAGCGAGGACCTGCAGCTGCTCACGCCGGTGACGCCGGAGCGGGCGGACGGGCTGCGCGAGCACCTGACCGTGCTCGAGGCCGAGCTGGGCGTGGAGATCTGGTCGCTGTCCCCGGGCGCCGAGGTGGTGGTCCGCGACGGCCTGGCCCGCGCCGTCGACGAGCAGCGCAAGCCCGCCCGGTGGCTGCGCGCGGCCGACCCGGCGACCGTGGACACCGGACGCTGGCGCAACGACGACGGCTGGCTGATCCCGCGCCGCCGACACACGCCCCGGCCGCTGCCCGCGCCGCCGCCCCCGGCCGAGCCCGCCGCGGCCGCGCCGCCGCCGGACCGGGTGCTGCCGCCGCCGAGCCCGCGCCCCGCGCTGACCGTGCCGGGCCGCGCCACCCGCGCGCACGGCGTGCGCTGGCTGCCGGACCAGCCCGAGGTCAACGCGGAGCCGGTCCGGCTGTGGCTGGCGTCCGCGTGGTCGCCGCAGCGCGTCTCCATCGAGGGCGTGCCGTCGCCGAACCTGTTCCTCATCGCGCACCTGGACGGCGAGCGGGTGGCCGGCGCGGCGCCGCAGAAGCACCTGCTCTGCCTGCGCGTGGAGGCCGGCGGCGCGGTCGACCTGGGCCGGGTCGGCACCGTACCGGCGGATCTGAAGCACCTGGCCACCGAGGGCGGGACGTACCTGCTGCCGGCCGGCTGGCTGGACCAGGCCCGGCTCCAGGTGGCGTACACGATCGGCGACGACGGGCGCCCCGGCGAGGAGGTCGAGGTCGCGGCGAACCCGATCGTGCTGCGCAGCACCGGCGCCCGGCACGGCACCGAGGGCCTGCCGAACGACGTGGCCACCTGGCCGCGCACCGAGCGCGGCGGCGGCGCGTGGGCGCTGATCCCGGAGTCGCCGGCCGTACCGGAGGGTGACTTCCTGCCGCTGCACACCAAGCGCCCACCGATCCACGAGGGCCAGCGGCTGGTTCACCTGCAGGTGCCGGCCGGCCGCGCGATCGACGTCACCGCGAGCGCGGCGGCGCTGGTCACGCTCACGTCCGTGCGGTCGCGCCTGCCGGAGCTGGTCGCGGACGGCGTCACGCTGCTGCTCCCGCGCCGCTCCTACGAGCGCACGCCGGTCGACCAGGTGCTGTTCGTCGAGGCCGGCAAGTGGAAGCACCGCGCCAAGGGCATCGACCTGCCGCTGTCCAGCCTGATCGCGCCGGAGCGGGCCTGATCCGCGCGCCCGGCGCTCAGCCGATGCGGTAGTCGCCGACCAGCACCGCGGCGGCCAGCTCCACCCTGGACCGGTAGCCGGTGCGGGTGAACAGGCGGGACAGCCGGCCCTCGACGCTCTTCTCACTGCTCTGCGTGGCGGCGGCGAGCTGGCGGTTGGAGAGGCCCTCGGCGACCAGCGCGGCGAGCAGCTGATCGCCCTCGGCGAGCGTCTCCACCCGGCCCGGGACCGCGAGGCCGTGCTCGCGCATGGCCTGCCGCACGCGGGACCGGTGCAGCGTGGCGCCGAGGTCGCCGAGCAGCTCGTACGCCTCGGCGAGCAGCTCGGGCCGGCGCCCGGTCCAGCGCACCACGCGCTCCAGCGTGCGGGCCAGCAGGTAGGGCCGGTCCAGCGCGCGGGCCGCGTCGACCACGGCGGCCTCGTCGACCGGGCTCGCCGCGGTGCCGGCGATCAGGCGGGCGGTCGCGGCGTGCAGCGCGGCGGTCCCGGTGCCGAGTGTGCCGGCCGCGGCGGTCGCGCAACCGGCCGCGCGTGCGGCGGCCTCGCGGTCGCCGCGCTCGGCCGCGTGCTCGGCGGCGGCGGCCCACAGCTCGTCGGTGCCGATCACCAGTCCGTGCGCGGCGGCGTCGTCGAGCGCGGCGTCCACCACGCGCGCGGCCCCGGCCGCGTCGCCGAGCACCCACTCCAGCTCGGCCTCGATCGGCGCCAGCAGGTGCGGCAGCGGTACGCCGTCGCGCGCACCGTCCAGCATGGACCGGGCCCGGGCCGGCCAGCCGCCGGCCAGCAGGATCTCGGCGGCGGCCCGGTGCACGGCCGCGTGCCCGGTGCGGCGCCCGACCGCCAGATCCGCGGCGATCGCGACGGTGGCCGCGTCCAGCGCCTCCACCCACCGGCCCCGCTGCCAGTCGACCAGGCACCGCTCGGGCGCGGCCGGGTCCCCGTCGGCTCCGCTCGGGTGACCGGCCGGCGGCCTCGCCGCGTCAACACTCACGCGACCGGCCGCGTCACTCCTCATCGGCGCCGCCACACCGCCGGCACCGCCCGGGTGACCCGCCGGCGGCGTGGCCGCGCCGTCGTTGCCACGCGCGGCCACGCCGCCGGCACCGTTGAGGCGACCGGCCGCGTCCCTCCGCACCGGCGCGGCCACGCCGCCGGTGTGCCGGGCAACCGCGTCGTCGCGCGGGTGGGCCGGGCCGTCTCCGCCCGGCGGAGGGATCGGGCCGCCGGTGACCAGTGAGAGCGTGAGCCGGTCGGCGGCCGCGGCCGCGTGGCGGCGGGCGGCGCCGGGGCCGTCGTCGTCCACGGTGGCCGGGGGCAGCGCGATGGACCGGCCGGTGACCGCCTCGATCTCCGCGGCGATCATCCGTGCGCCCTCGCCGACGACCGGGCCGGCCGGCTCGCCCGCGGTGCCGGGCACGCCGGACGGCGACGGCGCGGCGGTGAGCGCGCGCCGGGCCTCCGCCCAGCGGTTGAGCAGCGACAGCGCGGCGGCGCGGGTGGCCGGGGCGGGGGCGGGGCCGGCCGGGAACCACGGGTCGCCGGCCGCGGCGGCGCGGATCGCGGTGAGGTCGCGGGCGCCGCGCGCGGCGGTGAGCGAGAGCAGTTCGGCCTCCTCGCGCGCGGGCGCGGTCAGCGTCTCCGCGTGGTCGGTGAGCAGACGCTGGAGCGGCGGCCGGGCGTCGGCGTGGCGACCGGCGCGGAGGTCGGCGGCGGCGCGCGCGAGCAGCGCCTCGGCGCGGTCGGCCGGGTCGCCGCCGAGCGCGGCGGCGCCGGACCACCAGCGGCCGGCGGACGCGGGCGCGCGCACGGCCGCGGCGCGGGCGTGCGCGCGCAGGTCCGCCACCGCGCGGGCGGGGTCGACCAGCGTGCCGGCGACGGCGAGCGCGTCGGGGAGGAAGCCGGGGTCGGCGCACTCGGCCTCGCCTGACCACAGCGCCTCGGCCGCCACCTGCGCGAACCGCCGCCGCTCGTACGGACCGAGGGTGTCCCGCAGCGCGACCGCGACCGCCGGGACCGTGATCCGGCCGCCGTGCGCCAAACCCTCCTCGCGCAGCATGCCGAGGTGGGTGTCGACCTCGTCCGGTGGGAGCGCGAGCGCGCGGCCGATCAGCGCGGGCACGGCCGGGCCCAGCGGTTGCAGCGCGGCCAGCGCGCGGGCGACCCGCCGGGCGCCGTCGTCCAGCCGGTGCACCGCGCCGAGCAGGTCGTGGTCGCCGGGGATGCGCGGCTCGGCCTCGGGGTCGGTCAGGTAGGCGCGACGCTGCGCCACGCGCAGTGACCCGGACGCGCGGTAGCCCTCCACGGCCGCGATCAGCGCACCGGGCCGCCCCCGGCTGAGCCGCCGCAGCCGGCACCGGAGCGTGCGGTGCGGCGTGGCCTGCAACAGCCGGGACACCAGCGCGTCCGCGGCGGCCGGGCTGAGCGGGCGCAGCCGCTCGATCCGGGCCAGGCCGGCCCGGCGCAGGTCGGCGTAGGCGGCGGCCAGGTCGGCGCGCGGAGCGGCGCCGGTACGCACCGTGGCCACGAACCGCACCGGCACGCGGGACACGTCGTGGAGCACGCCCCGGATCGTCTCCGCCGACGCCGGATCGGCCCACTGCAGGTCGTCGACCAGCACCACCAGGCCGGGCCGCCGGTGCAGCGCCCGGATCAGCGGGAAGCCCGGCGGCTCGGACGGCCAGGACCGGACGCTGGTGAGCGCGGTGAGCCCGGCCAGCAGCCGGCCGCTGAGGTATCCGGGCTCGTGCCGGTCCTCCGGCGCCAGCCGCACGTCCAGCACGGGCCGGTCGGCGCGGGTCATCGCCTCGCGCACCTGCCGCAGCGCGTGCGAGCGCCCGATTCCCACCGGGCCGGCCAGCACCGTCAGATGCGGGCCGGAGAACTGGGTGAGCGCGGTGACCAGCGACTCCACGGTCACGACGATGCGCCGAGGAAGTCCGGGGTGAGGCTGGCCGCGGCCAGCTCCACCCGGGACCGGCAGCCGGTGCGCGCGAACAGCCGGGTCAGGTAGTTCTCGATGGTCTTCTCGCTCATCCGCACCTGCACGGCGATCTGCCGGTTGGTACGGCCGCGCCGGATCAGCTCGATGATCTGCATCTCGACCGCGCTGAACGCGTCCTGTGTGGACCGGGACCGGGGCCGGCGCACGCCGTGCTCGCGCATGGCGGCGGTGACCGCGGAGCGTAGCCAGGGCGAGCCGATCGCGTCCGCTGCGGACTGCGCCTCCAGCAGCCGGCGGCGCGGCTCGGCGGACACCCGGGCGAGCGCGATGCCGGCCTGGGCGAGCGTGCACCGGTGGTCGCGGGCGCGCAGCAGCTCGGCCGCGCGGTCCGCGGCGGCGGCGTCCGCGGTGGCGAGCGCGCGGACCACCAGCGCGGTCTCGGTGCTGCACCGCCCCGGCGCCTCGGCCACCTCCCGCCACGCGGCGGCCTCCGCGGACAGGCCGAACCGGACCGCGAGCACGGTGGCGCGGACCACCAGCTGCTCGGTGCCGATCCGGCTGCCGTGCGCGAGCTGGCGCGCGAGCGCGGTGTGCGCGGCGGCGAGCCGGTCCGCCGCGTCGCCCGCGCTCTGCGGCTCGCCCACCGGGCCGTTCGCCGCCCACCAGCGCAGCGCCGCGTAGGGCGCCTCGTCCGGGACGGAGGCGATCCAGGACGCGGCCTCGTCCGGGCGGCCCTGCAGGCCGAGCGCCTCCGCGCCCCACAGCCGGGCCAGGCGGCGCACGGCCGGGGCGTCGCCGCCGGTCAGGTCCGCCGAGCGGGCGGCGGAGAGCAGGCCGGGCAGGTCGCCGCGCGCGTACGCCAGGTGCAGCCGGTGGTACGCGGCGAGCGGGCCGTCCGCGGGTACGCCGTACCGCTGCTCGCCCAGCACCAGCCGGAGGATCTCCGCGAGGTCGCCGTGCGTACCGGCGACGAGCAGGTCGTCCGCGTCCGTGCCGGCGCCGGCCGCGTGCGCGGCGCGGGTGAACTCGTCCGCCGTGACCAGCGTCGACGACGTCGTCACGGTCGCCGGGCAGGGCGCGCCGGTGAGCCAGCCGTGCGCGAGGGCGAGCGGTCCGGTGGCGTCGCCGGGCACCGGCGTGCCGGTGTGCAGCGCGGCGAGCGCGGCGGCCGCGGCCAGGTCGCCGCCGCGGTGCGCGGCCGGTCCGGCCGCCTGCACCACCTCGGCGAGCTGCCCGAACCGGCCGGTACGCACCAGCAGGCGCAGCAGCCGGGCCAGGATGTCGTCGGCCGCGCGACCGCCGCCGGTGTGCCAGAGCGCGGCGCGCAGCCAGTCGGCGGCGCGGTCCGGCTCGCGGTCGGTGGCCGCGGCCGCGGTGGCGGCGAGGCTCACGCCGGTGCCGCGGTCGGTCGGCATCGCCACGCCGGCGGAGGTGACGTGGTCGGCCAGCGTGGCCTGGTCGGCGGGGACGCCCGCGCCGGCCCGGCGGAACATCGCGGCCGCGTACGCACGGTGCAGCCGGGCCGCCGCGGCCGGGCCCGCGTCCTCGACCAGCCGGGCCGCCAGCGCCGCGCTCCGCGGCCGGAAGCTGCCCTGCGGCGTGGCGACCAGCGTGCCGTCCGCGGCCAGCGCGTCCAGCACCCAGCCGTACCGATCCAGCCGGCCGAGCGTGGCGTCGGCGAAGAGTTCCAGGTCGTCGAGGCCGAAGCGGGTGACCGCGGCCATGGTGGCGAGCCGGACCGCGACCGGGCCGCGCGCGTGCAGCGCGACGACGATCGGGTGCTCGGCCGGCAGCGCGATCGGGGCGAGCGGGTCGACCAGGCAGAGGTGCCCGCGGACGACGCGCAGCCGGCCGGTGCGGACCAGCGCGTCCGCGGTCTGCAGCACGGTGGCGGGGTGGCCGGCCAGCGAGCCGAGCGCGCCGCGCAGCGCGGGCAGCACCGCCTCGTCGAGCGGTGCGCCGTGCCGCTGGCAGAGCATCTCGCGGATCGCGGCGGCGGGCAGCGGCGGCAGCGGCACGACCGTGCCGGCCAGCGCGGCGAGCCGGCCCTCGGCGGCGCGGGCGGACGCGGCGACCAGGCAGCCGTCCCGGACCGCGGCGGCGAGCGCGGCGGTCAGGCCGGGCGCGTCGTCCGCGTCGTCCGCGATCACGACGGTGGGCACCCGGCGGCCGATCAGCCCGAACGCGGCGGAGGTCTCCTGTGCGAGCGTGGCGAGGTGGCCGTCCGGTGCACCGGCGGAGGTGAGCCGGCCGATCGCGCTGAGCAGGCCGGCGAGCTGCGGGTCGGCGAGCCGCTCGTACTGCTCGCGGACCGCGTGCAGGAGCGCGGCGTACCCGGCGGCGGAGTCGTCCCCGTCCGGGTGGGGCACGCGCAGGACCACGGCGCCCTCGGCCGCCCAGGCGTCCGCGGCGGCGTCGAGCAGCGTGCTGCGCCCGCTGCCGGCCTCGCCGGTGACCAGCACGAACCGCCCGCCGGCCGCGGCTTCCTGACGCGCGGTGCCGAGCGCGGCGAGCTGCTCCTCGCGTCCCGCCGCCGTCCGCCGTCGCTGCATGTGTCCCCTCCCGTACCGCTCGCTCATGCCGGACCGTCCACCAGGCCGCGGTGTCCGTGTGGCCGGCGCTGAGCCGATGACTCACTCGCGCGCTCGCTCATGCCTGGCGCCCGCCGGGCGTGACTTGCAAACGAGATGGGAAGCGCGATCGTTCACGGAAATTCGGGTCATGTGGGATGTAACGCAGGAAGGGCCGGCCGGCGCGTGGTGCGCCGGCCGGCCTCGTACCCGGGGATGGTCAGAAATCGCCGTTGCTCTTGCAGGCGACGGCCTGGTGCACGCAGTTCTTGACGCGCTGGTTCATCGCCTGCACGTCCCAGGCGAAGAAGCCGTCCGCGTGCATCGAGGAGGCGAGCCCGGACGAGAGCTTCATGTCCTTGCCGCCCGCGGTCGGGAAGTAGATGGACAGCGTCACGGCCGGGATCTTGACCGGGTGGCTCGGCGGGCAGGCGTCGTTGAAGCCGTTCGTGACGTGGTCCTTGTGGTTCGGGCTGTCCACGTGCTTGCCGTCCCAGCAGTCCGGGAACCGCATGGTGAAGTGCACGGTGCCGCCGTCGCCGCAGATCGGGAAGTTGCCGTCCGCGCTGCGGCCCACGCCGTCCAGCGGGCCGCCGGAGCAGTAGAACTGGTTCTGCGCGCCGACCGGCGTGTTGACCTGCCGCTTCGCGTCGCCCTGGAGCATGCGCATGCCGTTGGGCATCGGCATGACTCCGGTGGTGTCCTTCATCAGCGAGCCGTAGTAGACGATGAACATGTTCGACTGGACTTCCTTGCCGTCGACGTAGAGCGTCGGCATCCAGTACGCGGAGTGGTCCTCGACCGGCTCGCAGGTGGTGTCCGTCATCGAGAACAGGCTCTCGGTGGTGGTCTTCGCGTTGGTCGACCGGTTGCCGAAGAACGAGTGCATGTGCGACGCGCCCGCGATGCCGGGGAAGACGATCGGGTCGTCCGGCGCCGAGTGGCTGTACGTACAGGTCGCGTTGAACTCGGGGTTGCGGCCTCGGCCGGGCGGCGGCGCCTGCGGCACGGTGGTGGCGAACGCGTCGAGCTGCGCCTGCCACGCGGCCTGGTCCACCGGGATCCAGCCGGTGGCCGGCGCGGGCTGCGCGGGCGTGGACGTCGAGGCGGACGGCGCGGGCGCACCGGTCGTCGGCGTGGCCGGCCGGGTCGCGGACGGGGTGGCGCCGGTGCCGGCTCCGGCGAACGCGAACCAGTTCAGGTTGACGAAGTCCTGCTTCTGGTCGCTCTTGATCAGCAGGAACACGTCGTGCTTGCCGCCGGGCGAGGTGCCGGTCGCGGTGACCGTCTTCCAGCTCTGCCACCCGCCGGTCGCGGTGACCGGGACGGTGGCGACGACCGGGCCGGTGGCGGAGTCGACGCGGACCTCGACGCTGCCGGGGCGGTCCTGGTACGCGGCCGCGATCCGCAGCGACGTGGTGAGCGTGCCCGCGGCGCCGAGATCGACGCCGTTGTACCGCAGCCAGTCGCCGGCGGCGAGCCAGCCGACGTTCTGGCCGCCGCCGGCGTCGCTGGTGCCCTCGGTCTGCGCGCCGGACTGCGCGGTGAACGCGGCGGCGCGGACCGCGCCGGCCGGGGCGGGCTCGCCGTTGGTGGCGGCGCCGGCCAGCGGGCCGCCGGCGACCGCGGCACCGGCCGCGACGAGCGTGATGCCGGCGGCGGTCGCGGCCAGCGTGCGGTGGCCGCGCACCCACCGGCCCAGGCGGCCGAACCGCGTGCGCGGCCGCTCGTCCGCCTCACGGAACTTCGTAAACGTGTACGACACGGGTCACTCCCCATAAAAGCTGGCATAGGCCCTCAGGGCCGCCGGTACGGTAAGCGCTCCCCCGCCGCGCCGAGGTAGGCCTAAAGGCCCAGAACCGGAAACTTCCCGCCCCGACCCGATTTCGGTTACTGTGTGGGCCGCCCGCCAGGGCCGTTCTCCTTCACCAGGCGAGGGCCGCACCGTTGACCGAAACCGCTGACGGCCGCGTCGAGCCCGTCGTCGCGGCGGCGCTCGGACGCGCCGTTCTGCTGGGCCGGGCGCTGGTGACGGTGGCCACCGCCGCGGCCGGGCTGGCGGTCGCGGACGATCGTCCATACCGGCTGGTGGTTCTGATCGTGGTGCTGGTGGTGGCGTCCGCCGCGCAGATCGCGGTGCTCACCCGGTGGCCGCGCGTGGTCGCGCATCCGGTCGCGATCCTGGCCGCGGAGGCGGTGCTGCTGTTCGCGGTGCTGGCACTCAGCCGCGGCGGCGTGCCCTACTTCGTGCACGCGGCCGGGTCCGCCGCGCTGGCCGGCGTGCTGCTCGGCGCCGCCGCGTGGCCGCTGTGGACGGCGCAGGCGGCGCAGGGGTACGCGGTCTGCGTGACCATCCTGCGCGAGACCCGGCCGGACGCCGCGGTCGCGGTCTACCTGGTCGCGGCGCCGGTGGCGGGCGTGCTGGCCGGGGTGGCCGCCGCGATCGCGGCCCGCGCGCTGATCCGGCAGATGCGGCTGAACGTGATGCGGGTGGCGATCGCGCAGCGCGACGCGGCCGCGCTGGAACGCGCCCGGCTCGCCCGCGAGCTGCACGACTCGGTGGCGAAGACGCTGCGCGGCATGTCGCTGGCCGCGGTCGCGCTGCCCGGCTCGGTCCGCCGGCAGCCCGCGCTGGCCGAGCAGCTCGCCGGTGCGATCTCCGAGGGCGCCGCCGCGGCCAGCCTCCAGGCCCGTGAGCTGCTGGAGGGCCTGCGCCTGGACTCGCCGGACGAGGCGCTGGAGGTGACGCTGGACCGGCTCTGCGGCCGGTTCTCCGCCCGGACCGGCATCGACACCAGCGCGCAGGTGCACGTGACCGACCTGCCGGTGCCGGTCCGCTACGAGCTGACCCGGATCGCGCACGAGGCGCTGACCAACATCGAGCGGCACGCGAACGCCGGCCGGGTCACGGTCACGCTGGCGCTGACCCGGCGCGGGCGCGCGGTGACGCTCACGGTGCGCGACGACGGCGACGGGTTCACCATGCCGGCCGACCTGCTCACGCTGCAGGATCTCGGGCATCACGGGATCGTCGGCATGGCCGAGCGGGCCCGGACGATCGGCGGCGGCCTGGAGGTGGTCACCCGGCCGGGCCGGGGCACCAGCGTGCACGTCCAGGTGCCACTGGCAGGATCCACGACATGATCACGGTGGTCATCGTGGACGACAATCCGACGGTACGGGCGACGCTGCGCCCGCTGCTGGAGTCGGACGGCACGGTCGCGGTGGTGGCCGAGGCCGGCAACGGCCGCGCCGGGCTGCAGGCCGTGATCCGGCACCGGCCGCGCGTCACGCTGCTCGACTACCGCATGCCGGTCGCGGACGGCCTCTCCGTCATCACGGACATCTCCCGGCAGTCGAACGTGCTGGTCCTGACCGGTTCGGCGGAGCCGGAGCTGATCGCGCCGATGCTGCGCGGCGGCGCCCGCGGCTACCTGGTCTACGGCCAGTTCGACCCGCCGGACCTGCTGCGCGCGGTGCACGCGGTCGCGGCCGGTCAGGGCTGGCTGACGCCCACCGCCGCGTCCATCGCGGCCAGCGCGATGCGCGAGGCCTTCGCCCGGGAGCAGGAGGCCGCGGCGCGCGCGGAGCGGCAGCGCGCGGCCCGGAACGGTTTCCAGCTGACGGTACGGGAGCGTGAGGTGATGACGCTGCTGGCCGGCGGGCTGTCGAACGCGGCGATCGGGCAGCGGCTCGCGGTCAGCGAGAAGACCGTGAAGAACCACCTGAACAAGCTGTTCGCGAAGCTGGGCGTGACCAACCGGACCGAGGCCGTGGCGCGCTGGCAGGGGTGGCGATGAGCGTGGCGGGGCGCAGCTGGTGGTCGATCGGGTCGCTCGCCGCGGCCGTGCTGGCGACCACGCTGGCCGTACCGGCGCTGGTCTCCGACCCTGATCTTGATCTTGATGCTTCGGTCACGACGCCGTCCGCGCCCGCGGCGGTGCCGTCGTCACCGTCACCGTCGCCCAGCCCGTCGGCCGAGGACGGGTTCGGCCGCTCCCCCACGCCGTCACCGTCCCCGTCGCCGTCCACGCCGCCCTCGCCGTCCTCCGCCGCGCCGTCCTCCCCGGCGCCGCCCACGTTCCGGACCATCAGGATCGCGGCGACCGATCCGGCCAACGAGCGCTTCCGGGTGGAGGCGACCGAGTGCCCGACCTGCGCGTCCGGCAGCCGCATCCAGTACCTGGGGCAGGGGCAGGCGCTGACCGTGCACGTGCGTGGCGTGCCGGTGGCCGGCCGGCGGCAGCTGACCATCTACTACACCTGCGGCGGCGGCCCGCGCCCGCTGGACGTCATCGTCAACAACGGCGACAAGGTCTCGCTCTCGCTGGCCGGCAAGGACAGCTGGATCGACCCGGCCACCGTCACCATCCCGATCGACCTGCCGGTCGGCGACACCGAGATCCGCTTCTTCCACGCCACCCACTCCTCCGTCGACCTCGACCAATTCGTGATCGACTGAGTCGCCCCTTAGCGGTTCCTGAGTGGACAGTCAAGAATTGTAGTTGTTCGCACCGGCCGCGAGGATTCGTCCGTATCGTGACAGCTGATCCTCGCTGGGGGCCACGTGACCACCGTCTTCACCGATCCCGACCGCTACACGGACATGTACGCCTGGCATCGGGAGGTGGCGGAGCTGCGCATGCGGTCACCGATCCACCGGATCACGGCGGACGGGTTCGACCCGTTCTGGGCGGTGATCGGGCACGAGGAGGTCATGGAGGTCGAACGGCGGCCGGAGCTGTTCCAGAACGCGCCGCAGCCGTGGCTGATCAACCAGGCGGACCTGCGGGCGCAGCGCGAGGCGGGACCGGCGCCGCGCACGCTGATCCACATGGACGGCGCGGACCACGCGGCGTACCGGCGCCTCGGCAACGACTGGTTCCGGCCCGGGAGCCTGGCCCGGCTCCAGACGCGGCTGGACCGGCTCGCCCAGGACGCGCTCGACCGGCTGGCCGAGCTGGACGGGCGGTGCGACTTCGCGGTGGACGTCGCCATGCCGTACCCGCTGAAGGTGATCCTGGAGATCATGGGCCTGCCGGAGGAGGAGTATCCGCGGGTCATCGCGCTCACCCAGGACTTCTTCGCCCGGGACGGCGACGCGCAGGTGCTGCAGAACATGTTCGGCTACATGTACGCGCTGACCGCCGCGCGCCGGGCCGTCCCGACCGACGACCTGGCCAGCGCGGTCTCCAACGGCCTGGTCCACGGCGAGCCGATCCCGGAGGTGGAGGCGACCAGCTACCACATGATGGTGGCGACCGCGGGCTACGAGTCGACCGCCAAGGCGTTGACCGGCGGGCTGCACGCGCTGATCACGCACCCGGACCAGCTGGACCGGCTGCGGCGCAACCCGGAGCTGATCGACGGCGCGGTGGACGAGATGATCCGGTACGCCTCGCCGCTGCGGCACATGATGCGCACCGCGACCGCGGACACCGAGGTCGGCGGCACCCCGATCGCGGCCGGCGACTGGCTGCTGCTGTCCTACCCGGCCGCGAACCTCGACCCGAAGAAGTTCCCGGACCCGGTCGCGTTCGACGTGACGCGGCCGAACGCGGGCAGCCACCTCGCGTTCGGCTTCGGGCCGCACCACTGCCTCGGCGCCGCGCTGGCCAGGATGGAGATGCGCACGCTGTTCCGCGCGCTGATCCCCCGCCTCGCCGCGGTGAACCTGGCCGGCGACGCCGCGCTCACGGACACCACGTTCATCGGCGGCTTCAAGTCCCTGCCGATCACCTACCGCCTGTCCTGACCGCCGGCTGCGCCCCCGGGTGGTACATCCTGGCCCCGGCGGGTGGGCGACGGGCCGGGTTAGCGTCGTCGGCATGGACAACCCCGTGGTGATGCGCCTGGTCAAGGCGCTCAACGACCATGATCTCGACGCGGTGGCCGCGTGTTTCGGTGAGGACTTCTCGGCGGAGTGGCCCGCGCATCCCGCGCGCTCCTTCGACGGGCCGGCGCAGGTGCGCCGCAACTGGGAGGTGATCTTCGCGCAGTCCCCGGACATCCAGGTGTCGATCACGCGCGCGGTGGAGGCCGGCGACGAGGTGTGGGGCGAGTGGCACTACGCCAACGCCGGTGGCCAGGAGCTGCGCGGCGTCATCATCGTCACGGTCCGCGACGGCCTGATCCGGCACTCCCGGTTCTACATGGAGGCGGTCGACTCGCCGGGCGCCGGCGTGCCCGGCGGTCCGCGCATCGCCCGCGACACGCGCTGACCGGACGGGTGGGTGCGGTGGGCCGGGAACCCGGCGTCACCGCCGCCGCCCGCGAAGCGCCCCGGCCGGCGGGGGGATGAGCCGGCCGGGGCGCCGGCGTCCCCGCTCCGGAACCGGAACGGGGGACCCGGTGGTCCTCGCTTTCGGGGACTGACGAACTCCCCGGCCGCCCTGGCAGGGTCGATCCACCGGACAGTCCGGTACGGCGAGCCCGCGGCCGGACGGTGAGGCGCCCGCCCGGATCCGCTGAGCCAGGGTGAGGAGACCGACGTGGGCCTGATTCCGATCTGCGACGATCTCCTGCTGCCGGCCGGGGACGGCCAGGTCATCTTCCGGAGCGATCGGGCCGGGGGGATCCCGGACGGGCTGCTGGCCGCGCTGCGCGCGTGGGCCGACCCGCCGGCCGGCGTGACCGTGCTGGTCTCCACGACGGACGTCACCTCGGTCCGGCTGCGTGAGCAGCTCCGCCGCAACGTCGGCCAGGGCGTCGACGTGCTGGTCAAGGTGTTCGATCCGGGACCGCTGACCGCGGTCGACGACCCGGGCGTGCTGCGGCAGGCGATGGAGTACCTCGGCGTGGCGGTCAGCCGGCCGGTACGGGACGCGGACGGCGTTCCGGAGCGGCTGGCCCCGCCGGAGGTGGAGGCGCAGCGCGCGGGACTGGCCGCGCTGCGGGAGCGGCCGGACGGGTCCCCGCTGGAGCGGCTGTCGGGATGGCGCGCCCACGCGTCGGCGGCCTCGACCGGCGCCACGCTGGCCGCGGTGCCGGAGGTGCTGTTCGGCTCCGTGATCAGCGCCCCGGACTCGCCGGTGCCGGTCACACCGGCCCGGGTGGCGGACCTGCTCGGCGGGACCTTCCAGCCGATCGACCCGGCCGGGCTGGCGGCGCACCTGACCTCGGGGCGCGCCTCGGCCGCGCTGGTCCAGGGCTGGGTGCCGGAGACCGGCAGGCAGACCGCGACGTGGCTGATCACCGGGCCGGACGGGACCCCGGTGTGGGTGCCGGAGTACGACCGCGGGTTCGTGCCGTTCGACGTGGACGGCGCGGTGGACGCGTACACCAGGGCGGCGGAGCGGCACGCCACCGCGCTGCTGCTCGATCCGGCCGGCAGGCCGTACACCCCACCCACCCCGGAGCCCGCGCCGCCGGCGCCCGCGCGGCTGGCCGTCAACACCCGCGCCGAGGGCCGCGCGGTCCTGGTCGGCCCGTGGGCGGGGCGGTCCGGCCGCAAGGGGACGCTGCTGGACGCGGCCGCCGCCTTCGACGGGCCGGTCATCCTGGTGGACGTCCGCCACTCCGCCCTCCGGGGCAGGCTCACCGCGGAACTCCGCGGCGACCTGCACGAGACGCTGCGCCGGTACACGGACCCGCCGGTGGTGCTGGCCACCGCCGCCAACGACGAGCTGACCGCGATCGTCGAGCAGTACGGGGGCACGTCGGTCCAGCCGCTGACGCAGTCGGCCGGCCTGGACGACGAACTGGTCTGGGAACTGCGCGGTGGCGCGGCCACCGAGCGGTACGCCACGCCGACCAGCGACATGATCCACCGGGCGCTCCAGGTCGCCGCGGCGCCCGACACGAGCACGCCGGCCGTCGTGCGTGACCTGCTCGCCGTCCACACCTGGGCCGCGGCCGAGACGCACTACCGCGCGCACGCCGAGCGGTTGCGGGCACCGGAGCATGCCGCGCACCTCAACCGGTTGCTCGCGGCGTCCGAGCGGCGCGCCGCATCGACGCCGCACCCGGCCACGGTCTATCCGGACCGTGTGCTGCCGGCGGTCGAGGTCCTGCTCCGGACCGCCGGGCGGGTGACGGACGGCGCGGGCTCGGTCGCCGAACCCCAGAACGTGTTCGTCACCGAGGTGACCGCGCCGCACACCGGGCCGGTGACCGCGGAGTTCCTGCTCGGCTACCTGACCAACCGCCCGCTGACGCCGGCGCTGCACGGCGGCGCGATGCCGGCCGGGCCGTACGCGACCGGGCTGCTCTGGCTGCGCGAGCTGATCCAGGCCACGGTCAGCCCGGCGGCCGGCCTCTCCGTGGCGGACACGCTGGCGATCATGCGGGGCAAGGGCGAGTTCGACGGCGAGCGTGCGGCCCGCGGGCCACGCGACCCCGAGATCCTGCGCGCCCACGCCACCATCGCCGCGCGTGCGTTCGACATCGTCCACGCCTCCCCGGACGCCCCCGCCGCCGACCACGACGCGCTGCTCGACGCGCTGGACTGCCTGACCGGCGAGGACCGCACCGCCTGGGCGCACATCATCTGGGACGTGCTGACGCCCGCCGCCCCGGAGCGTAAGGGCCGGCTCGATGCCCTGTTGACCAAGATCGCGACCTGCCACTGATCCTCGCCGGGAGACCCGATGCCTGCGCTCACCGACTGCCTGAGCTCCGTCCAGGTCGTACCGTCCGGCCTGTTCCTCGCCCTGGACTCGCACCACGAGATCCCGGCGTGGGCACGTCAGGCCGAGCGGGTCGACGGCCTCGTCCAGGTGCACTTCGGTGACGGCGCGCTGGGCGCGCTGAACATCGGCGCCGTGCTGCACGAGCAGGGCAGCGCGGGCGGGCGGATGGTGGAGGTGCTCGCCGGCGACACCGCGGCCACGATCACCCGGGACGCCCTGGACCGGCGGGGCGCGGCGCACGGGCTCTACCTCGACGTGCAGGGGCGCCGAGACCTGCTGACCGAGGGCGACGACCGGGTCCTCCCGATCGACGCCCGGCACCGGGTCACCAGCCCGGAGTTCGCCACCGGTGTCCGGATCGTCCCGGAGCGGCATCTGCTGGACCGCGAGCACGAGCGGCCGGCCACCGATCCCGCGATCGCGGCCCACTACGAGCCGATGCACGGGCAGATCCGGCACCTCGGCGACGCGGAGACGCATCTCGGGCTGCCCGCCGAGGTGGTGAACGGCCGGCACGGCGGGCTGACCGCGCTGCCCGCGCCGACCGGCATGATCAGCTCGGCGATCAGCCACGACGACCTCATCCGCCAGCTCGACGCCATGACCACCGGCGAGCGGCGGATCCTCGTCGTCACGGTGGACGGCGAGGCGAGACCTCGGCGGTATCTGGTGATCCGGGACGCGGACGGGCTGTCCGTGCTGCGCGGCCACGGGACCACCGTGGCCGCCGGGCCGCTGCCCCGCCGGTTCCGCTCGGTGCGGATCGAGACGACGGGGCTGACGGAACCGGTGTCCACGGCACCGGCGCCGGACCAGCGCCTGCACCGCGCGGTGCCGATCGAGCTGGCCGCGGAGTACACCGCGACCGAGATGATGCGCGCGACGGCCAAGCAGCACATCGATTTCGGCCTGGCGCTGGTCAAGGGCCTCGACACCCTGCTGCACCAGGACTTCGTCAACAAGGAGAGCCTCACCACGCTCGGACTCATCAAGGCTGAGATCACCAAGGTGCGCCACGCGACCGAACGGCTCCGGAAGGCGCACGCGGCGTTCGACGACGACACCGTGTGGCGCATCGACGAGGCGTCCGGGCGCCGCCGGGATGGTCTGCACCGCGCGCTGTCCGCCGGCCTCGAGGACCTGACCACGCTCAGCGAGACGGTCACGCAGCTCACCCAGGCGGCCATCGACGACAGGGTCGTGAAGGCGGTCGTCTCCGGCGAACAGAGCTCGCTGCGGGACCGGGCCGAGACCGCGCTGACCTACGCCATGGCGGTGCTGAACATCGGCGCGGGAGCGGCGATGCCCACCGGCGTCGCGGCGGCGCCCGCCCTGCTGGGCGTCGGCACCACCGCCACCACGCAGCTCGCACTGAAGGCGATCGAGATCTGGCAGCGGCACGAGTACACCGGCACGCACTCGATCGGCGAGGCCCTGAACCGGCACGACGCGGACCCCACGTTGATGGCCAAGCAGATCATCGCGTCGTACAAGCGGGGTTTCGAGCTGGTCATGGCGCTCGCCGGCGTGGGTGGCGCCTACTTCGTGGGCTGGCCGATCATCTCGGCCGGCGTCACCCAGGTGGTCAACGGCTACCTCGACAACATGCTGGAGCGGACCCTTCACCGGGTCGAGGCGAACAACGGTGCCACGGTCCTCAACAAGAAGCTTCTCGAGGACATGCTCCAGGAGGCGTACGACAAGATCCTGGAGAAGGTCAAGAGCCCGGAGACCTGGAAGACCGCCGACGACGCGATCAAGGGCAATCCGGAGTGGTTCGCCGTGGGCGGGATCGCGACCGAGGTGGTGATGGCCTCGCTGGTGCGCCTGATCACCGCGGTGATGCCGCCGAAGCCTCTCGACCAGATCACCGGCGACAACCTCCGTGGCCTGATCATGGGCGTGGTCGACCAGCCCACGTCCGGCATCACCCCGGCACCGACCACCGACGCCACCGATTTCACCCGGATGCCCGCGACCGTGGCCGGAGTCGACCACCTCGGCCGGCGCGTGGAACGGTACGCGCCGCTGCCGTCCACCGAGCGGACGGCACGGGTCGCGGTCCGCGTCCAGGAGACGTTGATCTGGGGCGACCTGGACGTCGCCACGCGCGGCTTCACCCCGGTGCGGCCGGACCAGTCGGCCTTCGTCCCGCAGCACGAGTGGCTGAGGCGCGCGGTCGGCCCCGACCACTACACCATCGCCGGTGGCGTCACGGTCCGCGGTGCCTGGTACCGGCCGCCGTTCACCGAGCCCGGCAGCTCCGAACACGTCGGCGGTTTCCGCCCGTACCTGTTCATCTCGGATCAGGGCGTGTGGGAGTGGGCGCACCCGATGAGCCCGACCTCCGGCATGGACAGTGACGAGTACAACCTGCACCAGGTGTTCTCCGCCCACGAGGACTGGATCAGGGAGTTCTCCTGGGAGCCCCCGGCGGTCCTGGCGGTCGACTTCGCCAGCAGGCAGCACACGCTCGACGACCCCGCCCACCCGCCGGTCCACGACCGGTGGGCCCTCCGGCAGTTCGCCGTGCACGCCGCGCAGCGCGCGCTGCACCTGGCCGAGGTCCACAACGCCGGCACCGGACTGCTGAAGGTGCGCATCGAGGGCGGCGGCCACCGCAGCGTCCGCACGCGGGGAAACGCGGCGAGCACCGCGCAGCTGCGCGCCGAATCGGTACGCGACGAATTGCGCAGGCTGATCAAGGAGGAGTTGGACCGGCACCGGGCGACCGACCGGCCGATCCCGGACGTCGAGAGTCTCTTCACCGACCCGTCCGTGACCCGGCCCGGGGACGCCGACTCGGTCTCCCCGCTGGGGCACCGCGACCACCTCACCCAGGCGATGGAACGGCAGACGCTGGTCTGGCTGGAACCGATCGGCCCGGCGGCGGCCATCGCCACGCCACCCACCGCCGTCCAGGTGCACGCGCCGGCTTCCTGGCTGGTCAGCGCCACGCAGAGCCTGCTCCGGCCCGACGGCGCGCAGAACCTGATCGTTCTGACGCCCGGGAC
This sequence comes from Catenuloplanes atrovinosus, assembly GCF_031458235.1. Lineage (NCBI taxonomy): Bacteria > Bacillati > Actinomycetota > Actinomycetes > Micromonosporales > Micromonosporaceae > Catenuloplanes > Catenuloplanes atrovinosus. The sequence continues at coordinate 1,181,858 of NZ_JAVDYB010000001.1, read as the reverse complement.
GGACCTCACCCGCGTCAGCATGCCGAAAGGGCTGCTCGCCGCCGCCCGGGCCCGGCCGCACACGCCTGTCGTGCTGCTCGACCAGGTGAAGGACGGCGAGGCGGTCACGGCGCAGCGGAACCGGCTGGCGCTGCTGCTGGAGCAGTTCAGCGCGGACCGGACCACGGTCGTCACGGTCGTCCCGGCCGGCCTCGACGCCGGCACGAAGAACCTGATCGGCCGGTACGGCGGCGCCGTCATCCACCCGGTGGTGTCCGGCGGGTCCGGCTTCGATCTCGACAAGAGATACGCCGTCTCGGCGTCCAGGACCCAGTCCTCCGGCCGGGTCGATCTCGGCGAGCGCCCCGCGGCCAGCTCGGAGATCACCGCCGAGATGTTCGACGAAGCGGTGCGGCTGGCCGATCCGACCGAGGCGGTCGCCCAGGTCGAGCCGGCCTTCGGCGCCTGGATGTTCGGTCCCGCCACCGTGCGCGAACGGTACAAGCGGCTGCAGGCCGCACAGGAGTCGATCGACACCGAGGTGAACCGGCGGCGGATCGCGCAGATGCGGGAACGGCTGGCGGACGATCAGTCCGTGGCGGTGCTCGAGCAGCTGCTCGAATTCGGCGTGCGGAACGATCTGGTGCCGCGCTTCGTCGAGACGTCGGCGACGGCGCGCCCGGCGACGTTGATCAAGGAGTTCCTGGAGGACGTCGACAATGTCGACAAGCTGGTCGGACTGTCGGCCGCGGTCGCGGTCGGCGCGGACGAGGCGACGCGGTACTCGGCCGACGACTTCACCCGCGGGGTCCTGGACCGGCTGAAGGCGATCATCAGCGGCGGCGAGCTGACCGAAGCGCGGACGTTCGTCGAGGCCCACCGGAACAGGCTCGACGGCGATCAGAAGACCGCGTGGGCCAAGGCCGTCAGCGACCTCGCGGCAGGGATGCCGGAGCGGCGCGCGCAGCTGGAGGCGTTGTCGAACCTGGTGCTCACGTGCTGACCGGTCAGGAGGTCCATCGTGGAGTTCGGGCTGTACAGCATCGGCGACCGCACGCCCGACCCGGTCACCGGCCGCGCGCCGGGCGAGGGTGAGCGGCTGGCCGCGATCGGTGCCATCGCGGTGCGGGCCGAGCGGGCCGGGTTCGACGTGTTCGCGGTCGGCGAGCACCACCACCGGCCGTACGCGGTCTCCGCGCCGGTGGCGCTGCTGGGCTGGCTGGCGGCGCGGACCGAGCGGATCGTGCTGTCCACCGCGGCCACCCTGATCACCACCGCCGACCCGGTACGGCTGGCCGAGGACTACGCGACGCTCCAGCACCTGGCCGGCGGGCGGCTGGACGTGATGCTCGGGCGCGGCCTGCACCCCGGCGTGTACGCCTGGTTCGGCCGGGACCTCGACGACGGCTACGAGCTGGCGGCGGAGAACTACGGCCTGCTGCGCCGGCTGTGGGACGAGGAGGAGGTGGACTGGTCCGGCCGGTTCCGCACGCCGTTGACCGGATTCACCGCGGTCCCGCGCCCGCGCGACGGCGTCCCGCCGTTCGTCTGGCACGGCACCACGCGCAGCCCGGAGACCGCGGAGCTGGCCGCCCGGTACGGCGACGGCCTGTTCGCCAACCACAGCTTCTGGCCGCCCGCGCACACCCGCCGGCTGGTGGCGCACTTCCGCGAGCGCTACGCCGCGGCCGGGCACGGTCCGGCCGAGGCGGCGCCGGTCGGCCTGGGCGGGCAGGTCTTCGTGCGCCCGCGCAGCCAGGACGCGGTGCGGGAGTTCCGGCCGTACTTCGACGCCGCGCCGGTCTACGGCCGCGGGCCCTCGCTGGAGGAGTACCAGCTCACCACGCCGCTTGCCGTGGGCAGCCCGCAGCAGGTGATCGACCGCGTGCTCGGCTTCCGCGAGTACGCTGGCGACTACCGCCGTCAGCTGTTCCTGATCGACCACGCCGGCCTGCCGCTCTCCACCGTGCTGGAACAGATCGACCTGATCGGCGCGGAGATCCTCCCCGTCCTCCGCCGGGAGACGCGCCCCGCACCACCCACGGCACCGGCAGGGAGGCCGCCCGCGGCCGACCGGTGCCCGCGGGAGCATGCGGACCTCAGCCCGCCGGAAGCGGGTAAATCATGGTCTTCTGTCTGATCGGCCGATGGCACTTTCGTACCACCGCATCGCGGTGAAGATCCGTCGATACGCTGACGAATCGGCGCCGGAATCTCGGGAGGCTGGAGACATCCCACCGAGATCGAGGAGTTGTCATGCGGAAGAAGATCGGAATCGCGGTCGCGATCGTGCTCGTGGTGCTGTGCGCCGGCGTCGGGTGGCTCGGGTGGAACGGCTACAACATCGGCCGGCAGATCGTCGAGGCGGGCGTCACGCAGGAGCAGTTCGACGCGCAGAAGGAGGGCACGCCGGAGAGCCAGGTGCGGGCCGCGCTGCCCGAGCCGCTCCGCGACGTCAAGGACGAGGACCTGTACGGCGACGACCCGGGTAAGCAGGGCATGCCGGCCGGCGCGTCGTGCGTCTACTACACGGTGAAGCCGCTGTCCGAGGGCGCGGAGCAGCCGATGTGGCGGTTCTGCTTCGTGGACGGCGCGCTCGCGGAGAAGAGCCGGATTACTGTCGCCGAGTGATGGACATGCAGTCGAGGTGGCCACGGCCCGCCTTTCTCGCCTACGAGGCCGGCCTCGCACTGATCCTCACCGCCACCGCCGTCGGGATGCCCGGGGTGACCCGGATCCCGCTGCCGGTGGCGGTGGCGGTGCTGGTCGGGTGCGTGGACGTGGTGCTGGTGCTGGTGCGCCGGCGGTACCCGGTGACCGCGCTGGTCCTGGCGGCCCTGCTCACGGCGGTGAGCGGCCAGGCCGGCGTGGTCCTGATGTTCGCGCTCAGCGTCTCGGCCGGGCTGCGCGTGCGCAGCGGCCCGCGGGTGACCGGCGCGTTCCTCGCGGTGCTGGTGATCACGCTGCTCGGCGACCTCCGCAACAGCGAGCCCGGCGTGGTGCAGGCCCTGTTCTCGCTGGTCACATTCGTGATGCTCTACGCGCTCCCGGCGATCGTGGCCCGGATGACCGCGCAGCGCCGCCAGTTGCTGTCGCTGATGCGCGAGCGCACGCTGCACCTGGAGGAGCAGCAGAAGACCATGGCCGAGCGGGTACGGGTGCGCGAGGCCAGCCGCATCGCGCGGGAGATGCACGACTCGCTCGGTCACCGGCTCACGCTCATCTCGCTGTACAGCGGCGCGCTGCAGGCCGCACCGGACCAGGTGCGCACGTCGGACACGCTGAAGCTGCTGCACGGCACGTCCATGCAGGCGATGGACGAGCTGCGGCAGATCCTGGCCGTGCTGCGCGACGGCGGCCCGGACGACGCCGAGTCCGCACCGGCCCGGCTCGCGGACGCGGACGCGCTGGTCGAGGGCGCGCGGGCCGCGGGTGCCCGGATCACGCTGCGCCGGGAGGGCGAGCCGGTGCCGCTGCATCCACTGATCGACCACGCGGCCTACCGGACGCTGCAGGAGGGCGTGACGAACGCGCTCCGGCACGCGCGCGGCGGAGAGATCACGCTGGCGCTGCGGTACGAACCGGACGCGCTGGTCGCCGAGGTGGTCAACACGCCCGGCCAGCCGAGCGGCGTACCGAGCAGCGGGCAGGGCCTGCACGGGCTCGGCGAGCGGGTACGGCTGACCGGCGGCGTCCTCTACCACGGCCGGGAACTGGACGGCGGCTTCCGGATCGCGGCCACGCTGCCGCTGACGCCACAGGCGCCCACCACGCCGGGCCCGGTCGCGGACGTGCAGACCGAATTCCGCCGGGCGGACCGGTCCCGCCGCCTGGGCTGGGCACTGATCGCGGTCGGCGTCAGCACGGTGCTGGCGCTCTGCGTGGGCACCGCCTGGACGTCGGTGGCCACGTACATGGTCGGCCGGGACACCTACGACGACATCGCGATCGGCACGCCGGAGCCGGAGGTCCGCGCGCGGCTGCCGGAGCCGACCGCCGCGATCGTCGACACGAACCCGCCACCCGGTCTCACCTGCGTCTCCTACCAGGCGCGGTTCACGTTGCGTGCGGACTCGTTCTTCGGCCGGTACCGTTTCTGTTTCCGCGACGGTGCGCTGGTGTCGAAGGAGATGCTGGACCAATGAGAACGCCTCGCCCGGCTGGAGCGGCATGAGCGAGCTTGCGAGCGAATCATCAGCTCAGCGCCGACCACACGGACACCGCGGCATGGAGGACTACGCGGCATGAGCGAGCTCGCGAGCGAATCAGCTCGGCGACCACACGGACACCGCGGCATGGAGGACTACGCGGCATGAGCGAGCTCGCGAGCGAATCAGCTCGGCGACCACACGGACACCGCGGCATGCGGGATTACGCGGCATGAGCCTGCTGCGCGTCGTGATCGCCGATGACGACGAGTTGACCCGGGGCGGCATCCGGCTGGTGCTGGGCGCGCTCCCGGGCGTGGAGGTGGTCGCGGAGGCGGGGAACGGGCGGGAGGCCCGGTCCGCGGTCGACCGGTTCAAGCCGGACGTGGTGCTGATGGACATCCGCATGCCGGTGGTGGACGGGCTGGCGGCGCTGCGCGCCATCACCGGGCCCACCCGCGTGATCATGCTGACCACGTTCGGCGAGGAGCAGTACATCGACGAGGCGCTCGCGAACGGCGCGGCCGGGTTCGTGCTGAAGAGCTCCGCGGCCGAGGAACTGGGCCCCGCGCTGAAGGCGGCCGCGGCCGGCGAGATGTTCCTGTCCCCGCCGGTCACCCGGCACGCGGTCACCCGGCTGCGCGGCCTCGGCACGGCACCGTCCTCGGACGCCGGCGCCCGGCTGGCCGCGGCCGACCTCAGCGAGCGGGAGGCCGAGGTGCTGCGGCTGCTGGCCCGCGGCCTGTCCAACACCGCGATCAGCGAGAAACTGGTCATCTCGGAGAGCACGGTCAAGACGCACGTCAGCCGGATCCTGCTCAAACTGGAGTGCGAGAACCGCGTACAGGCCGCGCTGCTGGCCACCCAGGCCGGGCTGCTCCACTAGGCTGCGGGTCATGCATCGCAGCCGGCTGTCCACCTGGCTCATCGACGTGCCCCGCGCGGACGCGGACCGGGCCGCGACGTTCTGGTCCCGGGCGCTCGGCGTGCCGGCGCGGCCCGGCACCGACGAGCCGCAGTTCACCTCGCTGCCCGGCGCGCTGCCGGACCTGTCGCTGGCGGTCCAGGCCGTGGACGACGCGCCGCGGTACCACCTGGACATCGAGACCGACGACCTCGACGCGGAGACCGCGCGGCTGATCGGGCTCGGCGCCGTGGAGGTCGACCGCTGGCTGGACTGCCGCATCCTGCGCGCGCCCGGCGGTCACCTGCTGTGCGTGATCCCGCTGCACAGCGACCCCGAGGTGTTCGCCCGGCTCGCCACCGTCTGGGAGTGACCGCGTTGTTCGAGGACCTGCTGGAGATGCCGCTGCGGCACGGCCAGCCGCACCACGTGGACCTCCGGGTCAGCCGGGACTTCTTCGACGGTACGGACGAGTTGCCCGCGGTGCGCGCCGAGTTCGAGGCGGAGCGGGACCGGCTGGCCGCGCAGGTCACCGCGCGGTACGGCGAGCCGGTCCGGAGGAGCCTGGAGGCGTACTTCGCGGACGACCTGCCCGACGAGCCGGGGCGGGAGCTGTTCGAGCATTTGACCACGTGGTTCTTCGAGGTCGACCTGTGGGTGATCGGCGACCGTGGCCTGGTGCTGGAGGTCGGTCACGCGGACCGGGAACTGCCGTTGCAGCTCATGGTGGTGGTCGGCGACCTGAGCCGGCCGTGAGCGGCGGGCCGCTCACAGCGTCAGCGTGGGGTCGGGGTGGCGCCGGAGATCAGCGCGGTGATGATCGGGCCGCCGTCGGCGAGCGCGACCGTGAACGAGGCGAGCGTGTCGGCCGGGGCGGGCAGGCGGCCCTCGACGTCGTGCACGCCGGGACGCGCGGCCCAGTCGCGGATCACGAACGTCTCACCGCTGCGGCCGGCCGCGTAGAGCCGGTACGGCGTACCGGGCTGAAGGCCGCTGACCGTGGCGCGGACGATCTCGCCGTCCGTGGGCGTCTCGATGATGGAGACCGCCAGCGTGACGCCGGAGCCCTCCGCCTCCGCGATCGTGACCAGCGCGGGATCGCCCGGCGTGGACGGGTCGCCGCCGCGCAGGAACACCACGGACAGCCCGGCCACGACGACCAGCAGCACGGCCGCGGCGGCGGTCACCACGGTACGGCGCCGGCGCCGGGACGACGGACGGTTGTCGGCGGGGCGGCTCGGCGCGTCCGCCCGCCCCCTGGGGCGGGGTGCGGCCGGGGTCTCACCGCGCGTCGCGGTGTCACCCGCCGGTATCCCGCGGTCCGGGGTCCCGCCGACCGGGATGCCGGCGGCCGGCGTCCCGTTCTCCGGAGAGTCGCGGGCCGGCGTTCCGCTTGACGGGACATGGTGGCCCGGCGTGCCGCTGGCCGGAAGGTCGTGGCCCGGCGTGCCGCTGGCCGGAAGGTCGCGGGCCGGCGTGCCGCTTGACGGGACATGGTGGGCCGGCGTGCCGCTGGCCGGGAGGTCGCCCGGCGAGGGCTCGCGGGCCGGACCGTCCTGATCGGACGGGGCCGCGCGGGGCGCGGTGGCCGGGATCGGCGCGAGCGGGTCGTCGGTGCCGACCGCGGTCAGGAACGCGTGGATGTCGTCGTCGCTGAACTGGCCCAGGCCGCTCGTGGTCGGGCCCAGGTCCATCGCCTCGTCCAGGCAGCGGTCGCAGCCGGCCAGGTGTCGCTCGAAGTCGGCGCGCTCACGCTCCGGCAGCGCACCGAGAAGATAGAGCGCCAGCGCGGCATGCTGGTGATCGTCACCCATGTGCGCCGCGCCTCCCCTCGCGCCCTCCTGCCCCGTGGTCATTCCGGCTCCACCGAGCCGACGGCCGACCGCATGGACCGCACCGCGTAGTAGGCACGCGATTTCACTGTACCCTCCGGTATGCCGAGCCTGGCCGCCGCTTCCGCGGTGGACGCGCCCCGGAAGTACACCTCGATCAGGACCGCCCGGTGGTCCGGGCTGAGCTGCTCCAGCGCCTGCCGGACGATGTGCCCGGCGACCATCCCGTCGACCGCGTCGCTCGGCTCCGGCAGCCGGGAGATGTCGGCCAGCACGATCTCCGGCGGGCGGGCCTTGCGGGCGCGGGCCGCGTCGATCGCCACGTTGCGCGCCACCGTGAACAGCCAGGGCGCCACCCGGGCGGTGTCCCGCGGCAGCACGTCGATGTTGCGCCAGGCGCGCAGCATCGCCTCCTGGAGCAGGTCCTCCGCGAGGTCCTGGTCGCCGAGCGTGAGCCGGGTGAGGAAGCGGAGCACCGGCCCGGAGTGCGCCTCGTGGATGAGGCGCATGCGCTCCTCCGGCGACAGCTCCGCGGCGTCCGGCCCGGGGTCTTCGTCGTGCGCGGCCGGCACCGGTGCCTCCTGACCGCTCACGGCGTGGCCCCGGTGCACCGCACCGAAAACTCGGTCACGAGGTGACTCCCATGTGGTGGGTAACCGTCCGTCCTCCAGAACGCGGCCAAATCTACGGCAGGCGAAGGGCTCCGGTGCACCGGGTGCGGCCACCCGCCGCGGCCCGGCCACCGCCGGCGCGGTCATCGGACCGGCACCTCCGCCTCGTACGGCTCGCTGACCGGCCCCTGCGCCCAGCGGCGGGCGCGGAGCACCAGCAGCGCCACGGCGGCGAGCATGATGAGCACCACAATCACCATCGCGATCACGGCGCCCAGGCCGATGCCCGGGTCGGACGCGGCCGGTGGCGTGACCACCTCGCCCTCGACGACCGCGCTGACCGCGGCGACCGGGTTGATCAGGCCCCAGCCGTACCCGTCGTCGTCGGTCTCCATCCGGTCCGCGGTGACCTCGATCCGGTGCTTGACCTGGGCGGCGTTCAGCCCGGGGTGGGCGGCGCGGACCAGCGCGGCCTGGCCCGCGACGAAGGCGACCGCGTACTGCGGGCCGCTGGTGGTGATGGTGCCGCTGCCGTTGACGCCGAGCGTGGCCACGCCGATGCCGGGCGCCACCACGTCCGCGGACGCGCCCTCCTCGCCCGCGAGCGCGCCGTCCGCGTCCACCGCGCCGACCGTGATCAGCGCGCCGTCCGCGCCCTTCGCGGGCTCCGGCAGCGGCGTCGCGGTGGCGGGCACCACCACCAGTACGTCGTGGGTGAGCGCGTTGGAGATCGCGGCGGAGACCAGCGGGTCGCCCGGGTCGACGTGCGTGCCGACCGCGATGACGCCGGCGCCGGCGGAGACCGCCACCTCGATCGCGGTGGCCTCCTCGGCCGGGTCCGCGGGCCCGCCGTCACCGACCACGCGGATGGGCAGGATGGTGGCGTCCGGCGCCAGGCCGGACGGCGTGTCGGGCTGGTCGGACGCGCCCGCGATGATCGCGGCCATGCCGGTGCCGCTGCCCAGGCAGTCGGAGTCGCCGTTGCCGTCGCCGGCCGTGATGTCCGCGCCGGCGATCACCCGGCCGCTGAGTTGAGGGAGGCTGGCGTCCACTCCGGAGTCGACGACGGCCACGATGACGCCGTTGCCGCGCGTGGTCTCCCAGGCGCCCTCCGGGGCGAGCCTCTGCTGCGCCCAGGTCGACTCCGCGGCGGCCGGGCCGGTGACGCCGCAGTCCTGGGACGGCGGGGCAGGCGGCGCCTCGGGCGTGGCGGGCGTCGGCGGTGCGGCGGCCGGCGGCGCGGGCTGCTGAACCGGCGGTTCCGGCCGCGCCGGCGTGGTCTGCTGCCGGGTCGGCGGCGGCGACGCGGACGGCGTCGGGGACGGCGACGCGGTGCCCGGGAGCAGCCCGTACCGGACGCCGTCGCCGTAGGCGTCCCACGGCAGCACCAGCGACCAGCCCTCGCGCAGCGCCTTCGGGTCGGTCAGCGTGCCGCCCCCGGGCTGCCGCCGGCCCGAGTTCAATGTGAAGATCTCGGTCGACCGGGAGCCGTCGCCGAGGAACCGCACCGCGATCTCGGTCAGGTTCTCCGGCTCGTCCCGGTAGGACCCGGCGACTGTGTAGTACTTCACGTACTGCTCCGCCGCCGGGGCCGCGGAGGCACCGGCGACCGCGGTCAGCTGGGCCGCTCCACAGGCCAGCAACAGCCCGATGAGCAGCCGGTACAGGGCTCGATCCGTCCTCGGCACCGGAACTCTCCTCCACAACGCCGCACCTGCCCGGGTCTCCGTCGCCCCGACTACGGTTCGCCGGTCCGACCCGTTCAACGCGGTCGCGGACGAATTCAGATCGTCTCCGGCTTCGCACCGCGGCCGTGGCGATGAGAGGCTGTCCCGACCACGCGCGGGGCGACGATCAGGGTGAGGGCATGCACGCGACGCGACCGGCCACGCACCGGCATCCGGCCGGGCTCGTCGACGTCCGGCTCACGCCGCACCCGGACGGCGGCCTGGTCACGCCGGACGCGCCAGGCGAGCCGCTGACCGGGCGCCGGCTGGCGGAGCTGGTCCGCCGGGGCGGCGAGCCCTCGGACGACGCGCGCATGCTGATCGACGACGGCGCCGCGTTCGCGCCGCTGTTCCGCGAGGTGGCCGGGCTGCTCGGGCGCGACGTGCTGTGCGTGCCGGAGGGCGCGGTGCTGGGCGGCGATCCGGCCGTGATCGCAAGGGACCGGGTCACCGGCGTGCCGGTGGAGTGGACGGTGATCCAGCCGCCGGACCTGGCCACGCCGCTGCCCGGCTGGTTCGCGGTGGACGGCGGCGTGGTGCGGCCGCGCACCGGGCTGGTGGCGCTGCCGCTGCCGGGCGGGTTCGCGCTGGCCACCCGCGCCGACTTCGTCACCCGGCGCGCGGCCGCGCACCGGCTGCGCCCCGGGCATCCCGGCCTGGCCACGGTCGCGGTCACCGTGCGGGACGGCGACTTCGTGGCCGGCGACTACGACGGTACGTGCGCGGCGTACCCGGGCCGGGGCCTGGCGGCCGTGCTCGGCGACCTGCCGCTCTACGGCGGCGACCTGCGGCTCTGGCTGACCTGGCCGACTCCGGAGCCGGAACGCGCCCGGCTGCGGGCGAACCTGGCCGCGCTGGCGGACGCCACCGGCGCGACCGTGTGGGCGCCGCCGCCCGGTGGCGGTGCCGAGCTGCTCGCGGACCGGTCCGGGCTGTGCGCGATCGGCGAGTACGGGGAGCCGGAGCCGTGGTGGCCGTACCACCCGGCGGGCGCGCGCGGCGGCTCCGGGTTCCGGTCCGGGCCGGACGGGCGGCTGACGCCGGATCAGGCCGCGCCGCCGCCGAGCTGAATCGACCAGCGCGCGGCCGGCACGTCCCCCACCAGCACGGGTACGGCGCGCCCGCCGGTCGCCACGGCCATCCGCCGGGCGTGCGCCGGCATCCGCTCGCAGATCACCACGTGCGGCGCGGACGGCGCGGCGCCGCGTGGGGGCAGCGGCGGGAACTCGTCGATCCGCCGCACGCCGGCCGGCGGCTCGGCGCCGAGCGTGTCGCCGACCACGGCCACGTCCACCCCGGACTCGTGCAGCGTGCGGGCGAACGCGGCGGCCTGGCGGCGGCGGTCGTCCTCCGGGCCGACGATCGTCACCACGTCGGGGGTCCGCGCCAGGTCCACGTGCAGCCGCCATCCGCCCCGGCGGCCGAGCACCAGCGGCACGGCCGCGGGCGGCGGTGTCTCACCGTCGGCCAGCCACGCGTAGGCGGGCGCGGCGGGGGCGCGGGTGGCGCCGAGCAGGCGTACCCGGACGGGTCCGGTGCCGGCGTCCAGGGTCTCCCGCACCTCGGGGGCACGGTCGGCGGGGGCGGGCAGCGGGGGCTTGTCGCCCACGGGGGCGGCCGGCACGTCCGGGCCGGATGCCGGCTTCGGGCCGGGAGCCGGCCCCGGGCCGAATGCCGCTCCCTGCCCGGGTGCCGGCTCGGTGTCGGGTGCCGTTTCGTGGCTGGATGCCGGCCCAGGGCCGGATGCCAACCCAGGGCCGGATGCCGACTCGGGGCCGGGTGCATTGGAGGCGTCCGGGTCGGCGGCCCGGCGGTCGGCGGGCGGGAGGCCGGCGACGAGCCCGCCGGTGCCGAGCCGGATCGGGCCGTCCGCCGGTACGTCGAGCGGGACGGGTGCCAGGCTCGCCGCGTCCGCGTCCGCGGCGTGGGTCCGTTGCGGTGCCGCGGGCTCGCCCGCCTGCGCGACCGGCGGTTCGCGGCGTTCGCCGGCGCGGAGGCGGCCCTCGATCGCGGCGGCGCGGATCTCCGCCTCCGCGGCACGCCGTTCCGCCTCGGCGGCGCGACTTTCGGCCGCCGCGACGCGGCTGTCCACCGCCTCGGCGGGGGATGCGGTCGCCGCGGAGGAGGCCTCGCCGATCGGCCCGGCGACGGTCCGCTCCGCCACCGGCTCCGCGAACGTGGGCCCGGAGAACGTCCGCTGCGTGACCGTTCCGCCGCTGGGCAGCGTCGCGGTGGTCTCGCCGCCGGCGGACCGGCGCCGTGTCACCCCGGGGGCGCCCGCGGGGGCCGGACGGCGGCCGGCGCGGACGGCCAGCATGGTCAGGGCCAGCGCGCCGGCCACGACCAGCCCGGTGCCGACACCGAACAGCGTGGGGTTCCCCCGGCCGCCGTCGTGGGCCGGCTCCGGGCCGGCCACCGCGTTCACCGGCGGGTCCGCCGCCGTGGAGACCGACGGGAGCGGCCCGGTACGCACGCTCGGCCCCGCCGCGTCCGCCGGGAGCACCAGGATCCAGCCGGGGCGCACGTCCGTCGGGTCGACCAGCGCGCCGCCGTCCGGCTGCGGCCGTCCCCGGTTCAGCTCCACGATCTCCGGATAGCGATTGCCGTCACCGAGCGTCTTCAGCGCGATTGCGAACAGGTATTCGCGCTGACCGCCGACGGGCTCGCCGACCACGTAGTACTTCCCGGTGCCGGCCGGCTCGGCCGAGGCCGGGACGGGCGCGCCGAGCAGTGCGCCGGCGATCACGGCGAGCATCAGCATCAACCGGCGGGACACCGCGCGGCCCTCCCTCGCGAGGTCGTGGACGTGGTGTGCCCGGCCACGCGCCCGCGGTGCGGGCGGTGTCGCCGGGTGGGGTACCGATGGCCTACGGTGGCCGGGAGCGTTCCCGTGGACACCGTAGCGCGAAGATCCGATTTGGAGACCGGCATGACCCCGCGTGTGGCCGGCCACCGCACCCGACGCCTCCCCCTCCGCTGGCTGGCACCGTTCCTGCTGCTGGTGGCCGCGCCACTGCTCCCGGCACGGGCGCTGGCCGCGGAGCCGGCGGAGTTCTGGAAGTACTACGTCGTGACCACCGGGGCGGACGGGCGGCCGGAGCGGCTGCGGGACATCTCCGCCCGCCTGCTCGGCGACGGCGCGCGCTACTCCGAGCTGGTCGCGCTCAACGGCGGTCGCCGGCAGCCGGACGGCGGTGTGCTGAGCGACCCGGAGCAGTTGCGGGCCGGCTGGATCCTGGCCCTGCCCTGGGACGCGGCCGGCGGCGACGTCCGGTACGGCGTGCTCCCCGGCGTGGGTCCCGTGCCGAGCGCGTCCCCCGCGCCGTCCCCGTCCGCCGGGGCCTGCCCGGAGCGCGCGCCCGACCGCCTCGCGCCGGATGGGCTGCCCTGGGCGCAGCTGCGTTTCGACCTGGACGGCGCCTGGGACCGCGGCCGGGGCACCGGCGTCGCGGTCGCGATCGTCGACGGCGGCGTGGACGCGTCCGTCCCGGCGCTGGCCGGGCGCGTGCGGCCCGGCGTGGGCGAGAGCCCCGCCACCGTGGACTGCACCGGCCACGGCACCGCGATGGCCGGCATCGCGGCCGCGCGCGCCAAGGGCGGCGGGCGGTTCAGCGGCATGGCACCGGAGGCCGAGATCGTGCCGGTCCGGGTGCGGACCGGCGAGGGCGGGCGCGCCGCCGCGCGCGACGCCGCGGACGCGGTCGCGCTCGCCGTCGACGCCGGCGCGTCCGTGGTGGCGCTGACCATCCCCACCGACACCGCCGCGCCCGAGGTCGCGGCCGCGATCGACGCCGCGGTCACGCAGGACGTGGCCGTGGTCGTGCCGGCCTCCGCGGCCGGCCCCGGCCCCGGGGACCGTCCCGGCCTGCTGCGCGTCGGCGGCGTGGGCGCGGACGGCGCGCCCTCGGAGCCGCGGCAGGGCGGCGGCGTCGACGTGCTCGCCCCCGGCATCGGCGTGACCACCATCGGCACCGCCGGCCGGCCGCCGTTGCAGGGCACCGGCTCCGACTTCGCGGCGCCGTTCGCGGCCGGGCTGCTGGCGCTGGTCCGCGCCGCCGCGCCGGAGCTGTCCGCCGTCGACGCCACCCAGATCGTGGAGGCGACCGCGGACCGCGACGGCGGCTCCCCGGACCCGGCCACCGGCTGGGGGTTCATCGACCCGGTCGCCGCGGTCACGGCCGCGGTCGCCGCCCGGCCGGACACCACCGGCGAGCAGGCCACCGGCACCGGCGGTGCCGGGCAGGTCGCGCTGCTGGTGGCCGGGCTCGGCACCTTCGTGGCCGCCTGGCAGGTGCCGCTCTGGCTGGTCCGCCGCCGCCGGGTCCGGTGACATCGCGGCGGTCAGCCGTGCAGGTGCAGGGTCCAGCGCGCGGACGCGGCCGGGCCCAGGATCACGGGCACGATCCGGCCGGCGGTCGCGGCGGCGAGCCGCCGGATGCCGGTCGTGGCCGCGGCGTCCTCCGCGGAGCAGAACACCACCTGCGGTGCGGGCGGCTCCGCGCCGGGTGCGGGCGGTTCCGGCACGCGGTCGAGGCGCAGGCCGGGCACGATCCGGTCGCCGAGCGCGCCGCCGATCACGGAGACGCCGTGCCCGGTCTCGTGCAGCCGCCGGGCGTAGCCGGCCGCCTGCCGCCGCACCGCCGCCAGCGGGCCGGTGATCGCCACGCAGTCCGGGGTACGGCCGAGGTCCGCGTGCAGCAGCCAGCCGTCCCGCCGGCCCAGCACCAGCGGCACGATGCCGCCCATCGGGAGGTCGTCCTCGGCCAGCCAGGCGTACGCGGGCGCGCTCCGCACCGCGCCGAGACCGCTCAGCCGCACCACGACCGTGCCCTCCTCGGCCCGTACCGCCTCGTTCAGCTCCGGTTCGTCGTCGCCGGGGCCGGGCAGCGGCGGCTTGGGACCGGCCGGGCCACGGCCGCCGGGTGAGGGGCGGCGGGGCGCGCCGGTCCCGGCCGAGGTGGCCGTGATCGGCTCGTCCGGCAGCGGTACGTCCACGGTGGAGCGTCCACGGGCGGGCGCGCCCGCGGTGGCGAGCACGCGGCTCTTCCACGGCGTGACCGCGGGCTCGGCGAACGCCGCCACCGCCTCCTCCGGCACCCGCGCGGCGAACGTCTCCCCGGGCTCGTCCGCCGCGAACGCGCTCGCCCCCGCCGGCACCTCCGCCGCGACCGGCGCGAACGTCTCCGTCCGCGGCGCGAACCGGCTCGCCGTCGGCTCGGCGCCGGGCGCCGCGAACGTCTCCGTCGGCGCCTCCTCGGTACGCGAGGCGCCCGAGCCCGCCACCCCGGCCGCGCTCACGGCCGGCGTCGTGACTGCCGCACTCGTCGCCGGCGAGGCCGCGGCAGCCGGGGTCGTCACAGCGGCCGGCGACGTCGCGGCCGAGGTCGTCACAGCGCCCGAGGTCGTCCCGGCCGAACCGGACGCGACCGGACCGGACGCGACCGAACCGGACGGGGCTGAGGATCGTGCGGCCGAACCGGACGTGGCCGGAGACGGTGCGGCTGAACTGATCTCGGCCGAGTCCGTCGCGGCCGAGTCCGTCGCGGCCGAGTCCGTCGCGGCCGAGTCCGTCGCGGCCGACCTCTCCGGATCGTGGAGCGCGTCCCCGGCGCCGCCGTCGTCGCGCGTGGCGTCGTCGGCCCGCGAGGCCCCCGCCGCACCGCCATCCGATGTGGACAATGCCACCGGCGTCTCCGGTGCGGAGGACGCGGCCGTCACCCGTACCCCCGGATCGGGGTCGGTCTGGTCCTCGCCGCGCTTCGCGGGCGCGCCGGGCGGGACGAAACCGCCCGACGGCCCGATCCGGACGGTCGCGGTCTCCCCCGCCGGCGGCCCCCAGGTCTCCCGCTGGTCCGGTGTCGCCGGACGGGTCCCCTCCTCCGCCGGCGGGGACGACCGCCCCCACCCCGCCGAGGACGCGGCGGAGACCGCCAGGTCCAGCCCGGCGTCCTCCTCGTCGTCCTCGTCCGCCTCCGCGAGCGCCGTGCCCGGCGGCGCCGGGGGCGGCGGCGGATCGCCGGGACCGGGCAGCGGCCGACCGCCCGGCCGGGACGCGGCCAGCGCGGCGGCCCGCGCGCCGCTGTGCAGGATGTTCACCACCGCGAAGACCAGCAGCAGCATGAACACGAACGCGAAGCCCCACAGGATGCCCGCGCTGCCGGTGGACTCCGGCCGCGGCGGTGCGGCGGCCGGGCGGGTCGCCACCGGACGCGGCGCGATCGCGGGCAGCGGGCCGTCCTGCACGCCCTCGCCGCCCGCGTCGGCCGGCAGCACCAGCACCCAGCCGGGCCGGACCGCGCCGCCGGAGTCGAGCGCGCCGCCGTCCGGCTGGGTGCGGCCGAGGTTCAGCTCCGCGATCTCGGGATAGCGGTTGCCGTCGCCGAGCGTCTTCAGCGCGATCGCGTAGAGGTATTCGGGCCGGCCGTTCACGGGCTCGCCGACCACGTAGTACTTGCCGGTGGCGGGTGGTTCCGCGTGGGCCGGCGCGCCGGCCAGCGCCAGCAGCGCACCGATCAGCGCGGTGAGCGCGAGCCGAGCCTTCATGGTCTACCTCCGGGCGGACCCGCCCGGCACCGTGCCCGGTCCGCGACGGTCCGGCGGCGGTGCCGGTTCGTGCCGCTCCCGCGAGCGGGAGCGGCTCCGGGGCCGTCGCGCCGGGGTGTCGCGGGACCGGGGTGACGGTCCGGGCGGGGGTCTCGTGGGCAGGCCCAGTCAAGCAGGGGCGGTCCGGAACCGTCACCGCCCTCGTTCGGGTGTCCCCGCCGGGGACGCGGTCGAACCGGGGCCGGGCCGGGCTCGTAGAACGCGCGAACCGTCAGTCCCGCCACGACAGGGAGTCGCAGTCATGCAATCGTTCGACCTGGAGCAGTTCGCCGCCCGGACCCGGGCCATGGCGGAGCAGATGGCGCAGATGCAGTCCCGCCTGGCGTCCATGACGATGACCGGCGAGGCCGGCGACGGCCTGGTCACGGTCGCGCTCGGCGCGAACGGCCGCGTCTCGGAGGTCTCCATCGACCCGAGCCTGCTCGACCCGTCCCGGCGCGGCCTGCTGGAGGGGCTGGTGGCGGAGGCGTTCACCCGGGCCAGCGGCTCGCTCCAGCGGGTGGCCGAGGAGCATCTGCGGCCGATGACCGACCAGATCGGGGCGGTGACCGGCATCCGGCCGGAGACGCTCGACCGGCCCTGAGCGGGGCCGGCGCGCCGGGTGGGAGCGCCCGGCGCGCCGGCGGTCACGGCATGCACGTCATCACCAGCTCGGAGATCCTGGCCAGCTGCGCCACCCGGTCCGGCATGCCGGCCGCCATGTCGCGGAGCCGGCGCGCCCAGTGCGCGCGGTCCGTGCCGTCGGCCAGGTACATCCGGTTCGCGGTGATCAGCTGTTCGGCCGCGGGCGGCACGCCGTCGGTCTCGGCCAGCGTGAGGCGCAGCGCCTCCAGCACGGCCGCGTTGGCGCCGTGCGTGACGTCGTCGTTGGCGCCGTTGGCCAGCCCGACCAGCGTGGCGATCGAATCCGGCCGCGGGTCCCGGACCACCTCGTCGGCGAGCAGCGTGGTCCGGGTGGCCGCGTCCGTCGCGGTCAGGTAGTCGAACGCGGTGCCGGCGCGGCCCCGCGCGGCCAGCTCCAGGACGGCCCGGTGGGTGCCGACCGCATCGACCGCGGCCTCGGTGCCGCCGGCCACCGGGCGCGGCAGCTCCCGCACCGCACCGTGGCCGTGCCGGACGTCGCGGGCCGGGCGCCGCAGCAGGATGCGCTCGACCGCGTGCCGGTTGTCCGGTGTGGACAGCGTGTCGCCGAGGTCGCGGAAGAGGTCCCGCTTCTCCGTCCAGGTGCCGGCGGACAGCCACCGGTGCAGTTCCTCGGAGAGCACGTCGCCGTACCCGTCCAGGCCCGGCGCCCGCGCGGCCAGGGTGAGCGCGCCGGCCGCGTCCGGCGCGTCCCGCGGGCCGGCCGGCAGCCGCACCTCCCAGGCCCGGTCGAGCCGGAGCCCGCCGGGTGACCGCTCGGTACGCCGGACGACCGGCACCTGGTAGAGCGTGATCAGGTCGCGGTACGCGTCCGGGCCGACACCGTCGCCGAGCGCGACGACCGGGCGCGTGCCGAGCTCGTAGTAGGCCTCGAGCACGCCGCCGAGCCGGTCCCGCACCGTGTCGGGGGCGAGGTCACCGCCGACCACGACGACCGGCCCGTCGACGCCCGCGGACCGGCGCCCGTCCCGGAGCTGCCGCAGGAAGTGGTGGCCGGCGTCGCCGATCCGGATGATGCCGTCGTCGTCCGCGCCCAGGCCGCGGGGCAGGCGCGGCACCCGGTTCGCCGCGTCGTGCGGCGCGGGTTCGTCCGTGAACAGGCCGTCCGCCATCCGCAGCAGGTCACGCTCGGCCTCGGCCAGCGCGTCGCGGCCGGCCACGCCGTCCAGCGCGCGCCGGGCCGCGGCGTGCGCCACCTCCCGGGCGTACGCCCGGAGCGCGGGCTCGGAGAGCGTCACCGGGCCGCCGTGGGTGCGCGCGTACTCGGTCAGCCACTCGTGCGCGAAGACCGGCGCGGTGGCCAGCACGGTGCGGCGTACCGCGGCGGCGCGGTTCATCTCCGCGGCGAAGTCCTGCGCCGCGCGCGGCGCGTCCGCGACCATCCGACGCCACAGCGCGGCGCGGGCCGGCAGGCCGTCCACCAGCGCGATCAGCCGCCGGTTCGCGTCGCCGACCGCGGTGGCCCGGCCGGACTCGGTGTACCGCAGCCGGTTCAGCTGCTCGGTGGCCGTGGTCAGTTCCGCGTGCAGCAGTTCCCGCGCGTCGGCGCGGACGCGTTCGCGGATCTCGTCCGGCAGGTCCAGGCCGCGCACGAGCGCGGAGGCGCGGTGCTCCGCGCGCCGGACGGCCGCGTGAATGGAGTCCAGTGCCTGTTCGGCCGGGGCGAACGGCTGGGGCGGACGTGTCGGGGCGGCCGTGCCGGAGCGCTTCTCGGGCCGGGCGACCGGTTCCGCCGGTGGGCGGGGCGGTGCCTGGACCGTCGTGCCCGGGTTCGCGGGGGCCGGGGGCCGGAGCAGGTCGCGGAGTGTGTTCTCCCACTGCTGCCGGGCCGCGTCCCAGAGCGGTGCGTCCAGGCTCTCGGCGCGCTCGGCCACGTACCCCCAGAGCTGCTCGTAGGCCTGCTCGGCGCGGCGGGCGAAGTCCGCCCGCGCGCTCTCCGGCGGCGCGCCGGGCCGGCCCCGCCGCGACTCCTCGTCGAAGACCGCGTCCCAGTCGGGCCGGTTCTCCTGGACCCGGGCGCGCAGCTCGGCGCGGCGGCGCAGTTCCCGGCCGAGCGCCTCGCGCCGCGCCTCCCACCGGTCGTGCCGCTCCGGGTCCGGTTCGGCCGCGGCGTCGCCGGTGGCCGGGCCGTGCGGCCGGGTGAGGCGGGTGACGAACGCGTCGTCCCGGTGCCGTTCCGCGTCCAGGTCCCGGGCGAGCCGCTCCTCCGGCAGGCCCCGGGCCCGGTAGTGCTCGCGCGCCGCGTCCTCGCGGAACCGCAGCGCGAGCCGGTCCAGGATCGGGCCGGGCTCGATGCCGGCGCGCAGCGTGAGGTCGTGGAACCGGTCGGCGGCCTCCTCCAGGGCGCCGCGGAGCGCGTCCGCCTCCGCGAGCGCCGTCTGCGCCGCGTGCTCGGCGTCGCGCAGCGCCCGCTGCCAGGCGCGCTGCCCGGCCGGGTCCAGCGGGTGCGGCGCGTCGAGCAGCGCCTCGGCCGCGTACCGGCCCGGCGGCAGCGCGCCCCAGGTCACCTGGAACGCCTCGGCCAGGCCGTGCAGGACCCGACGGCGGATCTCCGCCACGGTGAGCGGGTGCGGCGGCCGGCTCTCCTCCGCGCGGTCCCGCCGCAGCGCCCGGTCGACCGCGGCGCCGGCGTCGGCGGTCAGCCGGGCCAGGTCCGCGCCGTCCAGCCCGGCGGGCAGCGGCGGCACGGTCTCCGTCGCCGCGGCGGGCGGGGCGATCCGGCGCGCGGGCATCGGCGGTACGTCCGGCTCCTCCCCCCGCTCCAGGGCGGCGAGCACGCCGTCGATCCGGGCCCCGGTGGCGGCCTCCACATCGGCCAGGCCGGCCGTGGTGCCGTCGTCCAGCGCACCGGCGAGCCGGTCCGCGGCCGTGACCAGGTGCTGGGCCCGGATCGCCTCGCGCTCGTCCTCGGTCAGGATCTCCCGCTGCCGGTCCAGCATCGCGTCCACCCGGTGCACCGACTCCATCACCGTGGTCAGCACGGTCGTGTACGTCCGGGTCAGCTCGATCCTGCGGTGCTCCGCCGCCTCCGGCCCGCTCAGCGCCGCGGTCCCGCGCATGGCGTCGAACCGGCGCAGCTGCCGGTCGAGGTCCCGCCGCGCGGCGGCGTCGTCGCCCGGGTGCCGCACCGGCGCGGTCAGGTCGGAGCGCTCGCCGGAGTCCCGGGCCGCGGCCAGGTCCCGGGCGTACGCGTCCAGCGCCGCGCTCAGCCGTGCCGCCGAGCCGGACTCGACCGCCTCGTGGACCGCCGCCCGGTGCGCGGTGAACGCCGCGGCGGACATGCCCGCCGCGCGCGCCTCCTCGCGCCGCACCGCCTCCACCTGCTCGCGCAGTCGCTGGTCCCGTCGCCCGGCCGCGGCCGCGTCCAGCAGCTCGGTCACGGCGCGGGCGAACGCGTCCCGGTCCCCGGCGCGGACCGCCCGCTCCGCGCCGATCAGGAAGGTGTCCACCGTCGACTCGGTGACCGGGTGCGCGCTCGCGGCCCGGCGCTGGTCGCGCAGGAACTCCTCCTCGTGCGGTGCCAGCGGGGTGAGCGCGGTCCCGGTGAGCGGCGCGGCCCGGTATCCGGCGCGGTCCAGCTCGTGGTGCCAGGCGCGGACCCGCGCGGGGTCGCCGGTCGCCCGCGCGGTCTCCAGCCCGCCCTCGAACCGCGCGATCCGCTGCCGGCTCGCGGGCGGCACGTCCTCGCGCACCGGGCGGTAGTCGTAGGAGGCGGTGAACGAGCGGGCGTCGGGCCGTTCCACGGCGCGCGGCGCGGGCGCCTCGGCGGGGCGCTGCTGGAGCGGCATCGTCTCCGAGCCGGCGGCCTGCCCGCGCGGTGGCGTGCCGGGCGCGCCGCCGTCACCGGGACCACCGTGGCCGCCGTCCCCGTGACCGTCGCCGGGTGGCGGGGGTGGCGGGGTGTCGTCGCCGGAGCCGCCCATGAGCGCGCGCAGGTCGCTCAGGTCGGCCGACGGGGCGCCGGGCACGGTCTCCGGCCCGCGGTCACCGCCGCGCAGCCGGTCCAGCCGGCCCTGCAGCGCCGCGTGCTCCGCCGCGGACGACGGCTGCCGCCGCGACCGGACGACGTGGGCCGCGCCGTCGCCGTCCCCGCCGCGCGGCCCGGAGCGGCCGCCCGGCGCCCCGGTGGGCGCGTCCGGCATCGCGGCCGTGCCGAGTCGGGGCGCCGCCAGGCCCTCGAGCCGGCGGAGCAGCTCCGGATCGGCCTCCGTCGCGGGCGCCGGGCTCGCCGGGCGCTCCGGCGGGGCGGCCGGCACCTCCTCGCCGATCCGCCGCAGCCACGCCTCGCGCAGCGCAGCGCCGCGCGCCGGGTCGTCCCCGGGCAGGCCCATGAGTTCCCGGTGGTACGCGAGCGCGTCGTCCTCGGCGACGCCGGCCGCGCGGGCCTGCTCCAGCGCGCGCTCGCGGGCGTTCGCGGCGTACACCGCGTCCCACACGTCAGTGTCGTACCGGTGGACCGCGCGGGCGAACCCCTCCGCGTCACCGGCCCGGATCACCCGGTCCACCTCGGCGAGATGTGCGTCGATGGTGTCCGTGGCCAGGCCGCGCTCGCGTCCGCGCGCGCCGGCGGCGTCGGAGTACATCCGGACGAACTCGTCGTCCGAGATCGGCGCCACCGGGAACGAGGGCTCGTCGCGTGGCGCCCCGGTGGCCGGCTCGATGCCGCGGCGGGCGAGCTTGTCCCAGTACGCGTCGATCGCGCGCTGGTCCCGGCCGTGGGAGAGCGTGCGCCACTCGTGGTCGAGCGCGGCGGCCTCCTCCCGGGTGGGCGGTGCCGCACCGTCCCGGATGGCGCGGTACCCGTACCGCTCGGTGCGCCCGGTGCCGGGGTCCAGCCAGTCGCTCGCCCGGCCGTCGTCGCCGCGCAGCGCGTCCACCCGGGCCCGCAACTCGGCCGGCTCCGGGTCGACGACCGGCGGGGTGTCCGGCTCCTCGCCCGGGTGCGCGGTGCCGGTCGGATCGTCCCGGCGCAGGTTCGCCAGCCGCAGCGTCAGGTCCGCGTCGTCGGGCACGCGGGGGAACCGGGACTCCGCGGCGTCGCCGGCCGTCCGACCGCGGGACGCGACGAACTCGTCGATCGACCGGTTGACGGCGTCGTTCGTACCGGCCCGGCCGAGGTTCGCCGCGCGGATGTCCCGGAAGCCGCGGTAGAGCGCATCCAGGCTGGTGCCGAAGCCGTCCCGGACGGTGACCGTGAACTCGGGCGCGGCGCCGGCCGCGACCGGGTCGATCCCGGCCTCGTGCAACCGCCGGATCAGGCCGCCGACCGCCTCCGGCATGCCGTCCGGGCCGGTGGTGCCGACCGTGCGCGGCACGCCGCCGGCGTCGCGGGTGACCGAGAGCCGCCAGCCGTTGCCGAGGTCGTAGCCGCCGTCCGGGTGCGGGGTCAGTCCGAAGTGCTCCGCGGTGTGCCCGGCGCGCGCGGACGGCGTGACGCGCACGGTCTCCGCGAACGCCAGCGGCACCCGGTCGCCGCGCGGGCCGAACCCGATCAGGCGCGGCGAGTCGCCGGCCGTGCCGGGCCCGCCGCCGGGGAACTCGACCACGACGTCGTGCGCGTCGGCCAGCCGCGCCCCGAACGTGGCCGGGACGACGTCGGTGACCTGGCCGATGTCCAGCACGACGGCCCGGCGGGCGGCGGTCGGCAGGTCGCCCAGGTACCAGTCCAGCATGTCCCGGACGGTCGCCTCGTCGCCGCCGGCCACCACCCGGACCGTCCGTTCGTCGCCGGCGAACCCGATCGCGAACGGCTGCCCGCCGTCCGGCGGCGCGCTGCGCCGGGCGATGACGGCCCGCACCTCGGACGCGGTCCACGGCGCGCCCTCGGCCAGGTGTTCCGCCGCGGCGGGGCGTACCCGTGCGGCGAGGTCGTCGACGGTACGGCCCGGGAGCGGGCGGCTCAGCAGCGCGCTCTCGCCGCCGTACACCGCGTCGAACCGGCCGAACCACTCGCGTCCGAAGCCGGCGGCGAGCGTGCGGTTGACGGCGACGTGCGGGCTGTCGCCGAGCAGGCCGGCGTACCGTCGCGCGGCGCCCTGGAGGCCGGCGTCCAGGCGTTCCTCGTAGCGGATCCGGGCCGGGACCTCCGCGCGGATCTGGTCGGCCTCGGCCGAGAGGCGCTCGACGGCCCGGTCCACCGACTCCGGCGAGTACCGGGACGCGCCCAGTTCGCCGCGCAGCTCCGCGTCGACCTCGCGCATCCGGTCCCGGATCTCCAGCACCATCCGCTCCACGCCGGCCCGGGGCAGCGTGCTGCCGGAGCCGCGCAGCGTGTCGATCAGCTCGTCGACCGCGCGCCCGGTGTGGAGGTCGCGGGTGTGCTCGTAGGCGTGCCGCTGCCGCGCGCCCGCGCCGCCGTGCACGTCACGGAACGTGCTCAGGTGCTCCGCCGCCACCTGCCCGGCCACCAGGTCGAGGTCACGCTCGATGGCGGCCCGCGCGTGGCCGGTGCCGAGCGAGTCGCGGTGCCGCACCCAGGTGTCGATCACGTGCGCGCGCGTCCGCTCGACCAGCTGCGGCGCCTGCCGCTCCACCTCGTCACGCAGCCGGTGCATCGGCGGCGCGTCGTCGGACGCCGACGCGTTCCACCGGTCGAACTGGCCGCCGACGTGCTCCTTGACCCGGCCGACCGCGGTGTCCGCGTCGAGGCCGGCGTTCATCACGTACTCCCGCAGGCGCCGGTGCAGCGCGGCGTCGGCCGCGTCCCACCGGGCCAGGTCGCCCGCGTCGAACCGGTCCGGGCCGGCGTGCGGGCGCGGCCGGGAGGCGATCAGCGAGTCCGCGGTCACCTGCACGTCCCGCGCGAACGCCTGCACGCCGACCGCGATGTCGTGGTCGGCGATACCCATCGTCCGGGCGGCCTCCACGTGCCGGGCGACCACGTCGTGGTGGCGGCCGATCTGGTGCCGGTGGAACGCGTCGAGCCGCAGCTGAGCGCGCAGCCGCTGGTAGCCGGCCTCCCAGTCCGCCTCCGCGCGGCGCCAGGCCGGCGATCCCTCCGGCGCGCCGTCGCGCAGCACCGGCTCCCAGACGCGCTCGAACAGCGCGTCGCCGTCCGCCACGAACCGGCTGCGCCAGGCCGCGCGCTCCCCGGCCGGGAGCGTGTGCAGCGAACCGAACCGCGGGTCCGCGCCGGCGAACGCGGCGCCGGTCTCCCGGAGCTGGTCGTCGAAGCCCTCGGCCAGGTCCGGGCGGCGGGTCTCGATCCCGGCGGCGTGCCGCACCCGCCGTGCGTACGCGCCGGACAGCTCCCGCTCCAGGCGCTGGAACAGCGCGTCCTGCTCCGGCGTGGCCCGCGGCGGCTCCGGCAGCTCCCGGGGCTCCGGCGTGCCGCCGGCGCGCTCGCCGCCGCCGGCCGTGTCCACGTCCGGGCGGGCGTTCCACCGCGGTACGCCGCCGAAGTCCTCCGGCACCAGGTGCGCGTCGTCCCGGCCGAGCGGCGCGGTGCCGGTGGGCACCGGGTCGTGCACCGTCTCCTCGGTGAACGGCGCGTCCCAGGCCCGCCCGGCGGCCTGCTCGCGCAGCTCGTCCAGGCGGGTGCCGAACCCGTTCTCGTGCGCGGCCTCGTGGCCGAGCCAGGTCCGGGTCTCCCGCTCGCCGATGCCGTACATCTCCCGGTGCGCGGTCACGTAGTCGCTGCGGAACCGGTCGGCGAGCGCGTCGTAGGTGGCGTCCGGGAGCCGGTGCCGGCCGGGCCCGCCCATCACCGCGTCGAACTCCGTGGCCGCCTGGCCGGTGAGCCCGCCGAACAGGTGCTCCTGCTCGATCCGGGCGGGCAGCGTCTCGGCCAGCCGGTCCAGCCGCGCGTTCCACCGCGGTGTCGGCGACGGGTCGTCGCCGGAGCGTCCGAGCAGGTCGCCGGCGTCGTGCCGGCGGGCGAACTCGCCGGGCCGGCCGGCCCACAGCTCGTCCCGAAGCTGCCGCAGCGAGCCGTGGAACGTCTCGCGGACGCGGGAGAGCTGGTCCGGTGTGAGCCGCGCCAGCGACTCGGCCGGCGCCGGCCGGCGGGTGAGCCGCGCGACGCCGTCGGCCAGCGTGGACGGTGCGGTCGCGGTCGCGAACGCGTGGTCGGCGACCTGTGCCAGGGAGAGGTCGTCGGCCAGCCGGCCGCGGGCCGGCCCCATCCGGCTCAGGAACGCGTCCCGCGGCGTGATCAGCCCGCCGGCCGGCGCGCCCTCGTGGTGCAGGCGGGCCTCCCGGAAGAAGGACGCGCCGGCCCGGTCGACGTGCTCGGCCGGGAGCGTGCGCCGGCCCGGGCCGCGCGTGCCCGCGTAGGTCGCGGCCACGTCCCGGAACATGGCCTCGGCGTCCCGGCGCGCCCGCGCGTCCGGGATGCGCTGGAGCTCGCGCCAGGACGACTCGCCGGCGGGCCAGTCACGCGGCATCGGCTCGTCCGCGGGCGGCGTGGGCGTCCTGCCCTGCCGTTCCAGCGTGCGGTGGTGGTCCGCGACCGCGGTGAACCGCTCGCGCAGGATCGCGGCGTTGGCGTCGATCATCGCGCGGACCTCGGCCGGGTCGGCGACGCTCTCGCCACGACGGCCCCACGCGTACTCCCGGATGGTCTGCATGCCGGGGTCGAAGTCGGCCGAGCGGATCGCCCGCCGGTCCCGCTCGCTGAGGTACGCGACCAGCTCCGGGTTGTCCCGCTCCCAGGTCCGGACCGCACGGCGGAACGCGGCGTCGCCGTCGTAGCCGCGCAGCACCAGGTCCTGTTCCAGCCGGGCCCGCTGGAGGCCGTGCTCGCGCAGCTCCGGCAGCGTCCGCTGCCACACCTGCTCGCGCTGGTACGCGCTCAGCGCCATCGGTTCGCCGCGGCTCGGCGGCACCGGCTCCGGGTCCGGCAGCGGCGCCCGGGGCGTGGCCGGGCCGTGGCCGAACCGGGCGCGCAGCGAGTCGGCCAGTGCGGCGAGGCGCTCCCGGCCGCTGATGATGGTGTGCGGCCGGCCGGTGTCCGGGCCGGACGGCGCGGCCGCCGGGTGCTCCGCGCGCGGCGTGATCGGGCCGTGACCGGCGCCGATCCGGTCCACGCGGGCCTGGTGCATCCACTCGGCCAGGTCGGCGCGGGCCCGGTCCAGCCGCTGCTGCCAGGCCCGGTGCCGGTCGCCGGAGAGCTCGGGCGCGCGGTTCACGCCGCCCGGCTCGCGGCCCCAGACGTTCCAGAAGTCCCGGGTGAGCCGTTGGGTGAGCCGCTCGTGGAGCCGGTCCAGTTCGGCCGGGCGGAGCGTCAGGTCCCCGGCGTCGCGCGCGGGCCCGAAGTGCTCGGTCTGCGCGGCCTGCTGGTCGCTGAACACCTTCCGGACCGCGGCGTCCAGCTCCATCCGGTGCGCGGCCGCGACCGCGTCCCGGCGCAGCCGGTCCAGGACGGTACGGTGCACGTCCACCGCCCGCGCGCCCTCACCGCCGGTCAGCCAGGCCCGGTCGTGCAGGTACGCGGCGCGGTTGGCGATCCGCCGCGACTGCCCGTCGGTGAACCGGGCGGAGACGTGCTCGCCGGTGCGTACCCGCGCGGAGACCTGCGTGTCGAAGAACTCGCCGAACGCGCGCTCCAGCCCGCCGAGGTGCCCGGCGCCGGCGATCCGCTCCTCCAGGCCGGCCCGCCACTCGCCCACCACGGCGCGCGCGTCGGAGCCGTCGTGGCGGAGCATCCGGTCCCGGAAGTCGTTGAACTCCTCGCCGCGGATGCGGGCCACCCGGGCCGCCTCCGCCGTGTTCCCGTGCGGCCGGGGCAGTCGCTCGTCCAGCGCCGGCAGCACCGACGTGCGGTAGGCCTCCTCGATCGCGGCCTCCCGCCGCACCCGCCGCGCGAAGCCGTCCCGGAGCGTGGCCATCCGCTCGTCCAGCGCCCGGCCGGGGCCGCCCGCCTCGGTGAACGCGGCCCGCGTCTCGTCCAGGTGGCCGGCGATCGCACGGTCGCGCGCACCGGCCGGTACCGGTGTGTCCATCCGGGTCACGGTCGTGCGGGCCCAGGTGCGTTCGCCGCGCGCGTACGCGTCCCGCCGGATGCCGAGCTCCACCTCGCGCCGTGCGGCCCGGACGTGGCCGTCCAGCCGCTCGGTCAGCTCGCCGGCCCGGATCGCGGTGCCGCCGCCGGTGGCCGAGTCGCGCCAGGCGCGCAGCTCGGCGACGATCGCGTCCGCCAGTCTCCGGCGGACCGGATCGACGGTCCGCGAATCCACCGGGTGGTGCGGGTCGAGGTCCGCGTGCGCGGCCCGCACCATGCCGTCGATGTCGGCGGAGGTCCGCACGGCGCGGGTGATCGCGTCGCGCCGGTCGCCGAGGCCGTCGCGCCACCGGGCCGCGGCCGTGCCGGCACCGTCGGGCCCGGCGTCGAGCACCCGGGCCCGCAGGTCGGCGACCAGCTCGGCGCGGATCGCGGCGTCGTACGGCGCCAGGTCCCGATCGGTTGCCACCCACCCGCCGACCGTCTCGTCCAGGTGCGCGCGTTCGATCGCGAGCCGGTCCTCGAACCGCCGTTCCGCGTGCAGCCGCTCGGCGAAGCCGCGTTCCAGTTCCTGGATCCGGTCGCGCAGCGCGGGCGGCTCGACCGCGCCGTGCCGCAGCTCGGTGGTGGCGGCGGCGCGTACGTCCCGGACGAACTCGTCGCGGGCGCGGGCGTACCCCTCCGGCGACGGCGTGCGGTCCGGGTCGGACGCGTGCCGCTCGGCGAACCGCCGGTCGGCCCAGTGGCCCGCGTCGTCGGCCAGCCGGTCGACCACGGTCTCCGGCTCCGGCGCGGCACCGCGCCGTGGCGTGGGCGCGGGTTCCGGTGCGGCGCGCCCGGACGGCGGCGCGGACAGCTCCTCCAGGAACCGCGCGCGGGCCTGCCGGAGCCGGGCGGCGCGGGCGTCGGTGACCGTGCCGGGTACGTCGTCGCCGGTGAACACGGCCGACGGCCGGGCGGCGTCGTGCACCCGGCCGCGGAAGCGCTCCAGCGCCTGGTCCAGCAGTGTCCGCCGCTCCGGCGTGACCGGGCCGCCGTCCGGCCGCAGTCGCGCGTCCACCCGGTCGGCGACCCGGGCGTGCTCGGCCTCGAAGAGGCGTTCCCGCTCCAGCCGGCCGCGGTAGTCGTCGAGGTGCCGCCGTACGCCGGCCCGGTCGCCCGTGACGCGCGCCCCCCGCACGTCGGCGAGCAGGTCGGCGCGGGCCCGGGCGTACCCGGCCTCGCTCAGCGGGTTGCCGCCGGCGGTGCCCTGGCGGAAGTCCCGCTCGACGGCGGCGGCGTGGGTCCGTACCGCGGAGAGGTCGTGCTCCAGGCGAGCCGCGCCGGTCAGCCAGGCCCGCGCCTCGTCCGCGCGCGAGGCCAGCCGGTCCTGGATGATCCGCGGGTCGGTGTCGCGGTCGGTGCCGCGCCAAGCCGCCACGTCGTCGCCGGTCGCGCGCTCGTAGCGGGCCCGGAGCGTCTCGACCGCCTCGTCCGTGAGGTGGTGCGGCTGCCCGGTCTCGGTCTGCCGGCTCCGCCAGCCGGTCAGCACGTCGTCGAAGCGCGCGTACGTGACGGCGCGCATCGCCCGGTCCAGCCGGGTGGGCAGCTCGGCGGTCCACTGGTCCCGGATCGCGGCCACCCGGTCCGGCGTGGGGTGCGGCCCCGCGTTCGCGACCCGAGTGCGCAGGTCCCGCTCCAGGTCGGCGCGGAACGCGCGCTCCCACGGCCGGTCGATGCCGCCGCGCCGGTCGATCACGGCGTCGAGCTCCTGCCGGCCGCGGGCGAACTCCTCCTCGGCCAGGCGCCGGGTGCGCAGCCGCTCGATCATCTCCTCGCGGACGGCCGGTACCGGGTCGGTCGCGTCCCGCCGCGCGATCAGCCGGTCCAGCACCCGGTCCCGGAACTCGCGAAGCAGTGACGCCTTCGTCGGCGGCTCCCACGGCGCCGGTACGTCCGGCCGTCCGGCCGCCGCCAGCGCGTCCAGTTCGTCCGCGATCGGCGTGAACTCGCGCTGGATCACCGGATCGTGCGCGGCCCGGACCTCCTCCGCGATCCGGTCCCGGTAGTACCGTTCCAGCCGCTCGCGGCCCTGCGGCGTGGTCGGGTCGTGGTCCCAGTGCTCGTCCGGCGTGGCTCGCGGCGTGCCGTCGGCGTCGTAGCGACGGCCGACCGCGTGGGACGAGGCCTCGATCCGCAGTTCGTTCGCCACGCGCCGGTAGGCCTCCGGCGCCAGCAGGCCCGGGTGGCGCTCCGCGTGCTCGCGGCCGAGGCCGGCCGAGATCTCGTTCGCCTGGCGCCGCGCCATCAGCCGGTACGTCTCCTGCCCGAACACCTCCGGCAGCCGCTCCCCCTGCGTCGTGAGGAAGTCGACCCCGTCCTGCACCCGGATTCGCATCCCGTCCGCGAAATGCCGGCGCAGCGTGAGCTGGCTGTCGTAGAAGAACTCGAACCGGTGGCTCTCCAGCGCGTCCGCCAGTTCGCGCCGGGTGAAGGACGGCGCGTCCGGTCCGGAGTGCCGCGCGAACCAGTCGTCCACGAACTCGCGGACCCGCGCGTTGAACACCGCGTCCGCCTCCTGACGGGCCCACAGCCGGTCCGCCAGCACGTCCCGGTTTCCGGCGATCTCGTTCCGGGTGCCGGCCTGCCGGGACACCGCGGCGGGCGCCCCGGCCGGGTCGGCACCGGTGAGCCGGGTGGCGTCCAGGGTGAAGTCCCGCAGCAGGCCCTCGCCCTGCCGGCGGATGACGGCGACCGCGTCCCCGACCGTCCCGAGCCGGCCTTCGGCGACGAGTTTCCGCAGCTCCGGCCGGCCGAACTCGGAGAAGTCGAGGCGGCGCCTCTGCAGCTCCGCCGAGAGTTCGGCCCGGGTGAAGGGCGGTGCGTCGGGGCCGGTGTGCGCCGCGAACCAGTCGTCGACGAAGCCCCGCACCCGCGAGTTGAACTCGGCGTCCGCGCGCTGCCCTGCCTCCAGCCGCGTCTTCAGGTCGTTCCAGTCCTTGACGGTCGCGTCGAGGTCCTCGGCCCGCCATGCCGTGATCGCCGCGGCCTCGTCGTCCGCGTCGGATCCGGGACGCCGGCCGGCCGTCGGCGTGTCGTCCCCGTCCCGCCACATCGCCTCGTAGGCGCTCGGGCGCGACGACGCGCTGATCACCGGTGTTCCCGGGTCGGTCGGCGGCTCCATCCGCGACGTGAAGGCCTCGTGCAGCGCCGTGCCCCGCTCCTGGACGTAGGCGACGCCGTCCTTCACCCGGACCGGGCCGGCGCCGGTGAACAGGTCCTTCAGCCCGCGGTCCGTGTCGGTGTAGAAGTCGTGCCGGAGGTCGTCCAGGTCCTCCCGCCGCACGGTGGGCGCGTCCGCGCCGTTCTCCCGGGCCCGCTGGCCGGCCAGGTACTCGGTCACCCGCCGGTCGAACTCCCGGTCCGCCACGCCGCGGTCCCGCAGCCGCTGCCGGAGGTCGTCGAGGTCGCGGACGATCGCGTCGTCCCCGGCCCGCGACGGCGACGGCGCGCTCGCCGGATCGTCGCCGCCGCGCGACAGCGGGACCGGCGCGCGCAGCGACTCGGCCGACGGGAGACGGCGCGGCGTCATCGGTGCGCTCTCCACGATCTCCGTGGCGGTCGGGGGGCGGCGGGAGACGGGTGGCTCGGGCGTCGTCGTGCCGGCTGCCGGCGGGTCGGCCGGGTCGGCGCGGCGGACGGCCGGCGCGGGCGACTCCGGTGACGTGCTCGACGCGAACGACTCGGCCGAGCGGGCGCGGCGGACGATCGGCTCGGGCACCTGGCCGTCGCCGCCGGCCGGCCGCCGGGCCGGTGGCAGCGACGAGACCGACGACGCGTCGGACGGCGTCCGGCCGCGCGGGCCCTCCGGCGCCGTGCTCGGGCCGTCGTGCACCGGCATCGCCTGCGGCGTGCCGGGCCGGCCGAGCGGCGGCTCCGGCACGGCGGACCGGCCGCCGCCGGACGGCGTCTGCGGCAGGCTGGACGGCTTCGTCAGGTCCGCCACCGTCCGGGACGACTCGCTGACCACCGGGCGCTGCGGCTCCCCGGCCGGCGGCGTGGGCGTGCCCGGCCGGCCGGCCGCACCGTGCGGCACCGGCTCGGCCGGCGGGGTGGGCGTGCCCGGCCGGCCGGCCGTACCGTGCGGCACCGGCTCGGGCGGCGGCGTGGGCGTGCCCGGCCGGCCGGCCGTGCCGTGCGGCACCGGCTCGGCCCGGGCCGTGGGCCGCCCGGACGCGATCACGTCGTGGGGCTGCTGCGGCGCCGGTGTGGCCGGCCGGCCGCCCGCGAGCGGCTGCGGATCGCCCGGCGGCGGCGACATCCGCCCGTTCCCGTGGGTGACCGGGTCGCCGGGCAGCGGCGCGTGCGTGGGCGAGTGCGGCGTCTGCGGGGTCAGACCGTGCGGCGCCGGCGGCGTGACCCCGCCCGGCCGTCCGTCCGGTGTGGACGGCCGCCCGGCCGGTGGCAGCACGGTGTTGTCGAGGTGCGCGACCGGCGGCGTCCCGGCCCGCGAGCCGCCGTGGGTGATCGGCGGGTCGCCCAGCCGGTGCGGCTCCGGCGACGGCGTGCGGCCGAGCGGCGGCGTGCCCGCGTGCGTGGCGCTCGTACCGTGCGGGACGGGCGCCACGGCCTGGTGCTCGCCGCCGCGCGGGGTGGGCGGCGGCACGTGCGCCCCGCCGGCCGTGGTGCCGGCGGGCGGCAGCGCGCCGATCTCGCCGACCTGGTGGTTGACGCCGGTCGAGGAGGCCAGCACCGGCAGGTCGCCGTCGACGCCCGGCGGCCGGCTGGACACCTCGTCCAGGTGCGGCATGGACCTCGGTGGTGGCACCGTGCCGTCGGCCGTGGCGAACGCGGCGGGCGGCGGAAGGTGCCCGTCGCCGACCGGCATCGGCGTCGGGGTGGCCGCGTCGACCCGGGGGATGGTGACCGGGCCCGGGTTGCTGTGGTTGAGCCGCGACGGGTCGTGCACGGACCGGGTCTGGACAGCGCCGTTCTTGCCCCACGAGTAGATCTGGATGCCGCCGAACATGATGGCGGTGGCGCCACCGACCAGCGCGTTCGTCACCTCGTTCCACACGTCAGGCTGCCAGGGCACGCCGAAGCCGGCGTGCACGCCGCCCTGGATGCCGAAGCTGATGCCGACCGCCCAGAACACGCCGTTGACGAACGCGCCGATGTTCTCCGCTGCCGCGGCCGTGACCATCGGCAGCCGGCTCAGGATGGTGGCGACCAGGTCCCCGACCACGTTGAGCGCGCGGCCGACCACGGAAAGGATCGCGCCGAGCCGGCCCAGGTTGCCGATCATCGCGAAGAACGGCGTCAGGAACAGGAAGAACGTGCCGACGATGGTCAGGATCAGGAAGATTCGTTCGATCAGCTCCTGCGCGCGGCGGGCCTGGATCGCCTTGCGGACCTCCTCGGCCATCTCCCGCAGCGAGGTGGCCATCTGGGTGCAGGCGTCCCTGATCTCGGTGACCCGCGTCTTGATCGCCTCGGCGACCCGGTCGGACTGCACGGCCGTGTCGCCGTTCCACTGCGCGTTGATCAGCTGGTCCAGCGCGCCGGACAGCTCGCCGATCTCGATGGCGAACTTGTCCCACTCACCGGCGAGCGCGTCGATGTTGGCCGGATCCGGGTGCAGGGCTCCGTCCGCCACGTGCGTACCTCCCAGGATCGCGGCAGGGTCGCCGCCGACGGCGGGCGAGCACCCCGACGCTAGGCGCGGCCGGTCCGCACGCGACAGCCCCACGTTCGCCGCGGCTCCGGTCATCGGAAAAGGGACGTTGCCCGGTGGGGACCGGCGCCGGACAGTCAGGGTGGAACTATCCGCCGTGAGAGGAGTGCGGGATGCCGGAGGAGTTACAAGATCCGACTCCGGACGTCACACCACCGGTGCTGGAGTTCGACGGCACCTGGGGGGACGGGCCGGACCCGGACGATCCACAGTGGCTGTCCGGGCCGGAGATCACCATCCGGACGCCGGAGGAGACGTCCGGCGACGCCGAGGCGCCCACCGCCACGGTCGACGTGAACCCGTTCGAGGTGAACACCGGCGACATCGTGGACCGCGTGGTCGGCGCGCTGGAGGTGGTCGGTGACACCGTGACCAAGTACAACGACCTGCGGACCTACATCGGGCAGCGGGAGAGCTGGATCTTCGCGGTCTCCAGCGAGGCGGACGTGGGCGGCGACGGCAATCCGTACAACGGCGGCATCCACGAGGAGTCGACGACGTCCACCCCGGGCGGCGGCCAGTGGAACTGGGAGACGCACACGGTCGACGACTACTACGGCGCCAGCCCGCAGCAGGTCACCCAGCTCAACACGTACCAGCACCAGTTGCTCACCGCGTCCGCGGACCTGATCACGCTGGTCGGGCAGTACATCATGGCGGTCGACGCGGCCGCGCAGGCCTACGCCAACATCGACTACGCGTCGCAGTTCCCGGACCCGCCGCAGATCACCGAGATCTTCTGACCGGGCACGAGAGAACGCCGGGCCGCTCGCGCGGACCCGGCGTTCCTCAGTGGATGATGCCGGCGCCGATCGCGGCCAGCTCGCCGTAGACGCCGTAGACGCCCATGGCCAGCGGCGCGACCGCCAGGTTGCACAGCATGCCGACCACCTCGGCGACCGAGCGGCGCCCGGCCGCCGCCGCACCGGCCAGCGACACGTCCGTGGTCGACTCCGTGATCGGGAGCTGGACCAGCGAGATCAGCACGCCGATGGCGAGCACCACGAATCCGCACAGCACCAGCGTGACCGCGGTGGCGCCGGTGCCGCCGAAGCGGTGCGCGACCGCGCCGATCGCGGCGAACACGCCGGCCAGCCCGCTCACGCCGAACGCGATCGTCTCGCCGCGGAACCCGGCCTGCCTGGTACGGACCAGCAGCGCCGTGCCGGAGACCGCGGCCAGCACGATCGCCCACCAGTTGCCGGAGAGCGCCAGCACCGGCTGCGCCACGGTCAGCGCCAGCACCGGCCCGGCGATCACGAACGTCAGCACCCGGCGCGCGCGGACCAGCAGCCCGGTGACCGCCTGGGCCATCGGCGCGCTGGACTTCGGCGGCCGGGAGGCCCACGCGGTGATGCTGGCGGCGATCCACTTCGAGCCGCCGAGCAGCGCGACGGCGGCCACCACCACGGCCGCGGCCGCCTCCGCGGCGGTCACCCGCAGCGGCAGGAAGAGCGGGATGAGCAGGCCCGCGACCAGCAGTTGCAACTCCACCGCGAACAGGATGAGCTCGGGCGTGGTGGCCAGCGCCATCACCATGCCGAGGTTCGCGCCGGCGATCACGCCGACCCACCAGAGCCCGGCGCTGAGCTCCGCGAACAGCAGCCCGCCGGCCGCGGCCATGCACGCGGCCGAGGCCATCGACATGGCCAGGCAGAGCCCCGGCGGTACGGCCGAGCGCCGCTGTTGCAGCCCCCAGGACGTGCCCAGCAGCACCAGCGCCGCGAGCGTCATGGCGATCGCGGCGGTGAGCCCGCCGTGCGCGCGCAGCAGCACGTACCCGGTCGCGGCCAGCCAGGCCAGCGACAGCGCGATCACGATCAGGCCGCGCGGCGGCTCGGCCGCGCGGTAGCTCTCGGTCTGGTCCGCGACCAGCTCCTCGATGTCCTCGATCGCGGGCTCGCCGCCGGGGTCGCCGGCCACGTCGATCAGGTAGAGCACCGCGCCGTCGGCCACGCCCGCGTCCACGAGCGAGTCCTCCAGCGCCAGCGGTGCCCCGCCGGCCGGGGTCAGCGACCAGGCCGGCGGGAACACGTCGTGACCGTCCTGCCCGCACAGGTCGGCGAGCCGGCCCGCGTACTCGCCCACCGGCGTGGTCGCGGGCAGCGCGACGTCGACGCGCTTGCGCGCGCCGACGACCGTCACGAGGCTGCGCTGGTCGGCCATCTAGCGCTTCCAGGTGTTCTCGTTGGCCAGCTCGGCCTCGGAGTAGTTCTGGTAGTTCACGTTCAGCGCGTGCGCGATCATGCCGAGCACGCCCTCCGGGCCGAACAGCCCGTCGGCCGCGACGTTCCACGCGAGGCGCTGGTCCTCGAAGTAGGTGGCGCTGCTGCCGACCCAGGTGGCGGCCAGCGGCGCGAGCTGGTTCTCCAGCCGGGTGAGGTCCCCGATGATCTCGGCGGACGCGCCGTTGATGAAGGTGCCGGCCCCCTCCAGGTCGGTGGGGACGCGGATGTGGGTCTCGAAGATGTCGGGCATGTCCGGAACTCCTGTCGGCCGGGGCGTTACAGGTAGACGCCGGGGATCTCGTTGTTGACCGCGACGAGGTTGTTCGAGGCGAACTCCTCGACGCTGACGTAGTTGTTGAAGTTGCCGCGGAGCCCGTAGCTGATGTTGACCAGCGCGTTGTTCAGCATCAGCGCGAACGCGTCGAAGTCGATCATCAGCTGGTCGAAGTTCTGCGCCGCGACGCCCTGCCACTGGTCGCGCAGGCCGGCCACGTACCCCTTGATCGCGGCCAGTTCCTGCTTGATGTCCTCCGCGGTGGTCCAGCAGTCGGTGGCCGCCTGCTGGACGTCCTCCGGTGTTACGTCGTAGCCCTCCACGAGCCCTCCTCGCTGCGATGCCGGATTCCGGTCGCAGCATCCCAACCGGGCACTGGACTCCGACAGTGACCGATTCGGGTGTCCCCCGGGTCAGCGCGCGGACACCGCGGCGTCCGGCTCGGCGGGCTCGGCCGCCTCGTCCAGCGCGATCTGCACCAGCCGGGTGGGCCGGCCGCGGCTGACCAGCGCGCCGCGCCCGGCGGGCCGGGTCGCGGGCTTCTCCGTGCCGAGCAGCTGGCCCTCGCGGGAGTCGCCGGACAGCAGCAGGCCGCCGCCGCCCAGGTCCCGCACCCGGGAGAGGAACACGTCACCGACCGCGCCCCGGCCCGCGCCGGCCACCCGGCGCGCCAGCACCACGTGGAAGCCGATGTCCCGGGCGTGCGGGATGAACTCGACCAGCGGCGCCAGCGGTGACTGCATGCCGCCGCCGACCAGGTCGTAGTCGTCGATGACCACGTAGATCTCCGGGCCCTCCCACCAGCTCCGCGCCTTGAGCTCCTCCGGGGTGACCGTGGCCGGGGGCATGCGCTCGCGCAGCTTCCCGGCGATCTGCGCGGCGTACACCTTGGTGGTCTGCGCGTCGGCGGCGTAGGCGCCGAGGTGTCCCTCGGGGACGATGCCGAGCAGCGAGCGGCGGTAGTCGATCAGCACCACGCGCGCCTCCCAGCCGGTCTGCCGGTCGATCAGGTTCCGCAGCCAGGTCCGCAGGAACGTGCTCTTGCCGGACGCGGTGTCGCCGAAGACCACGAAGTGCGGGTCGCCTTCGACCAGGTCCAGGCCGACCGTGGCGATGTCCGGCTCGCCGATGCCGATCGGGACCGCG
Source organism: Catenuloplanes atrovinosus (assembly GCF_031458235.1). Lineage (NCBI taxonomy): Bacteria > Bacillati > Actinomycetota > Actinomycetes > Micromonosporales > Micromonosporaceae > Catenuloplanes > Catenuloplanes atrovinosus. The sequence goes on along the minus strand of NZ_JAVDYB010000001.1, from coordinate 1,146,111 downwards.
GTCGGCGCGATGCCGTTCGCGTCCAGGTCGTCGCGCACGATGCTCTCCGGCAGCATGCGCACGCGCGGCGCGGGCTTGCCGTGCCAGGATGGCCCGATCTTGGCGAGGATGTCCTGCTGGGCGTCGCGGACGCCCTCGTCGGTGTCCCGGCCGTCCAGGCGCGGCAGCACCACGTGGCCGTAGACGCCGGGCGGGCAGAGCAGCCGCCCGGGCAGGTTGGACGGCATCGCCTGCGCCATCCGGCGGTGGATGTCGGACTCGTTGTAGTCGTTGAGCCGCAGCTCCAGCCGGGTGCCGATGCTCTCCCGCAGCGCCGGGCGGATCTCCATCCACCGGTTCGTGGTCAGGATCAGGTGGACGCCGACGCCGAGCCCCCGGGACGCGATCTCGATCATGACGGGTTCCAGCGTGTCCAGCTCGGTGCGCAGCGCGCCCCAGTTGTCCACGATCAGGAACACGTCCGCGGCCCGGAGCCCGTCCGGCAGCCGCCCGGAGTCGCGCCGCGCCCGGAACTCCGCCACGGAGTCGATGCCCAGCTCGCGGAACAGCTTCTCCCGGCCGGCGATCAGCGCCCGGATGTCGGCCAGCATGCGGCCGACCATCTCCCGGTCCATCCGCCCGGCCACGTCGCCGACGTGCGGCGCGGCCGTGAACGGGTGCAGCGTCTCGCCGCCGAAGTCGATGCAGTAGAACTGCGCCTCCGCCGGCGTGTGGGTCAGGACGGTGGCCAGCATGAGGGTACGCAGCAGCGTGCTCCGGCCGGACCGGGGCGCGCCCACGATCGCCAGGTTGCCGTGCGGGCCGCCCAGGTCCAGCAGCAGCGGCTCCTGCGCCTGCTGGGCGGGCAGGTCCACCACGCCGACCGGGATGCGCAGCTCACCGGCGGCCGGCCACATGGTGGCGGACAGGCCGCGGCCGGACTGCACCGCGATCGGGCCGAGCAGCACGTCCAGCGGCACCGCGCGGGGCAGCGGCGGCAGCCACACCTGCCGGGCCGGGGTGCCGCGGCCGGAGAGCCGGTCGACGATCACGCTCAGCTCGGTCGGTCCGTCGCCGGACGGCATCGGCGCGTCCTCCTCGTCCTCCTCGTACAGGTCGGCGGCGGTCAGGCCGCGCATCTCGTACGGCAGGATCGAGGTCGGCGCCGCCCCGTCCGCGTCCCGTTCCTCCGGCGACACGAACGGCGCGGAGACGTGCGCGACCCGGAACCGGCGGTAGATCGTCTCGTCCACCTTCAGGTACGCCGAGCCCGGGATCGGCGGCAGCCGGTACGCGTCCTGGGTGCCGATCACGGTCCGGCTCTCCTGCGCGCTGAACGTGCGCAGGCAGATCCGGTACGACAGGTGCGAGTCCAGCCCGCGCAGCCGCCCCTCCTCCAGCCGCTGGGTGGAGAACAGCAGGTGGATGCCGAGGCTCCGGCCCACCCGCCCGATCTGGACGAACAGGTCGACGAACTCCGGGTGCGCGCTGAGCAGTTCGGCGAACTCGTCGATGATGACCAGCAGGTACGGCATCGGCGGCAGCGGCGCACCGTCGGCGCCCCTCTCCCCCGCCAGCCGCCGCCGCTGGTACTCCCGGATCGAGTCGACGTTGCCGGCCAGGCGCAGCAGCTGCTGGCGGCGCTGCTGCTCACCGGCGAGCGCGGACCGCACCCGGTCGATCAGCATGGCGTCGTCGGCCAGGTTCGTGATCATGCCGGCCACGTGCGGCATGCCGGCCAGCGGCGCGAACGTGGCACCGCCCTTGAAGTCGACCACCACCAGGCTGAGCAGCTCCGGCGAGTGCGTCACCATCAGGCCGGCGACCAGCGTCCGCAGCAGCTCGCTCTTGCCGGAGCCGGTGGCGCCCACGATCAGGCCGTGCGGCCCGGAGCCGCCCTGCGCGGACTCCTTGATGTCCAGCACCACGCTCTGCCCGTCGCCGTCCGTGCCGATCGGCACGCGCAGCAGCCGGTCCGGGCCCAGCTGCGGTTCCCACAGCCCGCCCAGCGACGAGTCCAGGGCCCGGCCGTTCAACAGCGTCTCGATCAGCGACACGGTACGGGCCAGCACCTGCTCCTGCTCGTCCGTGAGCGTCAGCGGCGTCAGCTTCCGGGCGATCAGCTCGGCCATCGGCGTGCTCACCCGGTCCTGCTGGGACAGTTCGGACGTGACCGCGCCGCCGGTGCGCCCGGTCAGCGACAGTCCGCCGCCGGCCGCCACGCTCACCCGCAGGTCCACCCGGCCCGGCTCCTGCGACTCACGCCGGCCCAGGAAGATCAGCGTGATGCCCAGCTGCGGCCCGGCCGCCTCCAGCAGCGCCCGCAGCTGCGGCGAGCGCCCCCACTCGGAGACCGGGTCGAACGCGGTGAACACCACCACGAGCCGCTGCTGCTCCGGCGCCGCGCCGCGGTCGAACGCGGTCTGCAGCCGCCGCGCGCCGGCCGCGTCCGAGCGCCGGCGCAGCTCCCGGTCCAGCACGTCGGCCAGCCCGCCGTGCTCCGTGCTGACCAGCGGCACCGCACGGCCCCGGCGCCGGGACCCGGGCTCGAACGTGTGCGGCAGCCACTTCGCCCACTCCCACTCCGTCACGTCCGGCGCCTCGATCGCGACCAGCACGTCGTCCGGCGCGTGCATGACCGCGAGCTGGCAGAGCATGGCCCGGGTCAGCGCGGCCGTGTCCGCGGGCGCGCCGAGCACGCTGACCACGCCCGCGGTCCCCAGGTCGATCGCGATCGGCTGCGCCGCGACCTTGCTCATCGAGTCGACCAGTCGCCGGGCCGCGCGCATCGACTCCCAGTCGTAATCGGCCAGCGGGTCCAGCCGGGTGCCGATCTGGATCGGCGTGGACAGTTCCGCGTCGCCCAGGCCGATGCGCACCCGAAGGAAGTCCGGGTCGCCCTGCCGCCGTTCCCACACCCGCCGGCCGCTGTGCGCGATCGCCAGCAGCCGGTCCGGCTCCGGGTGCGCCCACGCGCCGAGCATGCGCTGCGTGGACGCCACCTGCCGGGCGTTCGTCCGCACGTCCATCAGCAGCGCGCGGTACCGGGCCCGCTGCCGCATCACGGTCCGCCGCTCCAGGTGCTTGTTCTGCACCCGGAACGCGATCGTGGCGCTGAACGACACGACCGCGAAGATGATCGCGAGCGCGATCAGCATCGGCCGGCCGTACGACACCATGTACGCCGCGATGCCGAGGCTGGACAGCAGCGGCAGCAGCAGGCTGATGAAGCCGGCGTTGCTCTGCTTCTGCTCCGGCGGCGCGGGCAGCACCACCTTGTCCTGCGGTGCGGCCGGCGGCAGGAACCGGGCCGGGCGGTGGAACGAGATGCGGGACACGCGGTCTCCTATGAATCAGGCACGTCTGGCAGGTCTTCGGGTTCGAGCCGGGTGAGCTGCTCGGTGGTGGGCACGGCCAGTTCCGCGACGCGCGCCGCGTGCTGCTCGGTCATGTGCTGGAAGACGCCGCGGGCGAACCGGCCGTTGCCGAAGCCCTCGCCCCGGTCGACCGAGTCGAAGTACCGCCGCAGCTTCTCGACCGTCTCCGGCCCGAGGTGGTACTCGTGGTCGGCGGCCTGCGACTGCACGATGCGGACCAGCTCGTCCGAGGAGTAGTCCTCGAACGTGAGCGTGCGGGAGAAGCGGGAGGCCAGACCCGGGTTGGTGCTGATGAACCGGACCATCTCGTACGGGTAGCCGGCCACGATGACGACGACCTCCTCGCGGTGGTCCTCCATCAGCTTGACCAGCGTGGAGATGGCCTCCTGGCCGAAGTCCGCGCCGTGCCCGTCCGGGGTCAGCGCGTACGCCTCGTCGATGAAGAGCACGCCGTGCAGCGCGCGGCGGAACGCGGCCTGCGTCTTCGGCGCGGTGTGGCCGACGTACTCGCCGACCAGCGCGGACCGGTCCACCTCGACCAGGTGGCCGCTGCCCAGCATGCCGAGCGCGCGCAGGATTCGGCCGTACAGCCGGGCGACCGTGGTCTTGCCGGTGCCCGGGTTGCCGGCGAAGACCAGGTGGCGCGACATCGGCGGCGGGCTGAGCCCGGCCTCGCGGCGCTTCTGCACCATCTGGACCAGCTTGACCAGCGAGCCGACGTCCTGCTTCACCTTCTCCAGGCCGACCAGCCGCTCCAACTGCGCCAGCAGCTCCGGCAGCGTCTCCGCCGCGGCCGGGTCCGGCGTGGCCGCGGACGCGGGCGGCCGGGTCGCCGACGGTGAGGTCACGGCCGCGCCGGCCCGGCGGACCAGCGGGTTCGCGCCCTCCACCGGCATCGTGGAGGTGCCGACCGCGTCCACCGTGCACTGCTCGAACGTGGGGTCGGCGCCGTCGACCAGCGTCAGGTCCTCCTCCACGTCGTGCACGTGGACGCGGCGCAGCACCGGCGTGGCCGACGCCCCGATGTAGAGCGCCGGGTACCCGGTGCCGGTGACGTCCAGGTCCTCGACCGTGCCGCGCGCCTCCGCACCCAGGTAGAGGCCGTTCTTCTTGCAGTTGGCGATGGTGGTGGCGCGGATGACCGGCGCGGCGCCGCCCCAGACCACCACGCCGGTGCCGCCGATCCGCTCGATGGTCAGGCCGTCCGCGATCGGCGCGGCGTCCGCGTCCACGAACAGCCCGGCGCCGCCGCAGCCGTCGATCCGGGTGTCCCGCACGATCGGGCCGGAGCCCTTCGCGGCCTCGAACCCGGTCTGCGCGATCTCCGTGATGGTGCAGCGCTCGACCAGCGCGTGATGCGGCGAGTCGACGCGCACGCCGACCTCGCCCTCGGCCACGGTCATGCCGCGCAGGTGCACGTCGCCGGTCTCCTCCACGGCCACGCCGGCCTGCCGGGCGCGGTCCACCCGGCCGCCGTCGATCCGGGCCATGGCGCGACCGGTGATCCGGATGCCGCACTCCGGGGTGTCGGCGATCTCGCAGTCGGCCAGCGTGGCGATCGCGGTGCCGCCCAGGTGCACGGCCGTGTACCGGGTCTGCTTGACGCCGAGCGCGCGCAGCAGCACGCGCGAGTCCCCGGCCAGGAACAGCCCGTTCGCGCCGGAGTCGGTGACCGAGCAGCGCTCGATCCGCGCGTGCGCCTGGGCCAGCAGTGCCACGCCGGTGCTGCGCGGGCGCACCACGTGCGTGTCCGTCATCACCAGCCGTGCGTCGCCGGTCGCGACCACGCCGGCGCCGGTGACCGTGTCGATGCGGCAGTCCGCGATGCCCGCGTGCGCGGTGCCGGACAGGTGCACCGCGGTGCCGCCGGTGCGGTCCACGGTGCAGCGTTCCATCCGGATGCCGCCGGGCTCGCCGTCGCCGAGCGCCGGGGGGTCGAGCTGCGGGCGGTCCGGCAGCGCGCCCGGCCACCAGTCCGCGTGGAACGGCGCGCTGCCGGTGGCTCGGAGCACGTCGCCGTCGTTGTCGAAGAACTGGCAGTCCCGTACGGTGGCGGCGGCCTCGTCCTCGACCAGCAGCGCGGAGATCCCCACGTGGGAGAACTCGGCGCGCACGGCCTCGGCCCCGGCGGACTCGCGCAGGTGCAGGCCGGCGGCGGTGACGTGCCGCACCGCGGTCTCGGTGAGGGTGACCCGGGCGCCGCCGCGGACCATCACGCCGGCGCCGTCGACGTGCTGGACCGCGCCGCCGTTCAGGTGCAGGCGCGCGGAGTCGGCCACGTCCAGGCCGGCGCCGGCCGCGCCGGTGATCGTGCAGTCGGTGAGCGTCACCGTCGCCTGGCCGGCCACCTCCACCCGGCCGCCCTGGATCTCGCAGCCGTCCACGGTGACCGTTCCGCCCGCGACCGTGACCGCGGGCCGGATCGGCTGCGCGGACAGCAGCCGCAGACCCTGCACCGCGGCGGTGCCGGACCGCACCTCGATCGCCGGGCCGTCCGCGGGCGCGATCTCCACGCCACCGGACTCCGCGACGATCCGCACCGACCTGTCGACCACGACGCTCTCGGCGTACCGGCCCGCGGCGACGGAGACGATCCCGCCGTCCTGCGCGGCGCGGACCGCCTCGCCGATGGTCCGGTGCCGGCCCCATCCCTTGGTGCCGACCCGTTCTATCCGGGCCGACGACGAGGCGTCAGCTATCCCGGTGCGCATCCGTGCGGCTCCTCCGTCCTGGTAGTTCCGTCCGGGGGCCTCACCTGTCGGCCTTTCCGCAGGTGATTCGCAGCTGAGAGACGATCAGCCGCTCACGGCTGTTCTCGGACTTCCCCCGGTTTCCCAGGCGGATCGTAAACTTGCCGTTGGCTACCGGGAACGACCCGGCCTCCAGCCATTCGCCTTGCCTGCTCCCCTGGTTGAGGTCGAAGGTACCCAGGTTCTCGCCGTCCCGCCCGGCGGTGATGGTGAAGTGCGCCTTCACCGCGGGAGTCACCTGTTTCACATCCAGCTTCGGCGCGTACGCGGCGACGTCGCACTTGTCCACCCCGAAGCCCGGCGTGAACGCCCAGATGAGCACCACGGACGGGTCGTCGTAGCCGTTGTCGCCGGTCAGCGGCACGGTCGCGTAGTTGCCGCGGCAGCCGTCCCGCGCCCACGCGTTCCCGGCGACGATCTGCCACTGTGGCGTACGGCCGCGCGCCTCGAAGACGTGTTCCGGCTCACCCCGGCAGTCCCAGCCGGTGACCGCGGTGAACGTGGGCGGCCCGGTCGGGCTCGGCGACGCGGCGGCGGCCGGGTCGCTGCCGTACCGGTCGCCGGTGAACAGGCTGAACACGAGGCCGACCAGCACCGCCATGATGGCGCAGCCGGACGCGACGAAGATGGCGGTGTGCGGCCGGGCGACCAGCCGGTCCGGGCTCGGCTGGTGACGCGCGTGGTCGATGAACGCGCGCACGAACTCCAGGCGCTCCGCGTGCGGCGACGGCGGCGGGCCCTGTCGCGAGATCGTCGTCGGCTGCTGCTCGTCCACCGGGATCGCCCCTTCTACGCGGCCGGGAAGCGGCGGGTCTCGCCCGCCATGTGGCCCAGCTCGATCGCCATCCGGGTCAGCTCCGCCTTGTTGCCCGCGTTGAGCTTCGCCCGGATTCGCTTCGCGTACGTGTTGACCGTCGCCTCGGTCAGCCCCATTCGGCCCGCGATCTGCGAGTGGGTGAGCCCGCGGGCGATCCAGCGCAGCGTCTCCACCTCGCGCGGTGCCAGCCCGGCCGGGTCCTCGTTGACGTTGCGGACCAGCTCGGCCTGGAACCGGCCGGCCAGCTGCGGGCAGACGTAGAAGCCGCCCTCCCCCACCGTGATCAGCGCGGCCACGATGTTGCGCCCGTCCGCGCGCCCGGCCACGAACCCGCGCACGCCGGTCCGCAGCACCGCCCCGAACGTCAGCGGGCGCTCCCAGGTGGAGCTGACCACGACCGGCCCGCGCGCCACCAGCGCCTCGATCTCGGACAGTGCCGGGCCGCCGGGCCGCAGCGGCACGTCCAGGATCGCGACGTCGAACCGTACGTCGCCGGCCAGGTCCGCCACCGCCCGCACGGACGCGGCCACGGCCAGGCCGGGCGTCTCGGCGACGAACTTCTCCAGACCGGCCCGTTTCACCGGGTGGTCGTCGATGATCGCGATCGTGAGCATCTGATCCTCCTGGTCAGTCCCACACACCGGCCGGCGCCGGTCCGTGCGCCCGGGCGCGGGGACCCGGACGCCCTGACTACGGAGCCGCCCGGGGGCCGGTTCAAGACGACGGAGGAATTACTTCGGCGTCATGTTGCCGGCGTTCGTGCTCTCGCTGCCGACGTAGTTGGCGTGGGTCAGCTCCAGCTTGCTGATCGCGGCGTCGAGCACGCCGAGCAGGTTGTTCGCGGCCGTCTCCACGACCGCGCTGTACGCCTCGAACGTGCGGCCGGCCGGGCTGACCCAGTAGCCCTTCGCCTCCGTGATCTGCCCCTTGAGCAGCTCCAGCTGGGCGGAGACGGTCTCCCGCTCGGTCCGGGTGTACTCGGCGGTCTGCTGCAGCAGCGGGATCTGGATCGCGTAGTCGACCCCGATGGCGCGGCCGTCGCCGTCGACGTACTCCGCGTAGATCGGCCTGCCGTTCCGGTCGAACGTCACGGAGTCGTGCTCGCCGTACCGCCAGGTGGTCTCGCCGTTCGGCCCGTAACTGATGTCGAAGTGGCGGCCGCTCGCCGGGTCGTACCCGCGGGTGAAGTTGCCGTTCTCGAAGTCGCTGAAGACGTAGCCCTGGGCGGTGGTCAGCGAGACCGGGTTGCCGCCGGCGTCGTAGACGATCGTGTTGTCGCCGATCACCGCGGTCGACGTGCCGGCCCGGTCGTCGTAGGTGAACGAGATGTGCTCGCCGTTCGGGCCGGTCCCGGAGCGCGGCCGCCCGTCGTCGAGGAAGTCGGTGAAGACCGAGCCGTCCGAGGTGCTCATGTACGTCGGGTCGTCGTTCGCGTCGAGCACGATCGTGGTGCCGTTGTCGTACGCGATCCGGGTCGTGTGGTCGGTGTCGTCGTAGGTCATCGTGAACCGCTCGCCCTGCGCCGTCACGCCCACCTTCGGCCGCCCGTCGCCGTGGAACTCGGTGAACACCGTGCCGTCCACCGTGGTCATCCGCAGCGGATCGCCGTCCGCGTCCGTGGTGAGCGAGGAGCCGTCCCCGTACGCCGTGGTGACGGTGCCGCCGTCGTAGGTCAGCGTGATCGACCGGCCCTCCGGCGTCATCCCCTTCCACGGCCGCCCCTCGCCGTCGAACGCGGTGAACACGGTGCCGTCCGCGAGCCGCTGCCCGACCACGGTGCCGTTCGCGTCGACCGTGACCGAGGACCCGTCCGCGTACCTCGTCACGGACCCGCCGCGGTCGTCGTAGGAGACCGCGAACTGCTGCCCCTCCGGCGTCCTCCCGGCCAGCGGCCGGTTCTCCGGGTCGAACCCGGTGAACTCGGTCCCGTCCGCCAGCGTCTGCGACACCACGGCCCCGTTCGCCGCGAACGACACGGAGGACCCGTCCGCGTACGTCATCACCGAGCCGCCCCGGTCGTCGTAGGAGACCGCGAACCGCTGCCCCTCCGGCGTGGTCCCGGCCAGCGGCCGGCCCTGGGCGTCGAACCGGGTGAACTCCGTCCCGTCCGCGAGCCGCTGCGACACCACGGTGCCGTTCGCGTCGAACCGCACGCTCGACCCGTCGGCGTAGGAGGTCCGCGAGCCGCGCTCGTCGTACGCGACGGTGAACGGGTCGTCCTCGGGCGTCTCTCCCGCGACCGGCCGCCCGTCGTCGTCGAAGGCGGTGAACACGGTGCCGTCGTCCAGCGTCTGCCGCGTCACGGCACCGTCGGCGCCGAACACCACGGACGACCCGTCGGGGTACGTCATGGTGGAGCCGCCGCCGTCGTCGTAGGAGATCGTGAACGGGTCCCCCTCCGGCGTCACACCGCTCAGCGGCCGTCCCTCGCCGTCGAACGACGTGAACACGGTCCCGTCCGCCAGCGTCTGCCGCGTCACCTCACCGGCGGCATCGAACACGACCGAAGAACCATCGGCGTACGACATCGTCGAACCGCCGCCGGCGTCGTAGGAGATCGTGAACCGCTCGCCCTCCGGCGTCCGGCCCGTGAGCGGCCGACCATCGCCGTCGAACGACGTGAAGGCGGTCCCGTCGGCCAGCCGCTGTGAGATCACCTTCCCGTCGGCGTCGAGCCCCACGGACGAGCCGTCGCCGTACGACATGGTGGAGCCGCTGGCGGCGTCGTAGGACATGGTGAAACGGTCGCCCTCCGGCGTCTCTCCCTTCAGCGGCCGGTTCTCGCCGTCGAACGACGAGAACACCGTCCCGTCCGCCAGCCGTTGGGACACCACGTCACCGGCGGCGTCGAACACGACCGTGGAACCATCGGCGTACGACACCGTCGAACCGCCGCCGGCGTCATAGGACATGGTGAAGCGGTCGCCCTCCGGCGTCTCACCGGCCAGCGGACGGCCGTCCCCGTCGAACGACGAGAAGACCGTGCCGTCGTCGGCTACCTGCCGGGCCGGTGGTTCGGCAGCGGCGGTGGTGACGGTGGTGCCGGGATCCGGCGCGGGGCCGGGTGACTGGGAGACGAGGGTGCCGTCCGCGTCGAAGGTGGCGGAGGAGCCGTCGGCGTAGCGGATGACGGAGCCGCCGCCGGCCGGATAGTCGATGGTGAAATCCGTGGTGCCGTGACCGGCCGTGGGGCGACCCGCCGGGTCGAAGGAATCGTAGACGGTGCCGTCGGGCGTCTCGTGGCGGAGAACGCGGCCGGCGCCGTCGTAGTCGACGACCGTACCGTCGACGAAACGATTGGTGACGCGGCCGTTCGCGCCGTATTCGATGTCGAAGCGAGTATCGCCCGCGATTCCCTGGTGCGGTCGGCCGAGGGAGTCAAAAGACTCATGGACGGTGCCGTCGGCGTATCGCCGGCGGATGACGTCCCCGGCCGGTGAGAGCTCAACGCCTGCGCCGTCTCTTTCCTGCGGAAGGTCATTGCGTGCCTCCGGATAGGCGACGGTGAACCGGGCCGCGTCCGTGTGCCCGGCGGTCGGCCGCTGGTGCGCGTCGAACGCGTCGAGGACGACGCCGTCCGGCCGGGTCTGCCGGGCCAGGATGCCGTCCAGGTCGAACTCGGCGGTGCTGCCGTCGCGGTAACCGGCGACGGAACCGATCTCGGAGGTGCTCATCGTCCCACCATTCGTCGCAGTCGATAACCGCCGGCGCGGCGCGGCCGAGGGTAGCGAGCGGCGCTGGGGCACCGGCAAGCCACGCGAAACGGGACGTGGACGCCTCCACGCCCCGGGCCCCACGCTCTGTGATGGCGTATTCGGCCTGGAGAGGGGGTGGGTGTGCCCGATCACGGCAACATTCCCACTGGAGATCAGCTGCCGTACAGCCTCGCGACCGAGGTCATGAGGATCGACGCTCCGGAGCTGTTCCAGTGCGGCAAGGACATCAGGGACATCGGCGTCGCCATCAGCGGCGCGTTCGAGCGGATCGCGAACGCCTGGGACCAGCTGCACCTGGGCTGGTCCGGGCGGAGCGAGCAGGAGGCGAAGGCGTTCTCCGACACGTACCTGGCGGCGGTCACGGACTTCTTCGGTGAGGAGGGCGCGACCGCCGAGAACGGCGGGAAGGTCGGCCTGCTCAGCCAGTTCGCGGGCGGGCTGATGGGGGCCGGCAACGCGTACGCGCAGACGGAGTCCAGCCTGACGGCCGCGTTCCGGATGTTCGGCGACGCGCTGCTGGAGGTGGGCCCACCGGACGGCGACCGGAACAACTACATCCCGGACAACGCGACCTGGGACCTGCCCGCGGACGACGGTACCGAGCACCCGGAGGGGTTCCGCGACACGGACGCGCCACCGGTGTCGTCGAACACGCCGGAGCGGCCGGACAGCGTGTACTCGCGCCCGTGGTTCACCCGCGGCCAGGAGGTCGAGGGCGACTGGACCTGGGTCGAGACCCGCGAGGGCCCGCACGACCTGCGGATCACCGTGCACGACGGCGCGATCTGGAACGGCGTGGAGGGTCCCGGCGTCGAGGTCGAGTGGATCGACGACGAGACCGGCGAGCCCGTCGACCACTGAGGTGTGCCGGTGGCCCCGCCGCGCGCGGGGCCACCGGCCCGGCCGTCACGGACAGGTGGTCACGTAGAGCGCCACCTCGCTGAACACCTCGGCGTGCTCGGGCATCTGCTGCTGCCACGCGCTGAGCTGGCGGATGAAGTCGGCCCGGCCGCCCTCCTTCGGCAGGTACCCCGAGTGGGTGTGGATGGCCTGCTCGACCGCCTTCGCGTCGGCGCCCTCCAACCGCAGCTTGATGGCGTCGAGAATGGCCCGGCTGGCGCCGTCGTCGAGCGTACCGGCGGTGACGGCCTTGAGTTCCTCCAGCGCGGCGGAGCGCGCCGCCGGCTCGCGGTCCAGCGCCGACGTGACGGACGGCATGGTCTTGATGGCGCCGTCCGCGGTCGCGTCCAGATAGCCGAGCGCCGCCTCGAACAGGCCGTCCTGCCGGCCGAACATGTCCAGCAGCGCGGCGTGCGGCGCGAACAGCGCGCTGTCGGCGGGCAGCGCGGAGATCTGCTCGCGCAGCGCCTTGAGCGCGCTGCCCTCCTTGGCCAGCGTGTCACGGAGTCGCGTGGTGTCCGCCGGGTCCATCGACAGGTACGACGCGAGCGCCGACTCGGTCTTGACCCTTTCGTTCGCGCGCTGCCGGTCGCCGACCGATTTCAGCGTCTCCCGGTTGATCTCCGTGAACGGCGGGACCGCGGTGGTGTCGCCCGGCCCGGCACCGGTCCACTTGAGCGTGAGGTCGAGGCCGAGCCCCGGCACCCGGCGCATCACCGGTGCGCCGTACCGGCCGGCGATCGCGGTGAGTTCCGCCTGGTGCGTCCCGGCCTCGCCGTGGTCCAGCACGATCGGGGCCGGCCCGCCGTTCTGCAGGTGCTGGAACAGCATCTTCTCCAGCCGGAGCAGGTCGCGGCGGGACGGCCCGGTGCGTGCCCGCGGCCCGACCACGATCACGGACTGGCCGATCGCCTCCGCCGCGTCCGCGATCGGATCCAGGATCTTCGGGGGTACGTCGCCCAGCACGTCGACCGCGCGGATGCCGGACGGCCCGAACGTGCGGTACGCGGTCACCCCGCGCGGCCGGACGATCGGCCGCACCGTGACGTCGCCGGCGGCCAGGTCGAGCACCCGTTCCGCCACGGTCATCTCGCCGGGCAGCGCGGCCACCCGGATCAGCTCCGGGCCGGGCGGGAACAGCGCGGCCCGGCCGGTGCCCAGGTCGAGGAACGCGTCGCCGGACGGGTCGTGCACGGCCAGGAACACCTCGGATGCGGCCGCTCCGGGCGCGCGCACCTCGACCAGCGAGTGCGTCGCGGTCCCGCCGGCCACGTGCGCGAGCAGATCGCCGTAGGTGGCCACGGTGACCTGGCCGGGCAGCCGCTCCAGATCCTCCGCGCGCGGTTGCCGGGCGCCGCGCACCGCGTCGCCGTGCGCGTGCGCGGTCAGCGCGGGCGGCAGGCCGAGCTGCACCCGGCCCCCCGCGGGCACGATCCGCGCGGTCGGGTAGCCGTCCCGCAGCGCCTCCGCGCGCGCCTCCGGCGAGGCGGTGGCGTACGGGTCCGGCTCCCAGTGCCGGGCCGGCACGACCCGGATCATCCGCGCGTACGGCTCCGTGGTGAGCCGGCCGTGCTCGTCGAAGTACAGAATCCGGTGCGGGTCGAGCGTGGTCGCCGCCGGGCGCAGCCGGTCGGCCGGGATCTCCACCGGCAACCCCATCAGGTCGGCGCGCGCGCCGAGTTCGTCCGGGCTCATCGTCGCGGCCTCCCCGGAAGGGCCGAACAGCGGCCGCTCGACGATCCGGTCCATCGCCTCGCCGGGGATGCCGCGGAAGTACTGGTACATCAGCGCCCGCACGGTCCCGTGCTCCGGGCCGAGCTCACCGGTCGGGCGTGCGATGCCGTCCTCCCAGGTCACGGTGCCGGGCCGGGCGTCGACGAGCGCGTCGCGCATGCCCGGTCCGAACGACACGGTGGTGTACTTCGGGATCGCGGGGAGCGTGAGCGCCTCGTGCAGCAGCGCGTCGCGGTCCAGCGTGGACGGCGCCGCGTTGACGATGAGGCTGCCGGTGCCGGTCGGGATGACGTGTTCCAGGCAGATCGCGTCCATGACGCGCGGGGTCAGCGGCAGGGTCACGGCGGTCCTCCGGTCAGCAGTTGGTGAGGATGTGGGTGGCGACCTCGATCAGGGACGCGCGGCCGGGCTCCGTCGCCCGCAGCGCGTCACGCAGCCCGTCGAGGTGTTTGACCCAGTTGACGCGGTCGCTCGGGGTGACGCAGTCCGGGTTGCGCCCGTCCGTGGTCAGCCGGGACGCCGCGACGCCGCCGATCCGGCTCATGATCGCGCGCAGCTCCGGCTGCGTCATCGGGTCCTCGCCGGCCAGCGCCGGATCCACCGCGAGCAGGTCCCGGACCGCCTCGAAGACGGCCAGGTTCGCGCGGTCGGCCGGGGTGGCGGCGGTCGCGCGGACCAGCGACAGGCCCTGGTCCCAGGTGAGCGCGCCGGCCCGGATGAGCTGGAAGAGCAGGCCGTCCATGGCGTACCGCCCGGTCCGTGGGCCCATGGTGGCGAGATAGTCGTAGACGAACCCGGCGGTGGCCCGGTCCCGTGGCCCGGCCGCCGGCACCGGCTCCACCTCCAGCAGCGACCGCGCCACCGGGGTCAGCCGCGCGTCGCCGTCCGTGGGCAGGCCGCCGGCCGCCCGCGCCACGTCCAGTACGGTGCGGAACGCGGCGAGCCGCGCGTCGCCCGGCTCGGCCGCGACCGCCGCCGCCAGCGCCTCCGCCGCCGCGTCCGTGTGCAGCTCGGCCAGGTGCTCCCGGTGCAGGTCCGCCGCGGCCGACCAGGTCCGGGACATGGTCCACAGGCCGAGCGCGCCGGGCAGGTGCACGCCGTCCGCGCGCTGTGGGACCAGCCGCGCCAGCGGCCCGGCCGCCGTGAAGATCTCGGTGCCGAGCCGCGACTCCAGCAGCCGGGACTCGCCGTCCGGCGCCTGGAGCACCCAGACCCGGTCGAACCCGGCCGCGGCCGACTGGATCAGCACCGGCGTGAACTCGCGCCGCACGCTCTCGAACAGCTCGCCGGACGCGCGGGTGGCCGCGGTGGCGACCACCACCGGCGCGGTCCGCATGCGCCGGAACCCGGCCAGCACCGCCCGCAGCTCCTCCACCACCGGACCGGCGATCCCGGCCGGCCCGCTCAGGTCGACCGCGACCACCGGCACGCCCGTGGCCCGCGCGGACGCAAGGATGTCGGCGGCCGCCCCGGCGTGCGGGCCGGACCACTCGCCGAGCAGGATCGGTTCCATGGCCGGCGTCGCGGGCGCCCGCACGTCGACCAGTTCCCGCCACGGCGGCAGGCGCAGCGTCCCGTCGCCGGTCTCGGTGGCGAGCTGGTCGAGCATCCGGCGTGCGGCACCGTAGCTTTCCAGGACCTCGAGGAACTCGTCGCGGTACGCGGAGAGGCGTGCCGGGTCCTGGCCGGCGGTCCGGAGGAGGGTGCCGAGCCCGTCGACGACCGAGGCCAGGCCGCCGGTGAACGTGTCCAGCAGCTCGGTGATCCGCTCGGTCTGCGGCGCGGCGTTCGCGCGGGCCAGCGCGACCGTGATCCGGCCGGCCTCGTGCCCGCGGTAGCGGCGGCCGAGCAGCACGGCCTGGCCGAGCAGCGCGGCCGGGTTCGGCAGGCGGGCCGGGTCGGAGAGCCCGAGCTGGTCCGGCACGGCGGCGGGGAACACCATCAGCTCCACCGGGGCGCCCTCCCGGACCTGACGGGCGTGTCGCGCCGCCTGGAACATGTCGGCGACGTGCTGCGCGCGGACGCCGCCGGCCCCGTCGTACGCGTCCAGGAACGCCTGCCGCAACACCATCAGCTCGTCCCGCATCCGCAGCCCGAGTGCGCTGCCCTGGCTGCGCAGCTTGGACAGGAACGTGGAGATGTCGCGTTCCGGCATGCCGGCCGGGGCGCCGTCCGGGCCGATCGACCGGTGCGCGCCGGACACGTCGAGGAACGTGATGCCGTCCACCGGGTGCCACACGACGTTGCCCGGGTGCGCGTCGCCGTGGACCAGGCCGGCCGGGCCCGGATCCGCCGTCACCAGCGAGATCGCCGCCTCCGCCCGGGTCCGCTGCTCGTGGCCCTCCGGCAGGTGCCTCACCTGGTCCCGGACCCACGCCACCTGACCGTCCAGGTAGGCCTGGCTCACCGCCCCGCCGCGCCGCGCGTGCAGGTCCGCCATGGCCCGGCCGAGCGCGGCGATCGCCTCGCGGGCCCGGGCCAGCGCGTCGGCGCGGAGCGAGGCGAGGGCCGCGGCGCCCACGCCGGCCAGGAGATCGGTGAGCGTGACGCCGTTTACCTCGGACATCACCAGCACGCCGACCGGCGTACCGGACCGGTTGACGGCACCGACCGCGCGGACCTCCGGCACCGTGAACGCGGTGAAGCCCGGCCGGGAGAGCCGTTCCAGGGCGGACAGCTCCTCCACGAACCGGCTCATCCGCGGGAAGATCTTCACCACGACGGGCTCGGTGCCGGCCGGGCCCCGCGCCCGGTGCACGATGGCGCCGGAGCCGGTCTCGAACTGCTCACCCAGCCGGGTCAGCGTCACCTCGCCCCAGTTCATCGCGCCGGAGACGAACGTGCGGACGCCGGCGTCATCGGCCGACGTCAGCGCCGGCAGCAGATCCTCCATCCCCCGGATCGTCGCCGCGGGCACCTGACCGTCGAGGGTACGGCCGGCGCTCGCCCGCGCACGCGCCTCCGGCACCTCGGACACGCCGGTCGACGGCATCGTGAGCAGTATCCGCGCCGGCCCGGTCATCATGTCCTGGACGCGGTGCCGGTTGCCGGTCCGGTGCCGGTGAATCTGGGCGGTGGCCCAGCGCAGCGCGGAGTCCAGCAGGTCCGGGTCGGCCGCGTGCGCGGGATCGAGCACCAGCGTGTGTGCCTCGTCGCGGGTGGTGCCGCGGACCGCGTGCCACAGGTCGTCCGGGGCGAGGCGCAGCCGCGCCCCGGAGTCCGCGCCGACCACGGCCGTGCTCACCCGGATGCGGTACCGGCGGCCGTCACCGAGGAAGACCTTGATCCAGCCGCCCGCCCGCACGTCCATCCGCAGCGGCCGGAAGTAGGGGCGGTTCGCGACCGTCCAGAGCGTCGTGGTCAGCGGGTCCGCCGTGTGGTGCTCGGCCAGCGCCTCCTCGATCACGTCCACCGGCGTGTGCCGGCCGGCGCCCCCGTCCCCGGTCACCCGCGCGTTGCGGAGCCTGTCGAGCGGCCCGTTCGGCGGGACGCGGTAGCCGTGCCGGCGCAGGAGATCCGCCCGCGCCGCACGCCAGCGGTGGCCGTGCGGGTCCTGGGCGGTACGCAGTCCGAGCCGGTCGAGCAGCACGACCAGTTTGCGGCCGACCGCGTCCGGCGTCAGGTCGGCCCGTGCCGTCCGCGCCGGGTCGTGCGCGTAGTCCAGGTCCCGGGCCATCTCGTGCAGTTCGTTGAGCGCGGTCCGGTCCCGGTGCGTCAGCTCGACCGGCCCGGTCGGCGCCGGGCCCCGCCAGAGCGCCGGGGGCTCCCGCCAGGTCGTCAGGTCACCGACCCGGGTCAGCCCGCGCGAGGTGGCGCGGTGGGCCCGGCCGAGCCGCGACCGCACGCCGCCGGGGATCGACCGCATCGTGCCGGTGAAACCGGTCCAGCCCGGCACCGGTGCCGGCTTGATCTCCTGGTGCGCCGCGGCGGCGGCCCCCATCAGGTCCTTGATCTCGGTGGCCAACTCCTCGCGCGTGCTGGTCATCCGCGCGGTCTCGGCCAGCGACTGCCGGATTCCGGCCTGCTGCGCGAACAGCGGCGCCGACACCCGCAGCAGGTTCTCGCCCACGCCGGTCGCGAGCTTGGCGACGCCACCGACCGCGATGCCGACCCCCAGCACCGCGCCGGGCAGGTTGAGCGCACCGCCGATCGCACCGGCCGCGGCCAGGTGCGTGACGAACGACGGTATGTGCTTGTAGAGCATCTGCAACCGGCCGGACACCTCCCGTGGGCGCCCGGCCGCGTCGTTGGCCCGGCCCTGGGCGCGCGCCTCGGACAGGCGCCGGAGGCCGATCTTCCGCATCGCGGTCAGCAGCCGGGAGCGGTCGGGGTTCGCCTGCGGCAGTTCGTCGATCCCGAGGGGCGGGGTGCTCGGTTGCCGCCCGTCGGTGAGCGGCAGATCCTTGTCCAGCAGGAACGTGATCGCGTCGAGCAGGTACCTGAGGTGGTTGAGGGTGTCCCAGCTCGCGACCGCGACGAGATCGGCGAACTCGTGCCGTTTGAGCCCGCTCCAACCGGCGCCGTAGACCGCACCGCTGGCGCCGGCCGCCCCGATGTTCATGGTCACCAGGTCGACCGCGCTGTTCGCCAGGACGCCCAGCACCAGTGACGGGATCTGCGCCGCCGCGTGCTGGCCGCCGACCCGCAGCGCGTTGTGGAAGCGGCTGGGCATGCCGTCACCCAGGCCGCGGGCGACCAGGTCGTACGTCTCGGACAGCGCGGAGCGGCGCCAGGGGCTGTTGCGGCGCCGGACCATCTCCCTGGTGGCCACGTCGACCTCGTGCAGGATGCCCTGCATCATGGCGGTGATGTGGGTGCGGGTGTCCTCCAGCGACTCTCGCACCTCGCGGCTCAGCGGTTGCGACTGGCTGCGCCCGATCAGCTCCCGGACGCGGAAGTAGGCGCTCTCCACGAAGTCGTTGCGCATCTTGTCCCAGGTGCGGGCGTGCTCGAAGGCGTACCGCTTCGAGGAGACGCCCTCCGGGCGGTCGAACACGTGGTCCAGTTCGGCCTGGATCAGGTTCGCCAGCACGGTCAGGCCGAGCGCCGCGCCGCCCTTGTCCCACTGCGTGCTCGCGGCGCCCGCCACCAGCATCGACGCCAGCGACTGCGCGAACCCGGACGGGGACCGCTTGATCACGTTCTGCGCCGGCGAGGACCAGCTCGGCGCGCTGAACAGCGCGTAGCCGGGGGCGGTCGCGCCCGGCTTGATCAGGCGGTCCTTCGGCGGGCCGCCGGTGGCGCCCATCCGCGCGTTCGCCGCGTCCGACCACGCCTGCGGCACCGCCGCCATGCCCTGCCCGGCCACGCTGGAGCCGATCAGATAGCCCTGCCGGCCGGCCAGCACGCCCGCGCCCACGGTGGTCGTGACGGCCACCGGGGCGGACAGCACGCGGCGCGCGGTGTGCAGGGCCATGCCCGGCTTGTCGGCGATCGGGCCCGGCGTCGCGTTCGCCCGCCACGTCGGCTGCGTCAGCGCGGCCGTCAGCCGGGCGCGCAGGTCGTCCGGCAGGGCGCCCTCCAGCAGGCCGCGCATCTCGGCGCGCCGCCGCTCGATCAGTGCGTCCAGGATCTCCTGGTGCAGCGTCAGCCGCTGCGTCCTCGACCGGCTCCACCGGGCGATCGCGCCCGTGTTCGCGTTGCGGATCTGGCGCAGCGCCGTCTCCTCGGCCAGCAGCCGTCGTCCGTCCTCGAACCGGGATTTGCTGACCTTGCCCTTGCCGCCCGGTGCGGCCTTCTCCAGCGTGGTGAGCAGCACCGACAGCCGGCCCGCCACCAGGACGCGCAGAGCCGCGTCGCTGGTGCGGGTCCGTACCCGCAGCGTCGGCGTCTCTGCCGTCTCCAGCCGGACCGTGTCGTCCAGGTCGCCCATCGGGTCGGGCGGCTCCGGCACGATCCGGATGCGGACGATGCCCTCGCCGTCGGCGAGCGGATGCTCGGGGACCCGCAGCCGCAGGATGTCGTCGCCGTTCTCCTTCGTCAGGCCGGCGCCGCGAATCTCGCCGGAGTTCTCCACCAGCACCGCCGCCGCGGTCCGCACCGCGTCGAGCACGCCCGCGCCGGCGTCCTTGGACCGGGTGTCGAACATCCGGTCCCGGACGAACTGCCGGGCCTCCTCGGGCAGGTTCTGCTGCCGCAGCCGGCGATCCAGCGCCTGGGCGCGCGGCGCGGCGCCCTTCTGGTCGCTGAGCACGCCCAGCGCGGTCAGGTCCGCCACGATGCGGGTGTTCCGCCCCGCGGAGACGGGCTGCCGCAGCTGGTACGTCAGCGACTCCAGCCGCCCGCGATCCGCCGGCCCGAACGACCGGAACCACGCCGGCTTGCCGTCCGGGCCCAGCCGCGCGCGCGGCGGCGCGTGGAACATCACCCGGGTGATCCGGCGCATCCACTCCCGGCGGTCCGCGTCGAGCTGCTCACCGGCCCAGATCAGCGTGCTCTTGAGGTCCGCGACCGTCATCGACGGTGGTAGGCGCAGCTCCGCCGGGGCCGCCTCGCGCCGATACGCGGACGCCGCGTTGTCCTGCTCGCGCAGCATCAGGTCGGCATCCCCGACGGTGCCGTCGGTGATCACCCGCAGGCGCGACGACATGCCGTCCCGGGTGAGCACGACCGTGGTCGGGTCGTCGTCCGCCACGGCCAGCGTCCAGCCGTGCCCGCCCGCGCTCACCTGCTGGACCGCCGCCGCCAGCGCGTCCGTGATCCGCTCAGTGGCGCTCTCGTCCAGCCAGGGCGGCGCGGGCACGCCGGTCCGGTTGCGCAGCGGCGCCACGCCGGTGTCGAACGCCTGGATCGCCGCGTCCAGGCCGCCGATCAGCGCGGCCGGAGCGGCCGTGGTGCCGGCCGCCGTCCCGGGCGGATCGATGACCCGGCGGATGTCGGTCAGGAACGTCCGGGCCGCCCGCAGCGCGTCCAGCGCGACCTCGTCGCCGCGCACCCGCTGCCGCACCGCGGCTTCGCCGCCGGCCTCGGTCAGCCAGGCCTCGACCCGGCGCTCGGCGTCCCGCGCGCGGCTCACCACGTCGTCCGGGGTCGGGGTACGGGTGAGCAGGACGCCGGACTCCGGCTCGCCGGCCGCGTACGCGCCGAACGCCTCCGGGTCGTCCCGCGACCGGAAGCCGTCGAACGACCGCAGGTCGTTGAGCGTGTCCCAGCTCTCGCCGAGGCCCTCCGGCGTGAACAGCAGCCACGGGTCGCCGCCGCGGGTCAGCAGCCGGCCCCCGGCGGCGCCGGCCAGCAGGTCGCCCGGGGCGGCCAGCACGTCGCCGCCGAGCGCGTCCGCGTACGCCTGGACGAACTCCGGCCGCAGCGCGGCGATCTCGCAGGAGAGCAGCGCCTGGTTCGCGCCCAGCCGTTCGGTGACGGTCCTGAGCTGGTCCGGGGTCAGCAGCACCTCGCCGTCGACGCCGTCCAGCCGGGCCGGTACGCGCACGTGGCCGCCCTCGTTGTGCACCGCCACCACCGGCAGGCCGGCGCCGAGCCGATCGGTCGCCGGCAGCCAGTTGCGCCCGCGCAGCCGCTCCCATTCGGCGTCCGAGACCAGCACCATCACGTCCCGGCCGGAGACCTTCACCCGGCGGATCATCAACTCCATGCCGTCGGCCCGGAACCCGCCCAGCCCGTCCGGGACCACCTGCGAGACGGTCGGCCGCAGGCCCTCGGCCAGCGGGTTGTCCTCGACCGGCGGCAGGCCGCTGTACTTCATCTCGCCGAGCCGCACCGGCATGCCGAGCTGGGCGGAGATCCGGCGGGCGACGTTGGCGGCCCAGCGCAGCGGCTGGTCGCCGGCCTGCGGCGGGCGCACCCGCAGGCTCATGTACCGGCCGGACTTGGTGTTGATGTCCAGCGTCTCCAGCGGCTCGATGAAGTGCAGCTCGCCGCTGGTCCGGCCGAGCGACGCGCGCAGCAGGTACGACCCGTTCCGGGACGGGAGCTCGACCGCGCCGAGCGCCGGGTGGCCGACCGTGTTGAGCGCCTCCACCAGGTGGTCCAGCGTCAGCCCTGGGTAGATCGGCTTCCATCCGTCGTACAGCGCCTGGAGTTCCTTGGCGCTGATCACGGAGGTCCGCTCCAGCTCGGTGATCCGCGCGACGTACGGTTCCAGCTCCGCGCCGATGGCCGCGATCACCGGCGCCAGCCGCTCCTCGTCCGGCGACAGGCCGACCAGCTCGGGCGCGCGCTCGCCGACGAGCCGGCGGGTCTGGCGGGCCAGCTCCTCCATGGCGGCCGGCAGGCGCTTGTCGACCGGCACCTCGCTGGCGATGAAGATCTCGCCCTCGGCGGTGGTGAAGTAGTGCCATTCCGTGCCCGGGTGCTCGGTCAGCATGTCCGGCCGCAGCTCGGCGAGGGGCATCCAGAGCGCGGGCCGCCGGACGAATCCCTCCAGGATGCGGTCCTTCTTCAGCTCGCCGTTGCGCGGCGCGCCGCGCAGGAACTCCTCGATCGCGGCGGGGTCCAGCGGCAGGAACAGCGGGTTCCGGGACGGCTCCCCGGCGTCCTCCGGTGCGGCCGGGCGCAGCAGCGGGGCGTCGTTGCCGCCGAAGACGTCCCGCTCCTCGGGCTTGACCTTCTTCGGCAGGACCGGCCGGCCGTACTCGCGGTCCAGGTCGACGACGCGGCGCACCAGCCCGTCCACGTCCGTGGTGAAGACCCGGACGAGCCCGTCGACGTCGGCGGCCGTGACCGGTGCGGGCGTGGCGTCGTCGTCGTGCAGCGTCAGCGTGTCCGCCAGCGGCGACTCCGCGGAGAACGCCTGCCACCAGGCGCGCGCGGCCTCGGCGTCGAGGTTCCGGCCGTCGCGCAGCACGCCGAGCAGCCCATCGGTGATCCGCGCCCGGCTGCGGCCCAGCGCGGTGGTCCGGTCCAGCAGGTCACGGTACGCGGTCGCGGAGTCCGTCCAGTCGTCCAGCGCGCGGTCCAGCGCGTCCCGGTCGCCGGCCTCGACCGCGTCCGCGCCGCGCCGGTGCAGCTCCGGCCAGTCGATCGGCACGTCGAGGCGCTGCCGCCGGGCGAGGTCGGCCCGCGTGGTGCCGTCGAACTCCGGCCCGGCGCCGAGCCGGACCGTGCGCATGCCGAGCCGCTCCGACACCGCCGGCACCCGGTCCGACGTGCCGGCCAGCGTGGAGTCCGCGACCCTGGTCAGCTCGCGGAGGATCGCGTCCAGCCGCGTCTCGTCCGCCAGGTCGATGCCGCGCGCGGCGGCCGTGTCGCGCAGCGCGAACAGCTCCGGCGCGCGCTCGCGCAGGTCTCCCGCGGGTTCCGGGCCGATCAGCAGCACCCGCCCGTCCGGGTACTGCCGCCGCAGCCCGTCGACCAGGTCCCGCAGCACCGCGGGCGCCAGCGCGGGCCCGTCGCCGCCGCCCAGCCCGGTCCGGACCGCGGTGGAGAACACGATGACCGGCTCGCCGGCCGGCAGCTCGAGCGCCGCGACCAGGTCGCGGGCCTGGTCGCCCGGTGTGGCCTCCGGTTCCGGGCCCGCCTCCGCCGGCGGCACCGGCTCGGCCGGGGGCGTGCCGGGGGCCGGCCCGACCGGCTCCGGCGCGGGCGTGAACGCGCCGGGCGGCAGCGCGGTCGCCGCCCGCGCGAACGTGACGATCCGGCCGGCCGGGTCGAGCATGGTGACCGTGGTGCCGGGCGCGCGCAGCTCGTTCGTACGCCGGCCGCCGGACTCCGGGTCGAACGGCGCGACCGCGTTCCGGTCCGCGCCGGGGTCCACCCAGTACGCCGCGCCGTCCCGGGACACCAGCCAGCGCGTCCGATCGCCGCTGCGGACCAGCGCCGCCGAGCCGGGCATCGCCACCAGCGCGTCGCGCAGCGCGGCCGGGTCCGCCGGCTCACCGGTGGTGCCCGGGGCGAACACGGCCAGCAGCTCGGCCGTGGTGGGCGGCAGGACCGCGCGGGTGAGCAGTCCGGTGTCCGTCCCCGGCGGCGGCCCGAACAGCGCCAGGCCCACCGCGAGCTGGTACGCCGGTGACGGGTTCGCCTCGTCCGCGAACGCCGCCGGCACGCCCAGCGCGTCGCGCACCGCGGACGCCTCCGCCAGCAGCGCCTCCAGTCGCTGCCAGGGCGAGCCGGTCCGCTCGGTGCCCAGCCGCACCGCGGCCCGCAGCGTCTCCCGCGCGGCGGCCTGCGCGCGCGGCAGCACCCGGATCGCGTCCGGGACGCCGACCGCCTCCAGTCCCTGCGCGTCCACGCCGATCACGCGCCGGTCCAGCGGCGTGCCGTCCCGGAACGGCGCGTGCTTCTGCAGCCCGAACGTCTCGGTCAGCGTCATCCAGCCGGCCGGGTCGTACGTCTCGCCGGACAGCGACCCGATCAGCAGCCCGTCGCGCGCGGCCGCGGGCACGCCGCCGAGCGCGAGCCGGACGCGGTTGACCGCGGCCGGGTCCGTGAGCGCCCGCGGGGTGAGGAACACCGCGATGCCGCCACCGGGCCGCTCCGCGGTCATCGCGCGGGTCAGCGCGCCGAGATCGACCGGCGTCGTCATCGGGCCGTCGTGGAAGAAGACGCCGGACGGTACCGGGATGAACCGGCCGTCGGCGCAGATCTGGAAGAAGGCCACGGTGTCTCCCTGCTGGTGGACGCTGCGGAACCTCCTTTACGACGCCACCGGATGGTCCGTTCGAGCGCTCACCGTGAACCGTCGCTTAAGGCGTGGTAAACGGCTCCGGCCCCTGCCCCGGCCGCCCCGGAACGACTAGCGTCTGCCATGGATACATCTCCCTACATCGGTGGAGGACGCATGCTTCGTACCGCCATGGCCGCTGTCCTGGTGTTGACAGCGGTCGCCGCCGGGACCCCGGCGCACGCGGCCGGCGGCCGCACGACGATCGTGGTCCGGGACGGCGCGACCCAGCCGGTCTTCGACTACGCCGACGCGATCCACGAGCACGTCTGGGTGGAGTCGCCGACCGACACCGACCACGACGGCGTGCGGGACCGGATCCACCTCGAGATCACCCGGCCCGGCGAGACCGAGACCGCGGGCCTGCGCGTCGCGTCGCTGATCATGCCGACGCCGTACGGCGGGATCGCCCCGGAGGTGCCGTACCCCGACGTGGACGTGGACCGGCTGCCGCAGGAGGGCGCGCCCGCCACGCTGAGCGCGACGCACGCCGCCGACCGCGCGCTGACCAGCCTCAACACGGCACCGGCCGCGGTCAGCACGTGGGAGTACTACACCACCCGCGGGTACGCGATGATCGCGATGGACAGCATCGGCACCGCCACCTCGACCGGTTGCCCGGACGCGGGCGGTCCCGCCGAGATCGTCTCCACCCGCGCGGTCGTCGACTGGCTGGACGGCAGGGGCCGCGCGTTCGACGCGGACGGCAACGTGGTCTCCGCCCGCTGGTCGGCCCGGAGCGTCGGCATGTACGGCGTCTCCTACAACGGCACGCTGCCGATCATGGCGGCGATCACCGGCCGGTCCGCGCTGAAGACGATCATCCCGATGTCCGCGGTCACCAGTTGGTACGACTACTACCGGGCGAACGGCCTGGTCGTGGCGCCCGGCGGGTGGCAGGGCGAGGATCTGGACATCATGGCGAAGTACGTGCTCAGCCGCACCAACCCGGAGGTGTGCGCGTCCAACATGGACCACCTGGAACGCGTGCAGGACCGGACGACCGGCGACTACTCCCCGGTCTGGGCCGCCCGCGACTACACCGCGCGGGCCGGGCGGATCGAGGCCAGCGTCTTCGTGGTCCAGGGCCTCCAGGACTGGAACGTCAAGCCCAAGCACGGCATCCAGCTGTGGCAGGCGCTGCGCGGCGACAAGAAGCTCTGGCTCTACGACCGCGGCCACGGCTCGTCCTGCGCGCCGGAGTTCGCGCCCGCCATGCACCGCTGGGTCGACCACTACCTGTACCGGGTGGACAGCGGCATCGAGGACGAGGCGCCGGTGACGCTGGAGGACAACGGCTGCCGGGTCACCGGGACGGACCGGGCCTGGCCCGCGCCCGGCACCCGGGCCGTCACCTTCCCGCTGGCCACCGGCCGGCCGCGGACGGACACGTTCGTCGACGAGGGGCGCACCCGGACCGCGGAGCAACTGCTCTCCCAGCCGGCGCACGCGCTGACGTACCAGTTGCCGGTCCTGACCGAGGACACCCGGCTCAGCGGCACACCGTGGATCACCGCGGACGTCAGCATCGACCGGACCGCGGCGAACCTGACCGCGCTGCTGGTCGACTACGCACCGGACGGCACGGCCACGATCCTCACCCGCGGCTGGACCGATCCGCAGAACCGCCGCTCGGTGTCCCGGTCCGAGCCGGTCACGCCGGGTAGGACGTACCGGCTGCGCTGGGACCTGCAGCCGATCGACCGCACCGTCCCGGCCGGACACCGGCTCGGCGTGGTCGTGATCTCCACCGACTACGACTACACGTTGCGGCCGCTGCCCGGCACCCGGGTGTCGGTCCGCCCGGTGAGCAGCACGGTCCAGTTGCCGATGCGGTGACGCTCCGGTGGCCCGCGGCGCTCAGGCGTTGCGGGCCACCCGGAAGCCGACGTCGTCCAGCGCGAGGCTGGGGTGGCTGCGCCGGCGGGCGGAGGCGCGGCAGCTCCACCGCTCGTCGCACCAGCCGCCACCGCGCAGCACCCGGTGGCCGCCGCCGTACCCGCCGGTGTCGTAGGCGTCCCAGCACCAGTCCCAGGCGTTGCCGAGCATGTCGTGGAAGCCCCACGCGTTCGGGATCTTGCCGCCGGCCGCGCGCAGCCGGTCACCGGAGTTGTCGCGGTACCAGGCGACCTCGTTCAGCGGGCCGTAGTGCGGCCCGGTGGTCCCGGCCCGGCACGCGTACTCCCACTCGGCCTCGGACGGCAGCCGGTACCCGTCGGCGCCGCGGTCCCAGGTGACGCACGTCGCGCCGGCGTCGACCCGGTAGACCGGGGCAAGGCCGTCGCGCGCGGAGAGCGCGTTGCAGAACAGCACCGCGTCCCACCAGCTCACGTCGGTGACCGGGAGCCGGTCGTCGCCGGGGCACCAGCCGATGACCTCCGCGTACAGGCCCCGGGTCACCGGGAGCGCGGCGAGGCGGAACGGGGCCACCTCGCCCGCCGGTACCGCGATCATGCACTCGGTAACGTCCACGGTGAAGCATCTTAAAGGGGACTTGTTGCTACCAGGTCGCCGAAAGTTCACCAACGGTTTCTCCGCCGCCGAGAACCGGGGACGGCGGCGCGGTCCAGTCGACGCCGAGCGTACCGAGTGCGGCCCGCAACACGGCCGGGATCGCGCGCGGGTTCCCGTCGTCGATCTTCAATGCGATCGCGCCGGCACCCGGCACCGCCACCGCGGCGAAGCCCTCCGCACCGCCCTTGGCCAGCAGCCTCGGCACCTCCGTCATGATCACCGTGTCCAGCGCGCCGGTGCCGGCCACCATCCGCGGGTGGGCGCGCATCGCGTCCGCCACCTGCCGCTCGAACGAGCCCGGTGCCGCGTGCACCAGGCGCAGGAAGGCCTGGGCCACGCCGGTCAGCGAGAACGCGAAGACCGGCGCGCCACACCCGTCCACGCCCACCGCCGCGACCGGCTCGCCGGTCAGCTCCTCGGCCGTGGCGCGCAGCATGCGCTGCAACGGGTGGGCCGGGTCCCAGTACGCGTCCGTGGACCAGCCCGCGGCCCGGCAGGTGAGCAGCATGCCGGTGTGCTTGCCGGAGCAGTTCATCCGGGTACGCGTGGGCGCCTCCCCGGCCCGCAGCGCCGCCTCGCGCGGCACCGGCCCGGCCGGCAGGTCGGGCGGGCAGCGCAGGTCCGCGCCCGCGAATCCGTGCGCGTCCAGCAGCGCCTCCACCCGGCTGACGTGCACGTCCTCACCCCAGTGGCTGGCGCAGACCAGCGCGAGATCGGACTCGGCCTCCAGCCGCAGACCGGCGCGGAGCATGCCGACGCCCTGCAACGGCTTGTTCGACGAGCGCGGGAAGACCGGGCCGCGCCCGTCGCCGCGCACCGCGACCGGCGCCCCGCCCGCGTCGAGGACCACGACGGACCCACGGTGCACGCTCTCCGTGAACCCGGACCGCACCACCTCGGCCAGCACGGCCCCGCCGCGATACCCATCTCTCATGATCCGCACGCTACCGGTTGCCGCGCTCCGACCGCAGCGCCAGTGCCCCGACCACGAACGTTCGAGGTGCGGGGGGGGGCAGGTATCGGTGCAGGTGAGCGAGCGGCGCCGGGTGGGCGGGGTGGTACACCCGGCTGCCGGCTGTGGCGAACAGGTACGAGCGGGATAGGGCGGGGTCGTCGTCGCCTGACCCGCGTCAGCCGGGCCCGGCGGTGTATCCGATCGACACCGTGCCGTCGCCGCGCGCGATCAGCTGGTGCGCGGCCGACGGCGCGCTGACGACCGCGCTGGCGGTGTGCCGGGCCGAGCTGGAGACCCGGTAGTCGTGCCCCGGCGGGACCAGCATCCGGATGTTCCCCTCGCCGGTGGTGAGGTCGGCGGTGAGCGGCGGGCGGACGAACACCACGTCCACGTCACCGATGTAGGTGCGCGCGACGACCGGACCACCCGCGCCGGTGACGACGATGTCACCTTCCTCGCAGGTCAGGTTCGCCGCGCCGGTCAGCCCGTCGACCTCGATGCCGGAGGTCGTGGTGGCGGTGAGGGTCAGGTCCGGCGGCACCTCGATCTCGTAGTCGATCGAGCAGTTGACCGCGACGACGATGTCGCTGCGGTCGGAGACCCGCGTGGCACAGCCCGCGCCGAGGGTGAGTGTGGAGTCGTCCCGGCGCTCGGTCACCCGGGGCGCGAACCAGGACCAGGACAGGTGCCGGTGCACCCGCACGTCCGGGCCGCCCCGGCGGACGGTGAGCCGTCCCTCGTCCAGCTCGACCACCAGGCTCCGGATGCCGTGGTGCACGGTGGTGGTGTGGCTGCTCTGCGCGGCGGCGACGGCCGCCGTGACGCCGGTGCAGGCCAGCAGGATCAGCGCGCTCCACACCGAACCGATGACCCGCCAGCCGATCGTCCCGGTCACGAGCGCGGATCGATTCGCAGGAACCGCAGCACGGCGAGGACGCGGCGGTGGTCGGTGTCGGCCCGTTGCAGGCCCAGCTTCGCGAAGATGTTGTTGACGTGTTTCTCCACCGCGTGCCCGCCGATGCCCAGCGCCGCGGCGATCGCCGCGTTCGACCGGCCCTCCGCCATCGTGGCCAGCACGTCGGTCTCCCGGGGCGTCAGGCTGCCCAGCGGGTCGCCGCGGCGGCGCGCGAGGATCTGCGCCACCACCTCGGGGTCCAGGGCGGTGCCGCCGGCCGCCACCCGGCGTACCGCGTCGATGAACTCGGTGACGTCGGCGACCCGGTCCTTGAGCAGATAGCCGAGCCCGCCGGTGCGCTCGGCGAACAGGTCGGCCGCGTAGCGCTCCTCGATGTACTGCGACAGCAGCAGGATCGCCGTCTCCGGCCACTGCCGCTTGAGGACCAGCGCGGCGCGGACGCCCTCGTCGGTGTGGGTGGGCGGCATGCGCACGTCGATGAGGGCCAGGTCGGGCCGGTGCTCCTCGACCGCACGCAGCAGCTCTTCGGCGTCGCCGGCGGTGGCGACGACGTCGATGTCGCTGGCGGCCATCAGCCTGCGCAGCCCGTCGCGCAGCAGCACCGAGTCCTCCGCGATCACGATCCGCACGGCAGCTCGACCTCCACAGTCGTCGGTCCGCCCGGTGGGCTCTGGACGCGGAGGGTACCGTCCACCGACGCGGCCCGCTGGCCCAGGCCGTGCAGGCCGCCGCCGGGCCGGGCGGCGGCGCCGCCGATCCCGTCGTCGGTGACGGTGATCCGCAGCCGGTCCCGGCTCCGGACGACGCTGACCCGCACGTGCGTGGCGCGGGCGTGCCGGGCGATGTTCGTCAGCGACTCGGACACCACGAAGTAGGCGATCGCCTCGATCACCGCCGGGCAGCGCGGCACCACGTCGACGTGCAGGTCGACCGGCTGCGGCAGCCGCACGACCAGGCCGGAGAGCGCGGCGTCGAGGCCCCGGTCGTCGAGCACCGCCGGGTGCAGGCCGCGTACGAAACCGCGCAGCTCGGCCAGGGTCGCCTTGGCCTCCTCGTGCGCCTGCCCGACGGCGTCGCGGGCCGGGCCGTCGGGCAGCTCCGCGCGGGCCATGCCGAGCGTCAGGGCGAGCGAGACCAGCCGCTGCTGGGTGCCGTCGTGCAGGTCGCGTTCGATCCGGCGGCGCTCGGCGTCAGCTGCCTCGATCGCCTGGGACCGGCTGCGGGCGAGCTCGTCGAGCCGGGCGGCGAGCGCCTCGGTGGGGCTCGGCCCGAGCAGCCGCCGGGCCACGGCGGCGTCGAGCCGGGCGACGCCCCGCCCGAGCGCGGCGGCGACGACCAGCAGGGCCAGCCCGGCGGCCGTCAGCAGCGTGCCCCGCACACCCGTCGCGAAGGTGAACGACAGGCCGGCGAACGCGAGCCCGGCCGACCAGGCGGCGGTGACGACCGCCGCCCCGGCCGCCCCGAACGGCAGGGCCAGCAGGTGGTACGCGGTCTGCCGCCAGAGGGCGGTCGTGCGGCGGGTGGCGTCCCGGACCCCCGGCACGTCGGGGATCTCGGCGCCGAGCAGCGCCCGGAACCGTGCGCGCTGCATCGCGGTGGCGCCACGCACGACGGCGCGCAGCGGGGCCACCGTCACCGGGCTCAGCGGGAGCGCGCATCCGGCCAGCACCGCGGTGCACAGCCCGGCCGGCAGACCGGTCAGGCTGTGCACCGTAGCGAGCCACACACCGCGCACGTGTCGCACTATCCCGCGCACACCGTTCCGGCGGGGGGCAGGGCGCCGTCCACCAGGTAGCCGTCGACGGCCTCGGTCACGCAGGGGGTGCGCGGGTAGGCCACGTGCCCGGTGCCGTCCCGGGTCAGCAGGCGTCCGTTGGCCAGATGCTGTGCGGTCGACACCGCCCACTCGTACGGCGTCGCGGTGTCCCGGGTGGCGCCGACGACCAGGATCGGCGCCGCCCCGCGCGCGGTGACGTGGTGCGGTCGCCCGGTCGCGGCCACCGGCCACTGCGGGCAGAGCGTGCTGGCCATCATCATGTGGCCGAACACCGGCCGGTCGGCGACGTCCCGCGCGGTGTCCGCCATGACCTGAGCGGCGGTCCGGTGATCCGGCAGGTCCATGCAGTTGATCGCGGCGTTCGCGATGTCCGGCTCGGCGTTCTCCGGGACCACCTCTCCGTTGAGCGCCTCGCTGAGGAACCCGTCCAGGTTGACCCAGTTCTCAGGCGACTTCACCAGATACGCCGCGACGGTGGCCAGGTAGTCCTGGGCCGGGCCGGGCGTGCTGAGCAGCCGGCCGACGTCCGCGCGGGCCTGCGCGGCCGTCCGGTCCGCCAGCGGGCAGCCCTCGCGGTCCGCGCACCCGGCGAGATAGTCGTCGAAGCCGCGGCCGGCGGCCAGCGACGTGCCGCGCCAGAAGTCGGCGCCGTCGCTCGCCGGATCGGTCGCGGCGTCCAGCACCATCCTGCCGACCCGGCCGGGGAACAGGTCGGCGTAGAAGATCCCGATCCGGGTGCCGTACGACATGCCGATGTAGGACAGCTTCCGGTCGCCGAGCACGGCGCGCAGCACGTCGAGGTCGCGCACGGTGCTGATCGTGTCGACGTGGTCGAACAGCGGACCGGACTCCGCCCGGCAGGCCGCCGCCCAGTTCGCGGTGATCCGCTCGAACTCGACGCGCTCGGCCACCGTGGTGGGCAGGCGGGCGTTCCAGTAGTCGGCGTTCGCGCTCGCCGGGCAGGTCAGCGGCGACGACTCACCGACGCCGCGGGGGTCCCAGCCGACCACGTCGTACGCGGCGAGCGTCTTCTCGCCGAAGGCCGCGGCGGCCCGCTCGGTGAACCCGGCGCCGGACCCGCCGGGACCGCCCGGATTGATCAGGAGGGAGCCGCGCCGGGTGCCGGTCGCCCGGTGCCGGGTCACCTTCAGCGTGAGGGTGGCGCCGTCCGGTGCGGCCCAGTCGACGGGCACCGTGACGCGGGTGCAGTCCAGTGGCAGATCGCCGCTGGGGCACGCCTGCCAGGTCAGCTTCTGCCGGTGGAAGCGGCTCTGGTCCGGCGTCGTGCCCGCGTACGCGGTGCCGACCGCCGTCGCCGCGATCGCGGTCAGCCCGGTCAGCACCACGGCGGCAAGCCGGCGGCGTTTCGAGAGGTGCCTTGTCATGATGCTCCTGTCAGCGAGGAACGAACCCCACCAGACTCGGGGATCACGACCGCTGCCAGAACCCGGACAGCGGGCCCCGCTCGGGTAAGGCAAACCCTACCCTCGATGCCGATCCGTAGCGGAACCCGAATCGCCGCATCGAGTACGAGACCGGCGGCTCCCCGCAACCCGCGCAGCCCGACCCCCAAACCTCGAACGTTCGTGGTCAGGGCACTAGCATCACCGTGCCGCGAAGCCGTTCATATATGGAGGTCTGGCGATATGTCCCACTACGACGTGCGGGCGCGGTCCGCGGCGGGCGTGGCGACCGTGTTCGGCCTGGTCACCGACGTGTCCAGCTGGCCGTCCTGGCAGCGGATCGACAGGGTGCGGCCGCAGGGCGAGGAGTGGGTGGTCGGCGGCTCCCCGACCACGGTCATCCGGGTGGTCGACGTGGTGCCGGACCGTTCCCTCACCTACGTGGAGACCTCCGGGACGCTGTGGCACGACTACCGGTCCACGATCGAGCTGACGCCGGCGGACGGCGGCGGCACCGACATCCGGTGGCACGCCACGTTTCGCAGCCGGCACGCGCTGCTGAGCCGGTTCTGGCCCTGGTACCTCCGGCGCGAGATGCGCGGCAACGCGGACCGGCTGGCCCGGCGAGCCGAGTCCATTCATCGATGACGTTGACTTGAATCCGTTCATCGCCGAGGATGTTCGCAACCCGCCGGACATTCTCCCGCCACATCTCCGGCCCGATTTTGTGAGCGCTCACATGAGAGGTGCGAGATGAAGCGTCGCACGCTGATGGCCGC
This sequence comes from Catenuloplanes atrovinosus, assembly GCF_031458235.1. Classification (NCBI taxonomy): domain Bacteria; kingdom Bacillati; phylum Actinomycetota; class Actinomycetes; order Micromonosporales; family Micromonosporaceae; genus Catenuloplanes; species Catenuloplanes atrovinosus. Next base: position 1,113,873 of record NZ_JAVDYB010000001.1, on the reverse strand, counting down.
CGCCGGCGGCGCCGCCGTCGCCGGTGCGGTCGCCGGGCCCGGCCCGGCCGCCGCCGCGGCCTACACCGGATACGCGATGGCCTACTTCACGGAGTCGCCGACCATGGCCGCGGCCGTCTACGGCCTGCACCTGGCGGTCAGCTCCGACGGGCTGAACTGGACGCCGCTGAACCAGAACCGCCCGGTGGCCATGCCGACGCTGGGCAGCACCGGGCTGCGCGACCCGTTCATCCTGCGCAAGCAGGACGGCACGTTCACGGTGCTGGCCACCGATCTGAAGGGGACGGACTGGGCGTACCAGAGCCGGCACCTGCACGTCTGGGACTCCGCGGATCTGCGCGGCTTCACCGGGTACCGGCTGCTCAAGGTCCACTCGCTGGCCACCCACGCGTGGGCGCCGGAGGCGGTGTGGGACCCGGCGCGCGGCCAGTACGCGATCGTCTACTCCGCGGTGAACGCGTCCGGGCACAACGTGCTGATGGTCAGCTACACCACGGACTTCCGCACGGCCACCGACGGCGTCGTCTTCTTCGACCCGGGGTACGACGCGATCGACGGCAGCTTCGTGACGGTCGGCGGCGTGCACTACATGTACTACAAGAACAACACGAACAGCACGCTGCTCGGCACCCGGTCCGGCACGGCCGGCCCGAACAGCTGGAGCGTCTACACCGGCGCGATCTCGCCGGGCCGGGGCGTGGAGGCACCGCAGATCGTCAAGTCGAACACGGCGAACACCTGGTGGATGTGGGGCGACACGTGGAGCCCGAACGGCCGGTTCTTCGCCTGGCAGACCGCGGACGTGGCGAGTGGCTCGTGGACGCCGCTCAACGACCGCGCCTACACGCAGCCGCTGAACTCCAAGCACCCGGGCATCGCGCCGGTCACCGCGGCCGAGCTGTCCGGGCTGACCGCCACGTTCGGCACCCCGGCGTGGAACCGGATCAAGAGCTACAACTTCCCCGACCGGTACGTCCGGCACGCGGACAACGTGGCGCGGATCGACGTCTACCCGTTCGATCCGTACCAGGACCAGCAGTGGACGCTCGTCCCCGGGCTGGCCGACGCCGCGGGCGTGTCGTTCCGGAGCGTGAACTTCCCGGCCATGTACCTGCGGCACTCCGGCTACGCGCTGGTGCTGGCCGCGGACGACGGCAGCGCCACGTTCCGCGCGGACGCCACGTTCCACCGTACGGCCGGGCTCGCGGACTCCTCCTGGACCTCGTTCCGGTCGCACAACGTCCCGGACCGCTACCTCCGGCACAGCGGCTACGTGCTGCGGATCGACCCGATCACGTCCGGCTCCCCCGCCACCGACCGCCAGGACGCCACGTTCCGCGTCGTCCACTGAGGACAGGGCCGGCCCGGCCGGGCTGGCCCGTCCCCGTCAGCGCCCGCCGGACACGTCGATCGTGGTCGCGGTGACGTACGACGCCGCCGGCGACAGCAGCCACTTCACCGCCGCCGCCACGTCCTCCGGCGTACCCGCCCGCCCGAGCGGCAGCGTCGGCCCGACCCGCCGCGCCCGATCCGGATCGCCACCGGACGCGTGCATCTCCGTGTCGATGATCCCGGGCCGCACGCCGACCACCCGGATGCCGCGCGCCGCCGCCTCCAGCCCCAGCCCGCGCGTGATCGTGTCGACCGCCGCCTTGCTGGCCGCGTAGTCCACGTACTCCCCCGGCGACCCCAGCACCGCCGCCCGCGACGACAGGTTGACGATCACGCCACCCTCGCGCATCCTCTCCATCGCCTCGCGGCAGCAGCCGGCCAGCCCGATGACGTTCACGCCCAGCACCCGCGCCCACCGCTCCGGCGAGATCTCCTCGAAGCCGCCCTGCCGCTCCAGCACCGCCGCGCCGTTCACCAGCCCGGTCAGCTCCCCGAGTTCGTCGGCGGCCGCGAACAGCGCCCGCACCCCCGCCGGGTCCGCGACGTCACAGGCCACCGCCCGCGCCGGACTCCCGGCCCGATCCAGCTCCGCCGCGATCGCCCGGGCCCGCTCGTGCTCCGCCCGATACCCCAGCACCAGAGCCCGCCCCGGCTCCCCCGCCAGCACCCGCGCCACCGCCGCCCCGATCCCCCGCGTCCCCCCGGTGATCACACAGACATCCATCGCAGACCCCCCGCTGTTGACAGTTCACGTCCTGCCCCAAGCCATGCATCCGGCAGGAAACGACTCCTCGGACCCCCTGCTTTCGGCAGGCTAAAGTACCGCTGTCCCGGCGCGCGTCCAGCCCTCTCCACCGTGGCACCGGCCCGCACCGTCGACCGGCTCGACGAGGGCGCCGGGTCGGCGGCGACACCCTCGGCTTCTCCCGCTCCACCACGGACAACGAGGTCGGCCCCGCGCCGGTGTCCGTGCCGTCCGCGGCAGGGGTGGTCAGCACGGTGCGGCGGGAGAGCACCCGGGTCGATCACGGCCGGCGTGGCGAGGCGCGGCATCCTCGCCACCAAGACCGTGCGGGACACCAGCCGGGACGGGTGGGGCTCCGGCACCGCTGCTGGCCGTGCTGATCCTCTGACCGGTACGGACCCCGGGGCGCGGGGTCCGTACCGGTGTGGTCAGGAGGTGACCGTGGTGGTGATGACGGCGGCGGAGGCGGCCGCGCTGGCGGCGGCGATGGCCGCGGCGGTGCGGGCGACCGCGGTGCCGACGGCGGCGGCGCCCCAGTGGCCCTTCTCCAGTTCCTTGGCGCGCCGGTGGACGTCGCCGGACCAGGCGATCAGCGGGCGCAGTTCGGGGAGGGCGCCGCTGCCGGAGAGGAGCGCGATGATGGCGGCGGTGCGCGGGTCCGGCTCCGCGCCGTCGACCAGGACGGCGCGGATGACGCGGCGCAGTTCGGCCTCGTGGCCGGTGTCGGCGGCGGGCAGCCGCGTCGTGCGGAACAGGCCGAGCACGCGCTTGCTCTCGCGGCGGATCTGGCCCTGCGCGATCAGCCGCTCGACCACGGTGTCCCACAGGCCACCGCCGATCTTCAGCAGCAGCGTCTGGACGCTGCGCGGTTTGCGGGCGATCTCGTCGTACGCCTCCTGGAGCAGCGGGTCGGGCAGCGGGCCGTCACCCACGGCGGTGACCTGGGCGCCGGTCAGCAGGTTGCCCTTCGCGGTGTCGACCCGGCCCAGCATGGCCAGTTCGACCAGCACCGCGCCGCCGAGCGCGTACGGCAGCGTGCCGGCCTTGGCCGGCGTTCCGGTCTCGTCGTCCAGCAGGAGCAACAGCAGATCCTCGACGATCAGCATGTCGGGGGCGTCCCTTCGGTGATGACGGTTCGTCAGGCCCGGGAGGATTCGTCATAGCCCATAGGGGCAATTATGACCGTCCTCCCGGGCCTCACGCTATCGTCCTAGCCGAGCGGGCGCATTACGGACCATGTCACTGTGCCAAAAGTCAGCGGTAGAGCTTCGGCACCGGGGGCAGCGTGACCTGCTGCGGCGTGCCGGTCTCCAGCGCACGCACGCACGCGGCGGCCACGAACGTGGCGGCGAAGCCGTCCCAGGCGGTGGCGGTGTTGGCCGCCCCGTCCACCCAGTCCTGGAGTTCCAGCCGGTACGCCTCCGCGAAGCGCGGGCGCCAGTCGGCCGGCAGCGCCCGGCCGTCCATGCCGGAGCGGCGCAGCACCGTGGGCGGCGGGCCGTCCAGCGTGACCGTGCCCAGCTCGCCGACCAGTTCCGCGCGCACGTCGTAGCCGTATCGGGCGTTGACGAACACCTCGACGTCCGCGATCGCGCCGGACGCGGTGCGCAGCAGCAGGATCTGCGGGTCCGGCGTGCCGCCGCCGTGGCTGGTCGCGCGCGGCGCGTGCACGGACACCTCGGTGATCTCCTCGGCGAACAGCCACCGGGTGATGTCCAGCTCGTGCACGGCGGAGTTGGTGATGACGGAGGCGCCGGGCAGGCCGGGCACCGCGGCCGGGTTGCGGTGCACACAGTGGAGGATCAGCGGCGCGCCGATCTCGCCGAGCCGCAGCATGCGCCGCAGCTGGGCGTAGCCGGGGTCGAAGCGGCGCATGAAGCCGACCGAGACCAGGCGGCTGCCGGCCCGGTCCTCCGCGTCCAGGATGCGGGTGCACGCCTCCACGGTCGGCGCGAGCGGCTTCTCGCAGAGCACCGGCTTGCCCGCGGTGATGCAGGCCTGCACGTACTCCTCGTGCGTGTCGTCCGAGGACGCGACCAGCACCGCGTCGATGTCGTCGTCGACGATCAGCTCGTACGGGTTGCCGAACACGCGGGCGCCGCCGCTGTGCATCGCGACCTCCGCGGCCCGGACCGGGTCGAGGTCGTGAACGCCGGCCACGATCGCGCCGGAGACCGAGGTGGTGAGCAGCCGGGCATGGTCCGCGCCCATGATCCCGGTGCCGATGATGCCCACGCGCTTCACAGCGATACCCACCCTCCGGTACGGACGGACTCGGACATGGCGTCGAGCGCGGTGGCCGCCGCGACCGCGTCGTCGAGCGTCGGGCCGTGCGGCTTGCCCGTCGCGATGGAGGTGAGGAACCCGGCCGCCTCGATCACCTTCAGGTCGTCGTAGCCCATCGGGATGCCGGCGCCGGGCTGGAACGCGGCCAGGTCGCCGTGACCGGCGGTGGCGTACACCGTGCGGTAGCTCTGGTCCTGGTAGTCCGCGCCGGTGCTGACCCGCAGCTCGCCCATCCGCCGGAAGTCCCAGGAGAGCGCGCCGGTGGTGCCGTGCACCTCGAAGCCGTAGGTGTTCTGCTCGCCGACCGCGACGCGGCTGGCCTCCAGCACCGCGCGGGCGCCGGACGCGAACCGCAGCAACGCGGAGACGTAGTCCTCGTTCTCCACCGCACCGGGCGGCCCGTCCGCGCGGGAGAAGTGGCTGCCCGCGCCGGAGACCGTGGGCCGCGCCGGGATGATCACCGAGGTGTCGGCGACCAGCGCGGACAGCGGGCCGAGCAGGTACCGGCCCAGGTCGACCGCGTGCGAGGCGAGGTCGCCGAGCACGCCGTCGCCGCCGTGCGAGCGGGTGAAGCGCCAGGACAGCCCGCCGTCCGGGTGCGCCGCGTAGTCGCTGAAGAACCGGATGCGCGCGTTGGTGACCGTGCCGATGTCGCCGGCCGCGATCAGCTCCCGGGCGTGCGCCACCGCGGGCGCGGCCCGGTAGTTGAACCCGACCGTGCTCCGCACCCCGGCCGCGGCGGCGGCGTCACGCACCGCGCGCGCGTCGGAGGCGCCCACGCCGACCGGCTTCTCGATCCACAGGTGCTTGCCCGCGGCGACGACCGCCTCGCCGATCTCCCGGTGCAGGAAGTTCGGCGCGGTCACGCTGATCGCGCCGATCCGGTCGTCGGCGATCAGTTCCCGCCAGTCCGGGGACGAGGAGAGGAAGCCGTACCGCGCGGCGGCGGCCGGGGCCCGGCCGGGCGCCGGATCGGCCACCGCGACCAGCGTGGGGACCAGCGGCAGGTCCGGGTAGTGGTGGCGGACCCGCTGGTAGGAGCGGGCATGCACCTCGCCCATCCAGCCGAAGCCCACCACGCCGACGCCGACCGGGCCGGCACCGATCCGGTCGGACGCGGTCACACGTTCTCCCTCAGGTAGTTCACGCTGCGCCGCACGTCGCCGATCGGGCCCTCGCCCGCCGGCGGCACCTCGTGCAGCGCGCAATCCTGTTCCAGCACGTACCAGCCGCGGTAGCCCGCGGCCTCCAGGCTCCGGACGATGCCGGGGATGTCCAGGTCGCCGGCGCCGAGCGGCCGGTACAGCCCGGCCCGTACCGCGTCGATGTAGGCCAGCCCGCGACCGGCGACCGAGGTGTCCACGTCCTTCAGGTGGACGTGCGCGATCCGGTCCCCGGCCAGCGCGATCAGCTCCTCCGGCCGCATGCCGCCGAGCAGCAGGTGGCCGGTGTCCAGGCAGATCGGCACGTCGCTGCCGTCCAGCAGCCGCAGCACCGCGTCCCGCGACTCGATCGCGGTGCCGACGTGCGGGTGCAGCGTCGGCAGCAGGCCACGCTCGCGCGCCATCTCCCGCAGCGTCGTGAGCGTGGCGAACAGCGTCCGCCACTCGGTCTCGTCCAGCGTGACCGCACGGTCGTAGCCGCCGTCGGCGGAGCGGGCGGCGAGGACGACCACGGTGGCGCCGGCCGCGGCCAGCGTGTCCATCGCGGCCGCGGCCTCGTCCAGGTCCGCGGCGGTGGCGAGGTGCATGGGCACCGGCAGGAATCCGCCGATCAGCCGCAGGCCGCTGCGGTCCAGCAGCTCCCGCACGTCGGCCGCGTCCTTGCCCAGGTATCCGGTGGGGCCCAGCTCGGTCGCCGGGAGGCCCAGCGACCGCATCTCGGACAGCACCCGGTCCGCGGGCAGTTCCAGCCCCCAGCCGGGCGCCTCGCACACACCCCAGGAGATCGGTGCGCCACCGATCCGCTCCGCCGCTGCGGTCATGCCTGAGCCTCCTCCTGATACGCCTTCGCCGCCGAACTCGTCGAAGGGTCGCGCTCCAGCTCGTGGGCCAGCTCCTCCAGTTCGGCGCCGCCGGCCATCAGCCGGGTCAGCTCCGGGAGGGAGATCTCGGACTTGGCCAGGTCGCCGAGGCTCCGGCCCCGGTTCAGGAGCAGGAACCGATCACCGATGGGGTACGCGTGATGGGGGTTGTGCGTGATGAAGATGACCCCGAGCCCGCGGTCCCGGGCCGCCGCGATGTAGCGCAGCACCACGCCCGCCTGCTTCACGCCCAGCGCGGACGTGGGCTCGTCCAGGATCAGCAGCTTCGCGCCGAAGTACACCGCGCGGGCGATCGCCACCGACTGCCGCTCGCCGCCGGAGAGCGTGCCGACCGGCTGCTCCGGGTCGCGGATGTCGATGCCCATCTCGCGCAGCTCGCGACGGGTGATGTCGATGGCCGTCCGCCGGTCGAACCGCCGGAACGGGCCCCACCCCTTCGTCGGCTCCGAGCCGAGGAAGAAGTTCCGCCAGATCGCCATCAGCGGCACCATCGCCAGGTCCTGGTAGACCGTGGCGATGCCGGCGTCCAGCGCGGCCCGCGGGTTGGCCAGCGTCACCGGCGCGCCGTTCATCAGCAGTTCGCCGCCGTCCGGCCGGTGCACGCCGGACAGGATCTTGATCAGCGTGGACTTGCCGGCGCCGTTGTCGCCGAGCACGCAGGTGACCTCGCCGGCCCGGACCGTGGTCGACACGCCGGCCAGCGAGATGACCGTACCGAAGGTCTTGGCGACGTTCTTGATCTCCAGGAGCGGAGCGCCGTTTTCCGAGGGCATGGTCATCTCCGGGACTGTTCGGCGAAGCGGCGGATGTACTGGTTGGCCAGCACGGCGAGCAGCAGCATCGCGCCGAGGAAGAACTTGAACCAGTCCGCGTCCCAGCCGGCGTAGACGATGCCCTGCGACGTCATGCCGAAGATCAGCGCGCCGATCGACGCGCCGATCGCGGAGCCGAAGCCGCCGGTCAGCAGGCAGCCGCCGATCACCGCGGCCACGATGTAGATCAGCTCCTGGCCGAAGCCGGCCTGCGCCTGGATCGAGGTGAGCCGCACGATCTGCGTGGTGCCGACGAACCAGGCCGCGAACGACGTGGTCATGAACAGCGCGATGGTGGTGCGCTGCACCGGTACGCCGACGTTGCGCGCCGCGGTGAGGTCGCCGCCGACCGCGAAGATCCAGTTGCCGAAGCGCGTGCGCAACAGCACCCAGGACCCGATCACCGTGGCGACCACCCACCAGACGATCGCGATCTGGAACGGCGCGCCGCCGATCGTGATCTCACTGGCGAAGATCGCCTTGAGGACCCCGTACCCCTGGATCTTGTCGAAGTTGTTGACCTGGACCGTGTTCGTCACCAGCTTCGTCACGCCCAGGTTCAGGCCCTGGAGCATGAGGAACGTGCCGAGCGTGATGATGAAGCTGGGCAGCTTCGTGCGCACCACCAGATAGCCGTTGACGAAGCCGATCGCCAGGCAGAGCAGCAGCGACAGCGCCAGCGCGGCCCAGGTGTTCACGCCGTAGTAGGTGGTCAGGATGCCGCTGGTGATCGCGGCCGTGCCGGTCTGCACGCCCGCGGACAGGTCGAAGTGACCGCCGATCATCAGCAGCGCCACCGCCACCGCCATGATGCCGAGCGTGGACGCCGGGTCCAGCCAGTTCGCCACGCCGCTGGCCGACCGGAACACGCCGGAGAGCAGCGCGAAGAACGCGAAGACCAGCACGGCGCCGAGCAGCGCGCCCAGTTCCGGCTTGAGCAGGAGCCGGGTGAGGGGCCCGACGCGGGCGACGCGTTCGTCGCCCGCCTCGGTCGCGACGGCCGCGGTCATCAGCGCGTTCCGGCCGCGGCGAGCTCGGCCACCTGCGCCGCGTTCTCCTTGGTGACCAGCGCGGGGCCGGTCAGCACCTGCTGGCCGCCGCCGAGCACGTTCAGGTTCGCCTTGTACTGGGTGAGCATGGTGACGGCCAGGTACCCCTGCAGGTACGGCTGCTGGTCCACCGCGAAGAGGATCTTGCCGTCCTGCACCGCCTTGGCGACCTCCGCGTTCAGGTCGAAGGTGGCCAACTTCGCGGACGAGGCGGCCTCGGTGATGCCGGCCGCGGCCACGTTCGCCACCGGGCCGCCGAGCGTGACCACGCCGTCGATCGCGGTGTCCGACTGCAGCTTCGCCTTGATCGTCGACTGCGCGGCCTGGAGGTTGTTGATGTCGACCTGCAGGTTCTGGAGCTGGCCGCCGAGCGTGGCGCCGACCGCGGCGCAGCGCTCCTCCAGGCCCACGTTGCCGGCCTCGTGGATCACGCAGACCACGTTCTTGACGCCCTGGTTCTTGAGTTCGGTGCCGACCGCCTCGCCGGCCACCCGCTCGTCCTGGCCGATGTGGGTGAGTGCGCCGAACTCGGCCGACCGGGACGCGCCGGAGTTGATGGTGATGACCGGGATGCCGGCCGCGACCGCCTTCTCCACGGACGCCTTCAGCGCGTCCGGATTCGCCATGGAGACGACCAGGCCGTCGACCTTCTGGTTCACGGCCGCGTCGATCAGCTGCGCCTGCTTCTGCGGGTCACCGTCGCTGCTGTACGTGATGGTGTCGCCGAGGTCGGTGCCGGCCTTCTCGACACCGTTCTTGACGATGCTCCAGAACGCGTCACCGGCCGCGCCGTGCGTCACCACCGCGATCCTGTAGCCGTAGGTGCCACCGCCGCCGCCCGAGGTGTCATCGTCGTCACGGTTCACCGCGTTCTCGCTGGAACATGCGGCGGCGGTCACAAGCAGGGCCAGGGCTGCCACGGAGGCCCCGACCCGGTAGAGAGTCTTCATTACCGAGGGTCCTTTCAGGATTACAGCGCGCGATACGCGGGGTGCCCTCCGCGTACGCGCGGTTACAGGTAGTGATTCTGGGCGCGTTTGCCCTCCCGATACCGCGCGTTCGCGTCGCGCACGGTGTTCAAGGTAGATGAGGCCGCGACCGGCACGTCCCACCACGATCCACTTCCCGGGGAATCCACGTACGGATCTGCGTCGACATGCACCACGATGACGCCTTCCGCCTTGCGCGCCCGGGCCAGCGCGTCGGTCAGCTCATCGACCGTGGTGGCGCGGATCACCTCGGCGCCGAGACTGCGCGCGTTCGCCGCCAGATCCACCGGCAGCGTGTCCCCGGCCAGCCGGCCCTCGCCGTCGCGGTACCGGTAGGCGGTGCCGAACCGCTGCGCGCCGACGGACTCGGAGAGGCGGCCGATCGAGGCGTACCCGTGGTTCTGGACCAGCACCACGATCAGCTTCACCCGCTCCTGCACGGCGGTGACCAGTTCCTGCGCCATCATCAGGTACGAACCGTCGCCGACCAGGACGAACACCTCCCGGTCCGGCGCGGCCAGCTTCACGCCGAGGCCACCGGCGATCTCGTAGCCCATGCACGAGTAGCCGTACTCCACGTGGTAGCCCTTCGGGTCCCGCGTCCGCCACAGCTTGTGCAGGTCACCGGGCATCGAGCCGGCCGCGCAGACCACCACGTCGCGGGGTTCGGCCGCGTCGTTGACCGCGCCGATCACCTCCGTCTGCGCGGGCAGCGGCCGGTGGCCGAGCCGGTAGGCGCGCTCCACGGTCGCGTCCCACTCGGCCGCCAGCCGCCCGGCCCGCTCCCGGTACGCGTCGCCCGTCCGGTATCCGGCCAGCGCCTCCCGCAGCCGCGTGATCGTCTCGCGCGCGTCACCGACCACCATGGCGCCGGAGTGCTTGGCCGCGTCGAACGCCGCGACGTTGATGTTCACGAACCGCACGCCCGGTGCCGCGAACGCCGTCCGGGACGCGGTGGTGAAGTCGCTGTACCGGGTGCCGATGCCGATCACCACGTCCGCCTCGCGGGCGAACTCGTTCGCGGCCGTGGTGCCGGTCGCGCCGACCGCACCGAGGCTGAGCGGGTGGTCGTACGGCAACGAGCCCTTGCCCGCCTGGGTCTCCGCCACCGGGATGCCGGTCGCCTCGGCGAACTCCCGCAGCGCCTCGGTCGCCTCCGCGTAGATGACGCCGCCGCCGGCCACGATGAGCGGCCGCGCCGCGGACCTCAGGATCTCGGCCGCGCGGGCGAGCGCCGCCGGCTCCGGCACCGGGCGCGGCACGTGCCAGACCCGCGGCGCGAACAGGTCCTCCGGCCAGTCGTACGCCTCCGCCTGCACGTCCTGCGGCAGCGCGATCGTCACCGCGCCGGTCTCGACCGGGTCGGTCAGCACGCGCGCCGCGTTGAGCAGCGCGGACGGCAGCGCCTCCGGCCGCCACACCCGGTCGAAGTAGCGGCTCACCGGCCGGAACGTGTCGTTGACCGACACGTCGCCGGCGCGCGGGTCCTCCAGCTGCTGCAACACCGGGTCGGCGACCCGGGTGGCGAACACGTCGCCCGGGAACAGCAGCACCGGCAGCCGGTTCACCGTGGCCAGCGCCGCGCCGGTCACCATGTTGGTGGCGCCCGGGCCGATCGACGACGTGCAGGCCAGCGTCGACATCCGGTTCCGCATGCGGGCGAACCCGGCCGCCGCGTGCACCATGCCCTGCTCGTTGCGGGCCTGCCGGTACGGTGCCGCGCCCGGATCGGTCAGCTCCGCCTCCAGCAGCGCCTGCCCCAGCCCGGCCACGTTGCCGTGCCCGAAGATGCCGAACCAGCCCTCGATCAGCCGGTGCTCGACGCCGTCGCGCTCGGTGCGCTGCGCGGCCAGGAACCGCACCACGGCCTGTCCCACGGTCAGCCTCATGCCAGACTCCTTTTCCCGAACGGCAGCCTCGGGTCGATCGGCTGGCCCGCCCAGGTGTCCCGAATCCAGGCGTGCTCCGGGTCGTCGCGGATCAGCCAGGCGCGGGCGCCGGGCCCGGCCATCACGTTCAGGTAGTAGAGGTCGTAGCCGGGCGCGGCCATCGACGGCCCGTGCCAGCCGTGCGGGACCAGCACCACGTCGCCGCCGCGCACCTCGGTGAGCACGTCGATCGGCCGCTCCGGCGTGCCGTAGACGCGCTGGTAGCCGGGGCCGCCGTTCGCCACCTCGAAGTAGTAGATCTCCTCCAGCACGGACTCGCCGTCGCGCTCCTCGTCGTGCTTGTGCGGCGGGTAGGACGACCAGTTGCCGCCGGGCGTGAGCACCTCGCAGGCGATGATCCGGTCCGCGTCCAGCACCTCCGGCACGCCGAAGTTGTGCACCTGCCGCGAGCAGTTCCCGGCGCCGCGCAGTTCCACCGGAACCTCGTCCACCGGGACGTACCGGAACGGCTTGGGGTTCGTGGCCTTCGCACTCGCCAGGGCGATCCGCCCGGACCCGGTGATCGTCAGCGTGGTGTCGACGGGGATGTATGCGACATCGGTCGGGCCGTCGAAGACGCCGGCGCGCCCGCGGAGCTCCGCCCTGTCCCCCCGGCCCGTGACCACCGTGCAGCCGCCGCTCAGCGGGACCACGATCACCTCGGTGCCGCCGGTCTCGGCCGAGTAGGTCTCCCCCGGCTCCAGCGCGACGATCCGCAGGCCGGAGTAGGCCCAACCGGCGTCCTCCGGCGTGATGTCCGTGAGCACGGTCATCACCGCACCCCCTGCCCGTGGACCAGCGCGACCGCCGTGTCGACCGCCGCGGCCACGTCGCCGTCCGGCGGGTAGAGCAGCGCGCGGCCGACCATCAGGCCACGCACGCCCGGCGCGGCCAGGGCCCGGCCCCAGCGCTCGTAGGTCTCGTCCGGGCTGCCGGACGGGTCGCCGCCGAGCAGCAGCGTGGGCAGCGTGGTCGCGGCCATCACGGCCTCCATGTCGTCGACGACCGGGAGCTTCAGCCAGGTGTACGCGCTGGTTCCGCCGAGCCCGGACGCGATCGTCACGGACCTGACCACGGCCTCGGTGCTCAGGTCGTTGCTCACCCTGCCGTCCACGCGGCGGGACAGGAACGGCTCGACCATGGCCATCCTGCCCGCCGCCGCCAGGTGATCGACCGCCTTCGCGGCGGACTCCAGCGTGCGTGCCGTGGCCGGGTCCTCGAGGTCGATCCGGACCAGCATCTTGCCGCCGTCGAAGCCCATCCGCGCCACGGCCGCGGCGTCGTAGCCGGTGAACCTGTCGTCGATCTCGAAGACCGCGCCGGCCAGGCCGCCCCGGTTCATCGAGCCGATCGCGACCTTGCCGTCCAGCGCGCCGAGCAGCAGCAGGTCCTCCAGGACGTCCGCGGTGCCGAGCACGCCGTCCACGCCGGGCCGGTCCAGCGCCGTCATCAGGCGGGTGAGCAGCGTGCGCCGGTCGGCCATCGCGGTCCGGTCGCCACGGACCGCGAGCGCGCCCCGGGCCGGGTGATCCGCCGCGATCAGCATCAGGCGGCCGTCCGGGGTGTGGAGCGAGCCCTGTCGCCGGTTCGCGGCCTTCTCCGCGATCGCCTCCGGATTGGTGGCGCGCAGCTCCCGCAGCTTCTCGACGTCAGGCATGGTTCGCCACCAGCGCGCGCTCGACCTCGTCGGTGGTGGGCATCGCGGTCGAGCACTCCAGCCGACCGGCGACGATCGCACCGGCCGCGTTCGCGAAGCGGATCAGCCGCTCCAGGGGCCAGCCGGTCAACAGGCCGTGGCAGAGCGCGCCGCCGAAGCCGTCACCGGCGCCCAGGCCGTTGACCACGTCGACCGGGGTGCTCGGGACGCGTACCGACTCGGTGGCGGTCCTGGCCAGTACGCCCTCGGGGCCGAGCTTGACGATCGCCAGCTCGACGCCGGTCGTGAGGAGCGCGTCGGCGGCCTTCTCCGGGTCGGTCTCGCCGGTCGCGACCGTGCACTCGGTGAGGTTGCCGACGGCGACGGTGACGTTCGGTAGCGCCTTCTCGATCTCTGCGCGGGCCTCGCCGGGCGAGTCCCAGAACATCGGGCGGTAGTCGAGGTCCAGGACGGTGTGCTGTCGTCGTCGGCGCGCGGCCCACGCGGCGTGGTGTGCTTCGCGGCTGGGCTCCTTGGACAGGCCGGTCACCGTACACCAGAAGAGGCTTGTCGCTCGTATGGTCTCCTCGTCCAGCTCCTCGGCGCGGATCACCAGGTCGGGCGCGATCGGCTGCCGGTAGAAGTAGAGCGGGAAGTCGTCCGGCGGGAAGATCTCGCAGAACGTGACCGGTGTGGCCAGGCCCTCGACCGCGCTGACGAAGCGGTTGTCCACGCCCAGCTCGGTGAGCGTCCGCCGGATGTAGCGCCCGAACGGGTCCGGCCCGACTCTGGTGATCACCGCGGTCCGCCGTCCGTGCCGCGCCGCCGCCACCGCCACGTTCGTCGCGCTGCCACCCAGGAACTTGCCGAACGACTCGACATCCTCCAGCCCGACCCCGGTCTGCAGCGGATAGATGTCGACGCCGACGCGCCCCATCGTGACAACCTCAAACCCGGCCATAAGGTACGTATCTCCCTCGATGGATTGCGCCCAGGTGTCGGGAACGTTTCCGTTCCGCGAGCTTCCGCTCACCCGCCGCCCCGGTCAATACTTTGTCCTGACAAACACGCTCGCTTGTCCGGGGTGATCACGTGCCACTCCCGCCCATCGACCTCGACCGCAGCGCCACCGACCCGCTGTACCTGCAGGTCAGCACCGCCCTCGTGCACGCTATCGAGACCGGCCTGCTGGCGCCCGGCGAACGCCTGCCGGACGAGGTGTCATTCGCCGCCTCCCTCGGCGTCTCCCGCCCCACCATGCGCCGCGCGATCGAGGAACTGCGCGCGGACGGGCTGCTCACCCGCAAACGCGGCGCCGGCACCCGGGTCAACGACCTCCAGGTGCGGCGCCGGGTCGCCCTCACCAGCCTTCACGACGACCTGACCGCGGCCGGCCGCCACCCGACCACCCGGGTCCTCGCCTTCGATCCGCTCGCGGTGGACCGGCACGCCAGCCGCATGCTGGGTCTGCCGGACGGCGAACGTCTGATCCATTGCGAACGCCTCCGCTACGCGGACGGCGCGCCGCTGGCCATCCTGCGCAACTGGCTCCCGCCCCGCTTCGCGTCCGTGACCGCCGCCGACCTGGCCACACACGGCCTCTACCACCTGCTCGGCGCCCAGAACGGCCGCCCGTCCGTCGCCAAACAGCAGATCACCGCCCGCGCCGCGACCGCCGCCCAGGCCCGCCTGCTCGACATCGGCCCCGGCGCCCCGCTGATCGCCATGCAGCGCACCGCTTTCGACGCCGCCGGCACCGCCGTCGAATTCGCCGACAACCTCTACCGCGCCGACCACTACACCATCGACGTCACCGTCTACCACCGATGATCCGGCTACCCCCCGACGGCCCGCCCGGCCGGCCCGGCGCCCGCCGCATCACGCGCGCGAGAAAATCGCCGAACCGATGCAACCGCACGTGGAGGCCGTTTGTCCTCTGATGGACGAGCGGTGGTGACGGGAGGGGTGTGTGGAGGCCGAGGACGCGGTGCGGCAGGCGTACGAGGCCCACTACCGACGGCTGGTGACGCAGGTGTTCGGCCTGGTCGGTGAGCTGGCCGAGGCGGAGGACGCGGTGCACGAGGCGTTCGCGCGGGTGCTGGCGGCGCCGCGGTCGTTCCTGGAGGCGGAGGACGCCGAGCGGTGGCTCCGGGTGGCGGCCCTCAACATCGCCAGGACCCGGTATCGGCGGCGGTGGCTGTTCGACCGTCTGGTCCGGTCGGGCCGGGTCGAGGTCGCGCCGCCGGTGCCGGGGATCTCCGGTGACCGGGTGGCGCTGGTCGCGGCGCTGCGGCGGCTGGCACCGCCGACCCGCGAGGTGGTGGTCCTGCACCACGTGGCCGACCTGCCGGTGGCCGAGGTCGCGGTCACGCTCGGCATCCCGGTCGGCACGGTCAAGGCCCGGCTGGCCCGCGGCCGCACCGCGCTCGCCCGCCTGCTGTCCGACGAGGAATCCACACCGCTGTCCGGCGAGGCACCCCCGGCGTCGTCCGGCGGAGAACCCGCACGGCTGTCCGGCGAGGAACCCGCGCCGCTGCCCCGGGAGGTCCGTCATGCCTGAATCGGACTTCGACGGTCTCCGGGCCGAGGTGGGTGCGGCGGTGCGCCAGCCGGACTTCGGCACCGTGCGCGGGCGGGCGCGTGCGGTGCGCCGGCGCCGTACCGTGGCCTCGGCCTTCTTCGCGGCCGTGCTGGTCCTCGCCGGGCTCGGCGTGGCGGTGCGAGGCACGGCGGACGAGCGTCCCGCCGTCCCGGCCGCCGCGCCGACCCTCGATCAGGATGCGGCCTGGCCGCGGATGACCTCGGCGACGGCCGGCGGAACGGACCTGTACGGGCTGCTCACCCGCTGCACGACGTGCCCGCCGGAGTTCTACGCCTCCTCGGACGACGGCGCGTCCTGGGAGCGGCGCACCGTGCCGCCCGCGACCGGTTCCGGCGGTGACGCCCGCCGGGCCGTGCTCACCTCCCTCGCCCCGGAAACCGTGGTCTGGCACGAGATCCCGCTCAACGAGACGCCCCGCCGACTGTGGATCACCGGCGACGGCGGCCGGACGTGGCGGCGCGCCGCGGTGGACACGACACCGGTGGACGCGGTCCCGGCGGGCACCCGGCCGGTCGACTGCGACCATCTCCTGGCGCTTCCGGACTGCGCGGTCGCCGTCCTCGACCCCGCGACCGGCCGGTTCGCACCGCTGGCCGCCCAGCCCACCGGCATCGACGTCCGGGCACGGTGGACGGCCGACGTCACCGCGCCGGCCGACGGGCGCCTGTGGGTGCCCGGCCTGGAACCGGTCACGAACAAACCCGCGGTGGCGACCAGCGCCGACGCCGGCCGGACCTGGCGCACGCACGTCTTCGCCGGCGCCGACGTGGCCGTGACCGACCTGGCGATGCACGTGCCGCAGGTGGCGGCCGGCCCGGATGGAACCGCGTACGTCCAGACGTATCGGGCGGGCGACCGGTCCGACACGTACTACACGGTCGACGGTGGCACGACCTGGCAGGCGGGCGCGACGATCGCCGGCGCGGTGCTCGCCGACAGCTTCGTCACCGCGGACGGCCTGCACGTCGTCCGGACGTGGGCCGGTCCGCTCGGCGGTCGCGGCGCCGAGCCGTACACGCCGGTGGACCTGCCCGGTTTCCCCGCCGACGCGGTGCAGCCGGAACCGGTGGCCGCCGGCCGCTACCTGGTGGCCTCGGAGACCGGACCGTACCTCTCCGAGGACGGCCGCACCTGGCGGCGGCACCGCCTGCCCTGACCCGCATCCCGTCCCGCCCAGGCATGACCGCCGGTCATGCCTGCCGCCGCCGTGCGCCCGAACCCAGGAACGGACCCCGTGACCGTCGACGACAACCGCATCCCCGGGCTGGACGGGATCCGTGGCCTGGCCGCGCTGTACGTCGTGCTGCACCACTGCTGGCTGCTGTCCTTCCCGGGCTACCCGGCCAACACCGGCCCGGGCGGGCTCGACTGGCTGGTGCACGGCCGGTTCGCGGTGGTCGTGTTCATCACGCTGTCCGGCTTCTCGCTGGCCGTCGCACCGGCGCGGCACGGCTGGCGGCTCGGCGGCGCGGCGCGCTTCGTGCGGCGGCGGGCGCTGCGGATTTTGCCCGCCTACTGGGCGGCGCTGGCCGGGAGCGCCGTCGTCGCGGCCGCCCTGCCGTCGCTGCCGCAGAGTGCGCCACCGACGCTCCGCGCGATGATCGTCCACACTCTCCTGCTTCAGGACGTCATCGCCGTGCCCACGCCGAACGGCGCGTTCTGGTCGATCGCCGTGGAGGCCGGCCTGTACCTGTCCTTCCCGCTGCTGCTGGCGGCCCGCCGGCACCTCGGCGCGACCGCCACCCTCGGCCTGGTCATCGTGCCGGTCGTC
This sequence comes from Catenuloplanes atrovinosus, assembly GCF_031458235.1. Lineage (NCBI taxonomy): Bacteria > Bacillati > Actinomycetota > Actinomycetes > Micromonosporales > Micromonosporaceae > Catenuloplanes > Catenuloplanes atrovinosus. The sequence continues at coordinate 1,096,619 of NZ_JAVDYB010000001.1, read as the reverse complement.
CTCGCCGGCCTGCTCGGCCTGGCCTCCGGGCCGCGGGCGACCGGCTACACGGTGGAACTCGCCCCGCTGTTCACGCTCGGCATGCTGGCCGCCGGGGTGATCCCGGCAGGCCCGCGAATCCGGCGCCTGCCCTGGCTCGGGCTGGCCGTGCTGGCCGCCGCACCGGTCTTGACGCTGGCCGCCGTCCGCGGCCCGGCCTGGACCGGCGCACACTACTACTGGCTGGACCTCGCCATCGGCCCGGCGATCGCGTTCCTGCTCGCCGGGCTGGCCACCGGGCGCCCGGCCCGCACCATCCAGCTGCTGCACAGCGGGCCGCTGCGGGCCCTCGGCGATTTCTCCTACAGCCTCTACCTCGTGCACATGCCGATCGTGGCGGCGATCAGCACGCTGCTCGCCCGGCCGCACACCGATTCCCGCCCGGCCGCCTTCTGGCTCACCGTGGCCCTGGCCGTCCCGGCCGCCCTGATCACGGCCCGGGTGTTCGCGGCCGGGTGCGAGACGCCGTTCCGCCGGCGCCGGGAACCGACCTGACGGCCGGCGATTCCCGGGTGCCCGCTCCCGGTGCCCGCTCCCGGCCTGGCCGAGTTCCGCATCCTCCGCGACACGGGGCGAACGTCGGCGATCAGCGCCAGCCGCGTCCGGCGGCATGGGAATGGCCGTGGTCCGGGCGCCCCACCCGGACCACGGCCACGCACTGGGGGTGGATCAGCCCGCCGCGCGGTCGCGGTCGGCCTCGGCGTCGGCGCGGCCGACGGGGGTGGGGTCGGTGTCGCGGGTGGGGGCCGGGAGGGTGTCGTCGGCGCCGGCGCGGATGGCGTCGGCGCGGGCGTCGTCGGCGCCGACGACCTCGCCGGCGTGGGTGGCGTCGTCGTTCTCCGCGCGGTCCGCGGCGGCGCGGGCGGCCGCCAGGCCGGCGGCTACGTACTGCGGGTCCGTCGTCATGACGTCGTGGCTACCCGGAGCGGGAAAGATGAAACCCGGGAGCGCAATCCCCCGCAGGCATGGTGACATCCCGAAAAGAACGGGTACGAATCGGGAGGAGAAAGGAGAAAGACGGTGGCGGATCTGATCCGACGGCACGAGCACGGCGTTTACACGGTCTCCGGCCCGGCCGGCACCGCGCGTTACGAGCCGCTGCTGGCGAAGGGCTCTGTGCAGGCCGCGGACGGCAATCACCTGTGGGAGTATCTGCCCGCCAAGCTAGGCAAAAGAGCTGCTCAAGCGCTTGATAACAATGACGCCGACCTCTGGCCGATGATCGAATCCTGGTATCGCGACCGTTTGGAGCCGACCGAGCCGTTGCTATAGGGCACCCATTCCGGTGAAATCAGTTAACCCCGTTTACCGCGCCGTTCGACGCGGTACTCCTGGTCATGCTTTCCGAAGATCTGATCAAGGCGACGCGCCCGATGGTGCAATTCGACGGGCTGTCACTCGACGTTCTCGATACGGACGCCCAGGCGACGTTCTGGCGGGCCGCGCTCGGCGGTGGCACGCTGCGGCCGGAGGGGCCGGGGCGGGCCCGGATCGACAAGATACCCCGGCGTCCGGACGCCGAGATCCTGCGGCTGCGGCAGATGCGGAGTCTCCCGCCGGACGGCGCCCGCGTGCACGTCGACCTGCGGCTGCCGGAGAAGGAGCCGCACGCGCTGGTCGACGCCGGCGCGCGGGTGGTCCGCGATCCCGGCGCGGAGCCGTGGTACGTGCTGGCCGACCCGGAGGGCAACGAGTTCTGTGCGTACCCGGCGGCCGACGAGCGGCCCGCCGGCATCTTCGAGCTGGTCGTGAAGTGTGAGCAGCCGCGCGACCTGGCGCGGTGGTGGAGCGAGGTGCTGGGCGGCCGGCTGGAGCACGAGGGTGAGGCGGTCTCGGTGACCGGCGCGCCCGAGTTTCCGTGGGACTACATGGTCTTCGACCCGGTGACCGACCCGCGGCCGGTCCGCAACCGCCTGCACTGGCACGTGACGTTGCGCGACGAGACGCCGAAGGACCTGATCGCGCACGGCGCCCGGCTGATCTCCGGGCCGGACGTGGACGAGGACGGCTGGCTGCTCGAGGACCCGGAGGGGAACCGCTTCCACGCGCTCCGGACCGGGTAAGAATTCCCCTGTGCGCAGTGCCTGGGCCGCCGCCGCGATCGTCGTGGCGGCGGCACCCGGACGTGCCGCTTCTCCCGGCCCCGGACGCGATCGGTGAGCTGGACGCGGAGACCGCGCATCAATGCGAGTTCTGGGCCGATATACCTCGATAAAATGGGCGGCGGTCGATAGGGTGACGCGCCATGGGCACGCTCCTGTCGGCCGTCCGCCGGCTCCTCATCGGCGCGATCTTCATCGTGGTCGGTGTGTTCGCCTTCGGCCAGCTCGGCTGGCCGTACCTGGTGTCGTACACGTACCCGGAGACCACCGTGCTGGTCGAGGGCCCGTGCGAGTCCGGCGTCAACCAGACCGAGCGGCTCTGCGCCGCCTCCTGGACGCGGGACGGCGCCGCGGTCACCGGCGAGATCCGCGGCGTGAACCTGGAGACCGGCTCAGCGGTGGACGCGCGCGTCGACGGCGACGCCGCGATCGTCATCCCCGGCACGGTCACGCTGGCGCTCTACTGCCTGCCGCTGCTGTTCGTCGTGGCCGGGCTCTTCCTGATCTTCTCCCGGGGAGGCCGCTGGTCGCGCGGCGGTGACGGCGGCGGCGACGACGGCGGCTGGGGCGACTCAGGCGGCGGCGACGGGGGTGGTGGCGGCGACTAGCCGTCCCAGCCAGGCGGACCGGGCCTCGGCCGCGGCGCGGTCCGCCGCCGGTGTGCCGCCCGGCCGGACGTGCGACTCGGCCGCGCCGCCCTCGGCCCGGATCCGGCTCGCGTACCCGGTGGCCTCGTCGTGGACCACGTCGTCGGCGTCCACGTCCACGAACGCGGGCGGCAGCCCGGACAGATCCCAGGCGCGGGCCGGCGCGGCGTAGGGCGACACGTCCGACGTGCCCGCCCGCGCGCCGAGCAGCGCGGACCACGCGTGCCGGTGGTGCCCGCCGGCCCGGTCCCGGTCGTCCAGCATCGGGTCGATGAGCAACTGCCCGAGCAGCGCCGGCCCGCCGCGGTCGCGGGCCAGCAGCGCGGTCCCGGCGGCCGGTCCCCCGCCGGCACCGATCCCGGCCAGGACCAGCCGGCCCGGATCGATGCCGAGGTCGCCCCCGTTGCGCGCGGTCCAGGTCAGCGCCGCGTACGCGTCCTCCACCGGGTACGGGTCCGGATGCTCCGGCGGCAGCCGGCGGTCGACCGTGACCACCACCACGTCGTGCGCGGCCAGCAACGGCAGGATCAGCGACAGCCCGGTGAACCGGTTGCCGCCGTCGTGCAGCACGAACACCCCCGGTCCGGTGCCGGTGTGGTCCGGCCGGCCGAACACGGTGCCGGCCAGCGCGGCACCCCGGTGACCGTCCACGCCGATGTCCCGCCGCACCACGTCGAACACGCTCAGGTCCTCGCCGGCGGTCGCGTCGTAGGAAGCTCGCATGGCGCGAGCGGATCACGAAGGTATCGACGCGACGTTGACGGCGGGCGGCGGAGGGGTACCGTGCCCGACGGATCACGATCGAGGGAGACGACATGGGCGGCAGCCCGGAGCTGACGATTCCGGCGTACGTGGACAGCCCGGCCCGGGAACGGCCGCCGGGCACGCCGCTGGGCCGCTGGCTGCTGAAGGACCGGGTGCAGCCGCCCGGCCCGGAGACCGACGAGTCGCACGCCCGCCCGCAGGCCTGGTGGAAGGTGATGTGCCTGACCGGCGTGGACTACTTCTCCACGCTGGCCTACCTGCCGGGCATCGCGGCGCTGGCCGCGGGCGTGCTGTCGCCGCTGGCCACGCTGCTGATCGTGGCGCTGACGCTGCTCGGCATGCTGCCGATGTACCGGCGGGTGGCCCGGGAGAGCCCGCACGGCCAGGGCTCGGTGGCGATGCTGGAGAACCTGCTGCCGTTCTGGTGGGGCAAGCTGTTCGTGCTGATCCTGCTGGGCTTCGTGGCCACCTCGTGGATCGTGACGATCACGCTCTCCGCCGCGGACGCGTCCGTGCACCTGCTGGAGAACCCGTACCTGCCGGGTGTCTTCCACGGCCAGGCCGTGCTGATCACGGTGGTGATGCTGCTCATCCTCGGCGGCGTCTTCCTGCTCGGCTTCAGCGAGGCGGTCGGCGTGGCCATCCCGCTGGTCGCGGTGTTCCTCGGGCTGAACCTGGTCGTGGTCGGCGTCGGGCTGACCGACGTGTTCAGCACGCCGGGCGCGCTGGCGGGCTGGACCACCGCGCTGACCACCGGCCAGGACGGGTTCTTCGGCGTGGTGACCACCGCGGTGGTGGCGTTCCCGCTGCTGGTGCTGGGGCTGTCCGGATTCGAGACCGGCGTGAGCATGATGCCGCTGGTCGCGGCGAAGGGCGAGGACGCGGCGCAGCGCCTGGAGAGCCGGGTGCGCAACACGCGCCGGCTGCTCACCGCCGCCGCGGTGATCATGAGTTTCTACCTGATCGCGACCAGCTTCGTGACCAGCGTGCTGATCCCGCACGAGGCCTTCGAGGAGGGCGGCCCGGCGAACGGGCGGGCGCTGGCCTACCTGGCCCACGAGCGGCTCGGGGAGGCGTTCGGCACGGCGTACGACATCAGCACGATCTTGATCTTGTGGTTCGCCGGCGCGTCCGCGATGGCCGGCCTGATCAACATCGTGCCGCGCTACCTGCCCAGCTACGGCATGGCGCCGGAGTGGTCCCGCGCGGTCCGGCCGGTGGTGCTGGTCTACACGCTGATCAGCGTGGTGCTCACGATCGCGTTCGGGGCGGACGTCAACGCGCAGGCCGGCGCGTACGCGACCGGCATCCTGGCGATGATGGTGTCCGGCGCGGTCGCGGTCACCGTGTTCGCCATCCGGCACCGCAGGCGCTGGGCGAGCATCGGGTTCGCCGTGCTGACGCTGGTGCTGCTGTACGCGATGGCGGAGAACATCATCGCCAAGCCGGACGGCATCGCCATCTCCGCACTGTTCATCGCCGGGATCATCGTGGTCTCGCTGATCTCCCGGGTGACGCGCACGACGGAGCTGCGCGCGGACCGGATCGAGTTCGACGACGCGGCCCGGGCGTTCATCGCGGACTCGATCGCGCACGACGGCGCGCTGAACCTGATCGCGAACCGGCGGCACACCGGCGCCGAGCAGGAGTACGCGGAGAAGGAGGGCGAGCAGCGCGGCATCAACCCGGTCCCGGGCCGCGCCGACGTGCTGTTCCTGGAGGTCGACGTGGCCGATCCGTCCGCGTTCAGCGGCGTGCTGCGGGTCACCGGCGTGCAGGTCGGCCCGTACCGCGTCCTGCGCACCCAGTCACCGGCGGCGCCGAACGCGATCGCGGCCGTGCTGCTCGCGCTGCGCGACGCCACCGGGGTACGCCCGCACTGCTACTTCGAGTGGGCCGAGGGCAGCCCGGTCGTCCACCTGCTGCGCTACCTGCTCCTCGGCCGCGGCGACACCGCGCCGGTGGTCCGCGAGATCATCCGCCAGACCGAGCGGGACGCGGCCCGGCGCCCCGGCATCCACGTGGGCTGAGGGCGGGCGTCAGGCGGCCGCGAGCTGGTTGCGGCCGCCGCGCTTGGCCAGGTAGAGCCGGGCGTCCGCGCGGTCGTACAGGTCGCGGCCGGAGTCGCCGGCCACGCACTGGGCCAGGCCCATGCTCAGCGTGACCCGCAGGCCGGGCGCGATCTGGTGCCAGTCCCGGGTGAGGATGACCTGGCGGATGCGCTCCGCCACCACCCGGGCCTCGCGCTCGCCCACGGACAGGAACATGGCGAACTCGTCGCCGCCGAACCGGATCGCGACCTCGTCGTGGCGGCAGTGCGCGCGCAGCACGGCCGCGATCTCGCCGAGCACGCGGTCGCCGACGCCGTGCGAGTACCGGTCGTTGATGCCCTTGAACTCGTCCACGTCGATCAGCAGCAGCGAGCCGACGTCGCTGAGGTGCTCCATCCGCCGGTCGAACATGCGCCGGTTGCCGAGCCCGGTGAGCGCGTCCGAGCTGGCCGCCGCGTCCGCGCGGGACCGCGCCGCCTCCAGCTCCACCCGGCGGTGCGCCTGGCGGAGCATGGTGCGGCGGTCCAGCCGCAGCCGCCACAGCGCCTCGACGTGCAGGCGCAGCGCGGCGAAGACGGACGCGGTGGCCTCACCCGGCGACTCGCGCAGCGCCAGGCGAGCCAGCTCGTACCGGTAGAGCAGCCGCTGCGACGCCAGCACGGCCAGCTCCAGGCCGGCCTGGAACTCGCGGCGGGCGCCGCGCAGATCCCCCCGGTCGCGCAGCACGATGCCGTGCGCCAGGTGCAGCAGCCGGGCCTCGTGGCTCTGGCCGGCCGCGCGCATGCTCAGCAGCAGCCGGTCGACGTGCCCCATCGCCTCCGCGTGGTCGCCCTGCTTCGCCGCACCCAGCGCGAGCAGCGCGAACGCCAGCGGCGAGTCGATGTCCCGGTCGGTGGTCTTCCGCAGCAGCACGACGGCCTTGCCGGTCTCCAGCGCGGCGTCCTCGATCCGGTCCACCTGCTCCAGCCGGACGCCCCACTCCAGCAGCAGCTCCGCGTGCTGCAGCTCGGCGGAGGTGCGCCACAGCTCGGGCGCCTCCGGGGCGCCGAGCGCGCGCCGCATGATCTCGTCGGCCAGCTCGAACAGCTCCGCGTACTTGGCGGCCTCGCACAGCGACGCCATCGCGGAGAAGTAGCGGGGCCCGCCGGTCGGCGCCGTGTCCAGCACGGACATGGCGCGCGCGATGTAGTGCAGCCCCTCGTCGATGCGCGCGATGCTGATGTACGCCCGCGCGGTGTCCGCCATGATCTTGGCATCGGTGGCGCGCGGCCCGCCGTAGTAGGTGTCCGCGATCAGCGCCTCGCCGATGGTCAGCGCCTCGTCGTGCCGGCCGAGCGCGGCCAGCGCGTACATCCGGCCGAGCCGGGCCACCCGCCAGGTGCGCTGGTCGCCGAGCAGCAGCAGGATCGCCTCGGACTCGTCCGCGGTGTGCAGGCCCTCGGTGTGGTGGCCGCGGATGGTCAGGTCGTGGACGCGCAGCGCCAGCTCCGGCCACGGACCATAGGGCGACACGGGCACCGGCAGGCGGTCATTACGCACCAGCGTGTCCTCCCGATCCTGTGCTCGTGCTCGACGTCCGGTCGACCCATACGGTCGGCGGCGAAACCGCGAAGGTGAGGGGTCCCGTCCGCAGACGCGGATTGTACGCAAGATCTCCGTCTGACCTGTGTGGCAGACCCGCACACCTCCTGCACCGATTGGCCGGTAATGCGACAGAACTGTAGCTCGCCGTCGCGGGCCTGTACGCAGCGTGAACACCGCCCCGGCAGGCCCGGAAGATATATATCTCCGCTCATCCCGGCGAAATCAAACGTTCATAGCGTGTGCCTCACGGATCGCGCAGGCCCGATTACCAGGAGCGCACCATGGCCGACACACTGCACCCCCCGCAGGATCTCGTCGAGGCCGCCGGCATGCCGGTCGGCAGCGGGAACATCAAGCCCGGGTACGACCCGGCGCTGACCAACGAGGATCTGGCCCCGCTGCGGGAACAGCGGTGGGGCGCGTACAACATCTTCGCGTTCTGGATGTCGGACGTGCACAGCGTCGGCGGCTACGTCACCGCGGGCAGCCTGTTCGCGCTCGGGCTGTCCAGCTGGCAGGTGCTGGTGTCGCTGCTGGCCGGCATCACCATCGTCTACGTCTTCTGCAACCTGGTCGCCAAGCCGTCGCAGCTGACCGGCGTGCCGTACCCGGTGATCTGCCGCAGCGTGTTCGGCGTGCTCGGCGCGAACGTGCCCGCGGTGATCCGCGGCCTGATCGCGGTCGCCTGGTACGGCATCCAGACCTACCTGGCCAGCGCCGCGCTCGACGTGGTGCTGCTCAAGCTGTGGCCCGGCCTCGCACCGTACGCGGACGTGGACCAGTACGGCTTCCTCGGCCTGCCGCTGCTCGGCTGGTGCTCGTACGCGCTGCTCTGGGTCCTGCAGGCGGCCGTGTTCTGGACCGGCATGGAGACGATCCGCCGGTTCATCGACTTCTGCGGCCCCGCGGTCTACGTGGTGATGTTCGCGCTGACCGGATACCTGATCTACCGGGCCGGCTGGGATTCGATCAACCTGACCCTCGGCGAGGTCCGCTACCACGGCTGGGACGCGCTGCCGGTGATGCTGGGCGCGATCGCGCTGGTCGTCTCCTACTTCTCCGGCCCGATGCTGAACTTCGGCGACTTCTCCAGGTACGGGCGCAGCTTCCGTGCGGTCAAGACCGGCAACCTGCTCGGCCTGCCGGTCAACTTCCTGGTCTTCTCGCTGCTCACGGTGGTCACCGCGTCGCTGACCATGCCGGTCTTCGGCGAGCTGATCACCGACCCGGTCGCCACCGTGGCGCGCATCGACAGCACGTTCGCGATCGTGCTGGGCGCGCTCACCTTCACCATCGCCACGATCGGCATCAACATCGTCGCGAACTTCATCTCCCCCGCGTTCGACTTCTCCAACGTCAGCCCGCAGCGCATCTCCTGGCGGGCGGGCGGCATGATCGCCGCGGTCGGGTCGGTACTGATCACACCGTGGAACCTCTACAACAACCCCGAGGTCATCCACTACACGCTGGAGGTGCTGGGCGCGTTCATCGGCCCGCTGTTCGGCGTGCTGATCGCCGACTACTACCTGATCCGCCGCCAGCGCGTCGACGTGGACGACATGTTCACGCTCTCCCCCACCGGCCGCTACCACTACCGGAAGGGCTACAACCCGGCCGCGCTCACCGCCACCGCGATCGGCGCGCTGGTCGCGATGGTCCCGGTGCTCTGGACCGGCGGGCCGGGCATGCACGGGATCGCCCAGTACAGCTGGTTCATCGGCATGGCGCTCGGCCTCGGCGCGTACCTGGCGCTGGCCGGCCCGTTCCGGGTGCGCGAGCTGAGCCGGGCCTGACCGTGCGGATCCAGGTCATCAACCCGAACACCACCGAGGCGATGACCGCCACGATCGAGGCGAGTGCCCGGGCCGCGGCCGGCCCGGGCACGCTGATCGAGGCGATCACGCCGGTCATGGGCCCGGCCTCCATCGAGAGCCACTACGACGAGGCGCTGGCCGTGCCCGGCGTCCTGCGCGCGGTCGCGGACGCCCCGGCGGACGCGCACGTCATCGCCTGCTTCGGCGACCCCGGCCTGGACGCGGCCCGCGAGCTGGCGACCGGCCCGGTGATCGGCATCGCGGAGGCCGCCATGCACGCCGCCACACTGCTCGGCCGCGGCTTCAGCGTGGTCACCACGCTGTCCCGGACCCGCGGACGCGCCCGCGACCTCGCGGCCCGGTACTGCCCGCCGCACGCCTGCCGGGGCGTGCACGCCACCGACATCCCGGTGCTCTCGCTCTCGCCGGAGTCGCTGGACCGCGTGGTGGCGCTGGCCCGCCACGCGCTCGACCACGACGGCTCCGACGTGATCGTGCTGGGCTGCGCCGGCATGGCCGACCTCTGCGCGGCCGCCACCGCCGAGCTGGGCGTCCCGGTCATCGACGGCGTCGCCGCGGCCGTCACGCTGGCCGAGTCACTGGTCCGCCTCGGCCTGCGCACGTCGCCCCGCGACGAGTACGCGCCACCCCCGGCCAAGCTCTACACCGGCCTCCTCACGGGCTTCGCCCGATGATGATCTGCCCGCTTCCGGCGGCGCCGGTCCCGCATGCTCCCGCGGGCACGGGTCGGCCGCGGACATGGGGCTCGCTGCCCGCGCCGCGGCACTCGCAACCGGCGTAGACACTCGCGCGCCGGCGCTGACCTGCGCTTCTTGCGCACCACATACTCGGTATGCATACTCCGTAGGTATGTCCATTCGCCATGGCCTGCTCGCGCTCCTGGAGCGCGGTCCCATGTACGGCTACCAGCTGCGCGCCGCGTTCGAGGAGAGCGTGGGCGGCACCTGGTCGCTGAACATCGGGCAGGTCTACACCACGCTGTCGCGCCTCGAACGCGACCGGTTCGTGCACCCGCTGCCGGAGAACGACGGCGGCCAGCGGCCGTACGAGATCACCGAGACCGGCCGCGCCGAGCTGACCCGCTGGTTCGCCACGCCGATCGAACGCACCGACCGGCCGCGCGACGAACTCGCCATCAAGCTCGCGCTCGCCATGGCCACGCCGGGCGTGGACGTGTCGGCGGTCGTGCAGAGCCAGCGCGCCGCCGGCATCCGCGCGCTCCAGGAGTACACCCGGCTCAAGCGCGGCCAGGACGCCGCGGAGTCCGCCGATCTGTCGTGGCCGCTGGTCCTGGACGCGATGATCTTCCAGTGTGAGGCGGAGATCCGCTGGCTGGACCACTGCGAGGCGACGATCCTGCGCCGCCGCCCATCCGGGACCGGCCCCACGTCCGCCGCCGCACCCACGCCCGCCGCGGACCCGGCGGCCAAGGAACCCGAGGGAGCCGGACGATGACCGACTCGGTGCTGGCACTCGACGACGTCCACCGCACGCACGGCACCGGCCCGCAGGCGGTGCAGGCGCTGCGCGGCGTCACGCTGACCGTCCGCCCCGGCGAACTGGTCGCGATCATGGGGCCGTCCGGCTCCGGCAAGTCCACGCTGCTCAACCTGGCCGGCGGCCTCGACCGCCCGACCAGCGGCGAGGTGCGCGTGGAGGGCGCCTCGCTCGGCACGCTCAGCCACCGCGAGCTCTCCCGGGTGCGGCGCCGGACCATCGGCTACGTCTTCCAGGACTTCAACCTGCTGCCCAGCCTCACCGCCGCGGAGAACGTGTCACTCCCGCTGGAGCTGGACGGCGTGAGCATCCGCGCGGCCCGCCGCGCCGCGATCGCGTCGCTGTCCGAGGTCGGGCTCGCCGACCTGGCCGGCCGCTTCCCCGACGAGATGTCCGGCGGCCAGCAGCAGCGCGTGGCGATCGCCCGCGCGCTGGTCGGCGAGCGCCGCCTGGTGCTGGCCGACGAGCCGACCGGCGCGCTGGACTCGCAGACCGGCGAGGCCGTGCTGCGGGTGCTGCGCGAGCGCGTCGACGCGGGCGCGGCCGGCCTGCTCGTCACGCACGAGGCCCGGCACGCGGGCTGGGCCGACCGGGTGATCTTCCTGCGCGACGGCGTGATCATCGACTCGTCCGGCCCGCTCGGCAGCGCGGACGACCTGCTGGAGCGCGCCTCATGAGATCGTGGCTGACCGCGCTGCGGATCTCCCGCCGCGAGATGCGCCGCGCCAAGGGCCGGTCCGCGATGGTGGTCGCCATGATCGCGGTCCCGGTCGCCGCGCTCGGATACGCGGCCGCCTCCTACGACATGTACGTGCTCACGCCCGAGGAGACGGCCACCCGCCAGCTCGGCGCCGCGGACGCGCTGCTGCTGCCGAGACTCACCGAGCCGATCGTGCAGGGCCCGGACGGCGACATGTGGATGCCGGCGAGCACGACCGACTCCGAGAGCCACCAGGGCCGGGCCAGCATGACCGAGGCCGAGGCGCTCGACGTGCTGCCCATGGGCAGCCGCGTCGTGTCGATGGGCAGCTCCGGCGACCAGTTCCGGACCGCGGCCGGTGGCCTGGCGAACGCCCCCTTCGTGGAGCTGGACCTGGCCGACCCGATCTTCCGCGGCATGGTGGAGCTGGTCGACGGCCGGGCACCGGCCGGGCCCGGCGAGGTGGCCATGTCCGAGGCCGCCCGGGAGCGGTTCGGCGACACGATCCAGAACCGGGAGCGCGACCGCACCTGGACCGTGGTCGGCACCGTCGAGTTCCCGGCCGAGCTGGGCGAGCTGATGCTCTTCCCGCCCGGCACCCACGCGCTGGAGCAGGGCGGCAGCCCGTCCGTGTGGCTGGCCGACACGCCGGAGCCGGTCGACTGGGCCCAGGTCAACCAGATCAACCGGCGCGGCATCGCGGTCACCTCGCGCGCCGTGCTGCTCGACCCGCCGGACCCGTCGACCACCGCCGTCACGTTCGACGACACGCCGCCGAGCCGGACGTTCGCGCTCCTGCCGGTGGTGTCCGGACTCGCCATGCTGGAGATCATCCTGCTGGCCGGCCCGGCGTTCGCGGTCGGCGCCCGGCGGCGGCAGCGTTCCCTGGCCCTGGTCGCCGCCAACGGCGGCACCCGCGCCCACCTGCGCCGCATCGTGCTCGCGGACGGCCTGACGCTCGGCCTCGCCGGCGCGGCCATCGGCCTGGTGCTCGCCGTGATTCTGGCCGTCGTCGGGCGCCCGTTCGTGGAGGACCTGGTCGACGCGCGGTTCGGCGCCTACCGGTTCAGCCCGACCTCGCTGGCCGGAATCGTGGTGCTGGCCGTGGTCACCGGCGTGCTGGCCGCGGCGGTGCCCGCGTTCACCGCCGCGCGGGCCGACGTGGTGGCGGCGCTGACCGGGCGCCGGGGCGTGGTCCGGTCCAAGCGCCGGTGGCTGATCGCCGGCCTGGTGCTGGCCGCGGCCGGCGGCGCCATCGCCGCCACCGGGCCGCAGGACGCCGCGAACTGGGGTGCCGAGCGCATCGTCGCCGGCCTGGTGATCGCCCAGCTCGGGTTGGTGCTGTGCACGCCGTCGCTGGTCGGCCTGATCGCACGGCTCGGCGGCGCGCTGCCGCCCGCGCCGCGCATCGCGCTGCGCGACGCCGCCCGCAACCGCGCGGCGGCCGCACCGGCCGTCTCCGCCGTGATGGCCGCGGTCGCCGGCACGGTCGCGATCGGCGTCTACCTGGTCAGTACGGAGGCGAAGGACAACGCCGGCTACCGGCCGGGAGTGCCGGACGGGTACGTCACCGTCCAGTACGACACCTACCGCGACGACTACGACCCGGCGTCCGAGGGCTTGGCGCGGGCCGCGGTCACCGCCGCGCTGCCGGGCGCGACGGCCACCGAGATCTCGGAGGTGACCTGCCCGGACGGGAGCGGGTACGAGTCGTGCGCGATCGAGCTGATGGTCGCGCCGGCGCACCGCTGCCCCGGCGAGGAGAACGAGCCCACCACCCGGGAGGAGATCGAGACGCTGGCCCGGGACCCCCGGTGCGAGCGGATCTGGCGGCACACCGGCGTGACGTTCCGGTCCGCGGTCGGCGGGCGCGACGCGCTGGTCGCGCTGACCGGCGCGTCCGGTGCCGACCTGGACCGGGCCGCGGCCATGCTGGACCGGGGCGGCGTGGTCGTCGGCGACCCGTCCCACATCGACAACGGCATGGTCTCGGTGCAGCGGCTGCGAATGCTGCCCGGGGCCGACGAGTCGGAGTCCGAGGACATCACGGTGCCCGGATACCTGCTGGAGTCCGGCCCGTTCGGCGCCGGCGTGGTGCTGTCCCCGGCCGCGGTCGAGCGGGCCGGGTTGGCCCACGCGCCGGCCGGGCTGGTCGTCGCCACCGCCCCGGCGCCCGCGGTGAGTGACCTCGACCGGCTCAACTCGGCGCTGGCCGAGGCCGGATCCGGCAGCGCGCACGTGGAGAGCGGCCCCGCCGACGACGGGGACCCGGTCGCCCTGATGCTCGCCGCCGCATCCGGGCTGATCACGCTGGGCGCGGCCGGGATGGCGACCGGCCTGGCCGCGGCGGACGGCCGCGCGGACCTGTCCACGCTGGCCGCGATCGGCGCCGCACCACGCGTGCGCCGGCTGCTGTCGCTGAGCCAGTCCGGCGTGATCGCCGGCCTCGGCTCGGTGCTCGGCATCCTGGCCGGGATCGGCTCGGCCTTCGCCGTGCTGGCCGCCCGCAACGCCACGATCTCCGGCACGTGGCCGCTGGAGGCGCTCTACCCGCTGGCCGTACCGTGGGCGCACCTGGGTCTGATCCTGGTGGTGCCGCTGGTCGCGATGCTCGGCGCGGGCCTGCTGACCCGCTCCCGCCTCCCCATCGAACGCCGCCGCCCCACCTGAGCCCCGACGCCGCCGGGCCGGGCCATCCGGCCCGGCGGTGGGCACAATGGCGGCATGAGCGAATCACCGGCTCGGCGCCACCAACACGGACAGAACCGTCCGGCATGAGCGAGCTTGCGCGCGAAACAGACGGACACCGCACCGAACGGGCCGGCGTGAGCGTCCCGGCCATCCGCCAGGTGGTGCTGGACACCCCCGACCCGCGCGCCCTCGCCGAGTTCTATCGCGAACTGCTCGCCCTGGAATACCGCCCCGGCGACGAGCCCCCCGCCCCCGGTGCCGACGACCCGCTCGGCCGCGACTGGCTGGTACTCCGCGAACCCGGCGGCCCGCCCCGGCTCGCCTTCCAGCACGTGCCCTCGCTGCCCCGCCCCACCTGGCCCACCCCCGGCATCCCCCAGCAGCTCCACCTCGACCTCGTCGTGCCCAGCGTCGCCGACCTGGACGCCCAGCACTCCCGCGCACTCGCTCTGGGCGCCACCCTGCTGCTGGAACGCACCGGCGACGACACCCCGGAGCCACTCCGCGTCTACGCCGACCCGTCCGGCCACCCCTTCTGCATCTTCGTCGCCCCCTGACCCACCCACCGCCCCCGCTCACCACCGCACCACCGCACCGCCGCGCCGCCGCCCCGCTGCCGCGCCGCCGCCCCGCTGCCCTGCCGCGCTGCCGCGCCGCCGCCCCGCTGCCCTGCCGCGCCGCCGCCCCGCTGCCGCCCCGCCGCCCCGCTGCCGCCGCCCCGCCGCCGCGCCGCCGCCCCGCTGCCGCCCTGCCGCCCCGCCGCCGCGCCGCCGCCGCGCCGCCGCCCCGCCGCCCCACTGCCGCCCCGCCGCCGCCCCACTGCCGCCCCGCCGCCGCGCCGCCGCCCCACTGCCGCGCCGCCGCCCCACTGCCGCGCCGCCGCCCCACTGCCGCGCCGCCGCCCCACTGCCGCGCCGCCCCGCTGCCGCGCCGATCTAGGGCGGATTCCCGCACTTCGATCTCCAATCACGCGAATCCGCCCTAGATCGGCGCGGACGGGGCGCGCGCGGACAGAGCACGCGCGGACAGAGCACGCGCGGACAGAGCACGCGCGGACAGAGCACGCGCGGACAGAGCACGCGCGGACAGAGCACGCGCGGACAGTGCGCGCGGGCAGAGCGCGCGCGGGCAGAGCGCACGCGGGCGGGGGTGGGGTGAGGTGAGCCATAGGGGGCGAACCGGGGGCGGTGCCGGTCACGTTCTCTCACCGCGAGTTGCCGTGACTTCGGAGGGCACCTATGACAACCGTGGGTTTCGTCGGGCTGGGGACCATGGGTCAGCCGATGGCGCTGAACCTCGTCCGCGCCGGCACCGACCTCGTCGTCTGGAATCGCACGGCCTCGCGGGCCGAGCCGCTGCGGGAGGCCGGCGCGCACGTCGCCGCCACCGCCGCCGAGGTCTTCACGCGCGCCGGGGTGATCGTCCTGATGCTGGCCAACGCCGCCGCGGCCGATGCCGTGCTGGAGGACGCGGACGTCGCCGGCCGCACCGTCGTGCACATGGGCACGATCTCGCCGGAGGACTCGCTGCGCCTGCGGTCCGCCGTCCACGCGGGCGGCGGCACGTACGTCGAGGCGCCGGTCTCCGGCTCGCGGGTGCCCGCCGAGAAGGGTGAGCTGGTCGCCATGGTGGCCGGCGAGCCGGACGCGATCGGGACGGTACGCCCGGTCCTGGCCCCGATGTGCCGCGAGATCATCGTCTGCGGCCCGGTCCCGGACGCGCTGACCATGAAGCTGGCCACCAACATCTTCATGCTGAGCAGCGTGATGGGCCTGGTCGAGGCGTTCCACTTCGCCGCCCGCAACAACCTGGACCTGGCCACGCTGCGCGCCATCGTCGACGACAGCCAGATGACCAGCGACATCTCCCGGGTGAAGTCACCCAAGCTGGTCGACCGCGACTTCAGCATCCAGGGTGGCGCCGCCGACGTCCTGAAGAACCTGTCCCTGGTCGCCGGCGCCGCCCGCACCGCCGGCGTCTCGGTCCCGCTCACCGAGACCATGCACCGCCTGATGGAGGAGACCGTCGTTCTCGGCCACGGCTCCCAGGACTTCACCGCCGCCCTGCACGCCCTCGAGTTCCGCGACGCCTGACCCGCACGGCACACGACGAAGGCCCGGAAACGCCGAAGCGTTTCCGGGCCCGTGCGGTGGTGCGGTCAGGCGCCCGCGGCGGACTTGAGGTCGGCGGCGCGGTCGGTGGACTCCCAGCGCAGCTCCGGCAGCTCGCGGCCGAAGTGGCCGTAGGCGGCGGTCTGCTGGTAGATCGGGCGCTTCAGGTCGAGGTCGCGGATGATGGCGGCCGGGCGGAGGTCGAAGACCTCGTGGATGGCCTTCTCGATCCGCTCGACCGGCACGTTCTCGGTGCCGAACGTCTCGACGAAGAGGCTGACCGGGTGGGCCTTGCCGATCGCGTACGCCACCTGGGTCTCGACGCGCTCGGCCAGGCCGGCCGCGACCACGTTCTTGGCGACCCAGCGCATCGCGTACGCCGCGGAGCGGTCGACCTTCGACGGGTCCTTGCCGGAGAACGCGCCGCCGCCGTGCCGGGCGTACCCGCCGTACGTGTCGACGATGATCTTGCGGCCGGTGAGGCCGGCGTCGCCCATCGGGCCGCCGATCTCGAAGCGGCCGGTCGGGTTGACCAGCAGGCGGTAGCCCTCGACGTCGAGGCCGAGACCCTCCAGCTCCGGCGCGATCACGTGCTCGCGGATGTCCGGCGTGAGCAGCGAGTCCAGCGAGATGTCCGCGGCGTGCTGCGAGGAGACCACGACCGTGTCGAGCCGGACCGGGCGCAGGCCGTCGTACTCGATGGTGACCTGGGTCTTGCCGTCGGGCCGCAGGTACGGCACGGTGCCGTCCTTGCGCACCTGGGACAGGCGGCGGGCCAGGCGGTGGGCCAGCGCGATCGGCAGCGGCATCAGCTCGGGCGTCTCCGAGCAGGCGAAGCCGAACATCATGCCCTGGTCGCCGGCGCCCTGCGAGTCGAGCAGGTGGTCGGACTCGCCCTCGCGGGCCTCGATGGCGGTGTCGACGCCCTGCGCGATGTCGGGCGACTGCGCGCCGATGGAGACGCTGACGCCGCAGGACGCGCCGTCGAAGCCCTTCTTCGAGGAGTCGTAGCCGATGTTCAGGATCGTCTCGCGGACGATTGCGGGAATGTCGGCGTACGCCTTCGTGGTCACCTCGCCGGCGACGTGAACCTGGCCGGTGGTGATGAGCGTCTCCACGGCGACCCGGCTGGCCGGGTCCTGCGCGAGAAGCGCGTCCAGAATGCCGTCGCTGATCTGGTCAGCGATCTTGTCCGGGTGGCCCTCCGTGACCGACTCGGAGGTGAACAGACGGCGTGCCACGGTGCTCCTCTAGGTAAGTCGAAACGAAACTGCAGATGCAGCCTAGTTGTCTACCAATCCCCTGGGTTTGGGGGGCAAACGCTATGCGGTGGTCGAGCTTAGCTGCCTGACTACCAGATTCAGCACGGCGTCCGCCAGATCTTCCTTGGGCCGCTCGTCGAACCGGGTCTCGAATCCGTCAGCAGCCAGAACAGTAGCTGCGTTGGCGTCGGCGCCAAAGACCTTGTCCACGCCGACCTCGTTGACCACGATCAGGTCGGCCCGTTTGCGCCGCAGCTTGCCGCGCGCGTTCTCGATCGCGTCGTGGGTCTCGGCCGCGAAGGCGACCAGCACCTGCCCGGGCGGCTTGCGCGCGCCGAGCTCGGCCGCGATGTCCGGGTTCGTCACCAGCTCGATCACCGGCGCGGCGCCGTCCTCGGCCTTCTTGATCTTCTGATCGGCCACGGCGGCGGGCCGGAAGTCGGCCGGCGCCGCGGCCATCACCACCACGTCCGCGCCGTCCGCGGCCGCCACGACCGCCTTGCGCAATTCCTCGGTGGTGCCCACCCGGACGACGTCGGCGCCGGCCGGGTCGGGCAACGCGACGTTCGCCGAGACGAGCGTCACCCGGGCGCCCCGGGCCGCCGCGGCGGTCGCGAACGCGTACCCCTGCTTGCCGGACGACCGGTTCCCCAGGAACCGCACCGGATCGAGCGGCTCGCGCGTGCCACCCGCGGTGACCACGACGTGCCGGCCCTGAAGATCGGCAAGCTCTGCCTTCAGCCCGGTCGGGGGTGGGTTGGCCGGGGCGGCAGCGGGGCCGCGCGCCAGCACCCGGCGGGCGAACGCGAAGATCGCGGAGGGGTCGGGCAGGCGGCCCTTGCCGGTGTCCGCGCCGGTGAGGCGCCCGGACGCGGGCTCGATGACGAGACTTCCCCGCTCGCGGAGCAGCGCCACGTTCGCCACCGTGGCGGGGTGCTCCCACATCTCGGTGTGCATGGCCGGCGCGAAGATCACCGGGCAGCGCGCGGTGAGCAGCGTGTTGGTCAGCAGGTCGTCGGCGATGCCGTGCGCGGCCTTGGCCAGCAGGTCCGCCGTGGCGGGTGCGACCACCACCAGATCGGCGGACTTTCCGATGCGCACGTGCGGGACCTCGTGGACGCCGTCCCAGACCTCGTCGGCGACCGGCTGCCCGGAGAGCGCGGCCCAGGTCGGGGCGCCCACGAACCGCAGCGCGGCGGCGGTGGGCACCACCCGGACCCGGTGACCGGACTCGGTCAAGAGCCGCAGGAGCTCGCATGACTTGTACGCGGCGATTCCGCCCCCGACGCCGAGGACGACCTGCGGACCACTCATCGGTCTTACGGCTGGTCGGTCGGCTCGGCCGTGAGCAGGCCGGTGTTGATCTCGCGCATGGCGATGGAGAGCGGCTTCTCCTGCGGCGTGGTCTCGACCAGCGGACCGACGTACTCCAGCAGGCCCTCGCCGAGCTGGCTGTAGTACGCGTTCACCTGGCGGGCGCGCTTCGCGGCGAAGATGACGAGCGCGTACTTGGAGGTGGTCTTCTCCAGCAGCTCGTCGATGGGCGGGCTGGTGATGCCTTGCGGGTCAGCGATGATTCCCACGGTTCTCTCAAACCCCTAACGAACAGCAGAACGATCAAGCCTGAGGTGCCGGCTGCGCCGGTGTCAAGACCGGCGAACTGAGCAACCCTACCAGCTCGTCCGCGGCACGCTCGACGTAGTCGTTGACGATGGTCACGTCGAAGAGCGACTGCGCGGCCAGTTCCTCGTCCGCGTGGGCCAGCCGGCGGCGGATGGTCTCCTCGTCGTCCGTGCCGCGCCCGATCAGGCGGCGGCGCAGCTCCTCGACCGAGGGCGGGGCCAGGAAGACCAGCTGGGCGTCGGGCATCGCGGCCTTGACCTGCCGCGCGCCCTGGAGGTCGATCTTCAGCAGGACGGGCGCGCCCTCGCGCAGCCGGGCCTCGACCGGGCCGCGGGGCGTGCCGTAGAGGTTGCCGGCGAACTCGGCCCACTCCAGCAGCTGATCGCCGGCGCGCAGGCGCTCGAACTCCGCGCGGTCGACGAAGAAGTAGTGCTCACCCTCGACCTCGTAGTCGCGCATGCGCCGGGTGGTCGCCGACACCGACAGCCAGATCCACGGCGAGCGGGCCCGGATCAGCTCGATCACGCTGTCCTTGCCGACCCCTGACGGGCCGGAGAGGACGGTGAGCCGGGCAGGCGGGCGGGCGTCGTCACTCATGCTCACACGCTAATTCCTACACGGTGCCCCGTGCGGGCCTGCAGCGAACCCCGGATTCCCGGCGCCCGGCAGACCCGCACGAGGCGATTTCCGCGTTCAGTTGGACGCGAACTCCGCGAGCAGAGCCTTGCGCTGCTGCTCGCCGAGGCCACGAAGGCGACGGCTCTCGGCGATCTTGAGCTTCTCCATGATCTGGGTGGCCCGGATCTTGCCGATGCCCGGCAGCGCCTGGAGGACGGCCGAAACCTTCAGCTTGCCGACGACGTCGTCGCCCTCCGCGCGGTCGAGCACGGAGGCGAGGGTCGTCTTGCCCTGCTTGAGCTCCTCCTTGAGCTGAGCACGAGCCTTACGGATCTCAGCAGCCTTCTCCAGCGCGGCTGCACGCTGTTCGGGGCTCAGTGACGGGAGCGGCACCAGTTCTCCTCAGGTCCCTTACGCGTCGGCATCCACTACCGGCGCTCTGTGAAACGTGGTGTGACCAGGAACCAAAGGGGCATGTGGTTCCCAGCGCGGGGAAAACTAGCGGTCAGCGCCGCTTTCGGCAACGTGGCCACACCATGATCGACTAAGCGTGACTAGGCAATTACTCAGCTCGCGGCGGACAATGCCGCCCGGACGTCGTCCCGTACGCGCTCGGCGGCGGCCCTCAACCCGGCGATTTCCGGACCCTTTCCGAGAACTTCACGCGAGTACGACGGAAGCACCGAGCCGACCGCGGAGCCGAACACGGTGCGTAGGTCCCGAGCGGTACCACCCTGGGCCCCGAGACCCGGCGCGAGCAGCGGACCGTTCACCCGAGAAAGATCATGTCCGGTGTCACCCACCGTGGCGCCCACCACGAGACCCATGCTTCCGATCGGCGTCGCACCCGCGTTGAGCTGGGAAATCTCGTCGATGACGGTTTGCGCGACGGTGCGGCCGTCGGCGGCCACCGCGCGCTGAACGGAACCGCCCTCCGGATTCGACGTGAGCGCCAGAACGAAAACGCCGCCGCCATTCTTCGCCGCCAGGTCGAACATCGGAGCCAGCGAACCGACGCCCAGGAACGGGCTGGCGGTGATCGCGTCGACATAGAGCGGACTCGATGCGTCCAGGTATGCGTTGGCATACGCCGCGACCGTCGAGCCGATGTCACCCCGCTTCACGTCCAGCAGGACAAGCGCTCCGGCCTCTCTCAACTGTCGGATAATTGACTCAAGGACCGCCAGTCCCTTTGATCCGAATTGTTCGTAAAAGGCCGATTGCGGTTTGAACACCGCGACCCGGTCCGCGAGCGCCTCCACCACGGTCTCGCTGAACCGCGTCAGGCCCTCCACGTCGTTGCTCAGGCCCCATCGCTCCAGCAGAGTCGCGTGCGGGTCGATTCCCACGCACAGCGGGCCGCGCGCGGCCACCATCCGGTTCAGCCGGGCCCCGAAGCTCTCCACGGGCACACCCCTTCCCTCGCGCCGCCAGCGCGGCCACGTCCCGTTCCTACCGCTAAATCGCGTTTTAGTCCGAAAGCCGACAGGCGACTTCGTCGGCGTACCCCTGATCAGGGGTCTTGATTTTCCGCTCCTCGCCCGAGTCGG
Source organism: Catenuloplanes atrovinosus (assembly GCF_031458235.1). NCBI lineage: Bacteria > Bacillati > Actinomycetota > Actinomycetes > Micromonosporales > Micromonosporaceae > Catenuloplanes > Catenuloplanes atrovinosus. Next base: position 1,075,544 of record NZ_JAVDYB010000001.1, on the reverse strand, counting down.
CCGGCTCAACCGGCCCGGACGGCCGCCGCGATGCCCCGTCCGATCTGGACGATCTGCTCGCCGGACGTGACGTACGGCGGCATCGTGTAGATCAGGTCGCGGAACGGGCGCAGCCAGACGCCCTCCGCCGCGGCCGCACCGGTGGCCGCGGGCAGGTCCACCGGGTGGTCGAGCTGCACCACGCCGATGCCGCCGAGCACGCGCACGTCGCGCACGCCGGCGAACCCGCTGAGCGGCTCCAGGGCGGCCCGGAGCCGCTTCTCCATGACGTGGACGAGGCCGCGCCAGTCCTGACCTCGCAGCAGACCGATGGAGGCGTTCGCGACCGCGCAGGCCAGCGGGTTCCCCATGAACGTGGGCCCGTGCGCGAGGCCGCCGCCCTCCCCGTCGGAGATCGCCCTGGCCACCTCGGTCGTGCACAGCGCCGCCGCCAGCGTCAGGTACCCGCCGGTCAGCGCCTTGCCCACGCACATCACGTCCGGCGTGACGCCCGCGTGCCCGGCCGCGAACATCTCGCCGGTACGCCCGAACCCGGTGGCGATCTCGTCGAAGATCAGCAGAATCCCGTGCCGGGCCGTGACCTCACGCAGAATCCGGAGGTAACCCGGGTGGTGGAAGCGCATGCCGCCGGCGCCCTGCACCACCGGCTCCACGATCACGGCGGCGAGCTCGTCCGCGTGCTCCTCCACCATGCGAACGAGTGAGTCCGCATAGGACCCATCGATCGGGGAGTCGAATCCACCCGGTGGTGGCGGCGCGAACAGCTGCCGCGGCAGCACGCCGGCCCAGAGTGCGTGCATGCCGCCGTCCGGGTCGGTCACGCTCATCGGGTGCCAGGTGTCGCCGTGGTAGCCGCCGCGCCAGGTGGCCAGGCGCCGCCGCTCCGGCCGTCCGGCGCCGCGCTGGTACTGCAACGCCATCTTCACCGCGACCTCGACGCTGACCGAGCCGGAGTCGCAGAGGAAGACGTGCTCCAGCCCGTCCGGCGTCAGCTCGACCAGCGTGCGGGCCAGCGTGACGGCCGGCTCGTGGGTGAGCCCGCCGAACATCACGTGGCTCATCCGGCCGAGCTGGTCGCGGACCGCCGCGTCCAGCACGGGGTGCCGGTAGCCGTGGATCGCCGACCACCAGCTCGACATGCCGTCGATCAGCTCGCGCCCGTCCGCGAGCGTGAGCACCGCGCCGGCCGCCTCCGAGACCACGAAGGGCGCGGAGCGGCCGGGCATCGGGCCGTAGGGGTGCCAGACGTGCGCCCGGTCCAGCCGCAGCAGCTCGTCCGGCGCGGTCATCGCCGGACCGAGGCCGCGGCCCGCACGAGCGCGGGCCCGCCGTAGATGAATCCGGTGTAGAGCTGGATCAGGCTGGCGCCGGCGTCGAACATCCGGGCCGCGTCGTCCGGCGTCATGATCCCGCCGACGCCGATGATCGGCAGTGAGCCGCCGGTCTCCCGGTGCACGAACGACACCACCTCGCGCGCCCGCCGGGTGACCGGGCGGCCGGAGAGCCCGCCGGCCTCCGCGGCCGTCGGTTGATCAACCGGCGCGAGCCCGTTCCGGGCGAGCGTGGTGTTCGTCGCGATCAGCCCGGCCACGCCGGTGTCCGCGCACACGCGCAGCGCCTCGCCGATCGCGGCGTCGGTCAGATCAGGAGCGATCTTCACCAGTACGGGCAGCCCGTTCGCCTCCTTGACCAGCGCGCCGAGCAGCTCGTCCAGGTGCTCGCGCCCCTGGAGTTGCCGCAGGCCCGGCGTGTTCGGCGAGGAGACGTTGACCGCGATGTAGTCCGCGTACGGGTGCAGCAGCCGCAGCGAGGTCAGGTAGTCCTCGACCGCGCCGGAAAGCGGAGTGATCTTGGACTTGCCCAGGCTGATCCCGATCGGGACCGGCAGCTTCGCCGGGAGCGCGGCGAGCCGTTCGGCCAGGGCCGCCGCGCCCTCGTTGTTGAAACCCATCCGGTTGATGATCGCGGCGGACTCGCGCAGCCGGAACACCCGCGGCCGGTCGTTGCCGGGCTGCGCCAGCGCGGTCACCGTGCCGGCCTCGACGAAGCCGAAGCCGAGCGCGGGCCACGCGGGCAACGCGATCCCGTTCTTGTCCATGCCGGCCGCGAGCCCGACCGGGTTCGGGAACCGGACGCCGAACACCTCGACGGGATTGTCCGTCCCGTATCGGCGCGACAGGGCCAGGAGCGCCGGGGGTACGGCGGAGAGCCGCGCCAGCCGGTGCAGCGTCCACTCGTGTGCGGTCTCCGCGTCCCCGCCCCCGATCCGGAAGAGGGCGGGGCGCGCGAACTGCTCCCAGAGCACTACTTCGCCTCGGCCTTGATCGCGGCGTGCAGGTCCTGGAGCGGGCGGACCCGCATCTGGCCGTTGATCGTGGCTTCGATGCCCATCACCGCGGCGGACGCGCCCGGCACCGTGGTGATGCACGGGATGTCCGCGGTCACGGCCGCGCTGCGGATCTCGTAGCCGTCCGTGCGCGCGTGCGCGCCCGAGCCCTGCGGCGTGTTGATCACCAGTGCGATCTCGCCGCGCGCGATCAGCTCGACCGCGTTGGTGCCGGGCGACTCGTAGTGCTTCGGCACGATCTCGCACGGAATCCCGTACCGCCGCAGCACCTCGCCGGTCCCGGCGGTCGTGATGATCTCGAAGCCGAGGTCGGCCAGCCGCTTGATCGGGAAGATCATGCCGCGCTTGTCGCGGTTGGCCACGGAGACGAACACCTTGCCGGACGTGGGCAGCGAACCGTACGCGCCGGCCTGCGACTTCGCGAACGCCTGCCCGAAGCCGGTGTCGATGCCCATCACCTCGCCGGTGGACTTCATCTCCGGCCCGAGCAGGCTGTCCACGCCCTTGCCGGCCGGCGTGCGGAACCGCTTGAACGGCAGCACCGCCTCCTTGACCGCTATCGGCGCGGTGTCCGGCAGGTGCCCGCCGTCGCCCTCGGCCGGCAGCAGGCCCTCCTCGCGCAGGTCCGCGATGGTGGCGCCCAGCATGATCCGCGCGGCGGCCTTGGCCAGCGGGACCGCGGTGGCCTTGGAGACGAACGGCACGGTACGCGACGCGCGCGGGTTCGCCTCCAGCACGTACAGCACGTCGTCCTTGAGCGCGTACTGGACGTTGAGCAGGCCGCGCACGCCGACGCCGCGGGCGATCTCCACCGTGTACCGCCGCACCTGCTCCAGGTGCGGCCCGGCGAGCGTGATGGGTGGCAGCACGCAGGAGGAGTCGCCGGAGTGGATGCCGGCCTCCTCGATGTGTTCCATCACGCCGCCGAGGTAGACCTCGCCGTTCGCGTCGCAGAGGGCGTCCACGTCGATCTCGATCGCGTCGTCGAGGAACCGGTCGACCAGCACCGGGTGGTCCTCGGAGATCTCGGTCGAGCGTCCGATGTAGTCGGACAGCGTCGGCTCGTCGTAGACGATCTCCATGCCCCGGCCGCCGAGCACATAGGACGGGCGGACCAGGACCGGGTAGCCGATCTCGTCCGCGATCGCCTTGGCGTCGTCGAAGCTGACCGCGGTGCCGTGGTCCGGCGCGCGCAGCCCGGCCTTCGCGAGGACCGCGCCGAACGCGCCACGGTGCTCGGCCAGGTGGATCGACTCGGGGCTGGTGCCGACGATCGGCACGCCCGCGTCCTTCAGCCGCTGCGCCAGCCCGAGCGGCGTCTGCCCGCCCAACTGCACGACCACGCCGATCACGCCGGGCCCGCCCGCGGCCTTGCCGGAGCTGTCCTCGGAGTGGAACACCTCCAGCACGTCCTCGAACGTGAGCGGCTCGAAGTAGAGCCGGTCGGCGGTGTCGTAGTCGGTGGAGACGGTCTCCGGGTTGCAGTTGACCATGACGGTCTCGAAGCCCGCGCCGCGCAGCGCCATGACCGCGTGCACGCACGAGTAGTCGAACTCGATGCCCTGGCCGATCCGGTTCGGGCCGGAGCCGAGGATCAGGACCTTGGGCCGGTCGGACGGTTCGACCTCGGTCTCCTCGTCGTAGGAGGAGTAGTGGTACGGCGTCTTCGCGGCGAACTCGGCCGCGCAGGTGTCCACGGTCTTGTAGACCGGGCGCAGCCCGAGCCGGTGGCGCAGCGTGCGCACGCCGTCCTCGCCGGCCAGTTCGGGCCGGATCGCGGCGATCTGCCGGTCGGACAGCCCGGCCCGCTTGGCGGCCTTGAGCAGTTCGAGGTCGAGCACCGGCGCGGCCTCGATCTCGGCCCGCAACTCCAGCAGCGACACGATCTGGTCCAGGAACCAGGGGTCGATGCCACCGCTGGCCTCGTGCACCTGCTCGATGCTCGCGCCCAGCCGCAGCGCCCGCTCCACCGTGTACAGCCGGCCGTCGTGCGGAACCTTCAGCGCGGCCAGGGTCTCCTCCACCGAGGAGGTCGGGTCCGGCGTGGTCCAGAAGCCGCCGGCCTTCGTCTCCATCGACCGCATCGCCTTGTTCAGCGCCTCGGTGAAGTTGCGGCCCAGGCTCATCGCCTCACCCACCGACTTCATCGTGGTGGTCAGCTCCGCGTCCGCGCCGGGGAACTTCTCGAACGCGAACCGCGGGATCTTCACCACCACATAGTCGAGCGCGGGCTCGAACGCCGCCGGCGTCTCCCGGGTGATGTCGTTCGGGATCTCATCCAGCGTGTACCCGATCGCCAGCTTCGCCGCGATCTTCGCGATCGGGAACCCGGTCGCCTTCGACGCCAGCGCGCTCGACCGGGAGACGCGCGGGTTCATCTCGATCACGACCAGACGCCCGTCGCGCGGGTTGATCGCGAACTGGATGTTGCAGCCACCGGTGTCCACACCCACCTCGCGCAGCACCGCGATGCCGACGTCGCGCAGCTTCTGGTACTCCCGGTCGGTGAGCGTCATGGCCGGCGCGACCGTGACCGAGTCGCCGGTGTGCACGCCCATCGGGTCCAGGTTCTCGATCGAGCAGACCACCACGACGTTGTCGTTGCGGTCGCGCATCAGCTCGAGCTCGTACTCCTTCCAGCCGAGCACGCTCTCCTCGATCAGCACCTCGTGCACCGGGGAGGCGGCCAGACCGGCACCGGCGATCCGCTCCAGGTCCTCGTGGGTGTGCGGCATGCCGGAGCCGAGGCCACCCATCGTGAACGACGGCCGCACCACCACCGGCAGCCCCAACTCGGCCACGGTCTCGCGGACCTCGTCCATGCTCTTGCAGACCCGCGAACGCGGCGTCTCCGCACCCGCCTTCGCGACGATCTCCTTGAACAGCTGCCGGTCCTCACCGCGCTGGATCGCGTCGATGTTCGCCCCGATCAGCTCCACGCCGTACTTGTCCAGCACGCCGTTCTCATGCAGCGCGACCGCGGTGTTCAGCGCGGTCTGCCCACCCAGCGTGGGCAGGATCGCGTCCGGGCGCTCCTTCGCGATGACCAACTCGACGAACTCCGGCGTGATCGGCTCCACGTAGGTGGCGTCCGCGAACTCCGGGTCCGTCATGATCGTCGCCGGGTTCGAGTTGACCAGGCTCACCCGGATGCCCTCGCTGCGCAGCACCCGGCAGGCCTGGGTGCCGGAGTAGTCGAACTCACAGGCCTGACCGATGACGATCGGGCCGGAGCCGATGACGAGGACGTGCTTGAGATCGGTCCGCTTAGGCATTGGTCTTGCGCCCCTCGACGAGCTCGACGAAGCGGTCGAACAGGTAGTCGGCATCGTGCGTGCCGGCCGCCGCCTCGGGGTGGTACTGCACGGTGAACGCGGGCACCTCGAGCGCCCGCAGCCCCTCGACCACGTTGTCGTTGAGGCAGACATGACTCACTTCGACGCCGCCGAAGTCGGTGTCGATCACGGTGTTCAGCGGCGCCTGCACGGCGAACCCGTGGTTGTGCGACGTGACCTCGACCTTGCCGGTGGTCCGGTCCAGCACCGGCTGGTTGATGCCGCGGTGGCCGTACCCCAGCTTGTAGGTGTCGAAGCCGAGCGCGCGGCCCAGGATCTGGCTGCCGAAGCAGATGCCGAACAGCGGCACCTTGCGGTTCATCACCTCGCGGGCCAGCGCGACCGGGTGGTCGGCGGTGGCCGGGTCGCCCGGGCCGGGCGAGAAGAACACCGCGTCCGGCGAGACCGCCAGCAGTTCCGCGAGCGACGAGGTGGCCGGCATGATGTGCGTGGTCACGCCGCGGGCCGCGAGCCGGCGGGCCACGTTCGCCTTGATGCCCAGGTCGACCGCGGCGACCGTGTAGCGGTGCTCGCCCTCGGCCTGGACCGTGTACGGCTTCGCGGTGGTCACCTCGGCGGAGAGGTCCGCGCCGAGCATCTCCGGCTGGGCCCGCACCCGGGCCTGCACCGACGCCGGGTCCAGGTCGACGGTGGAGATGCCGACCCGCATCGCGCCGCGCTCGCGCAGGTGGCGGGTGAGCGCGCGGGTGTCGATGCCGGAGATGCCGACCACACCCTCGGCGGCCAGGCGCTCGCCCAGCCCGCCGGTCGCGCGCCAGTTGGAGCCGATCCGGGCCGGGTCGCGCACCACGTACCCGGCGACCCAGATCTTCGACGACTCGTCGTCCTCGCCGTTGACCCCGGTGTTGCCGATGTGCGGCGCGGTCTGCACCACGACCTGCCGGTGGAACGACGGATCGGTCAGCGTCTCCTGGTAACCGGTCATGCCGGTGGTGAAGACGGCCTCGCCGAACGTCTCCCCCGCCGCGCCGTAGGACTCCCCACGGAACGACCGGCCGTCTTCCAACACCAGAATCGCGGACTGCCTTTTCGCAGCGGAACTCACTTCTGTGCCTTTCCGTCCAGTACCGTCGGCTCGCCGCGCAGGAACGTGGCGACGATCCGTCCGGGCAGGCTCATGCCCGCGTAGGGGTTGTTCGTGCTGCGGCTGGCCGTCTCCGTGGCGTCCACGGTCCGGGTCGCCGCCGGGTCCACCAGCGTGAACGTGGCCGGTGCGCCGGGCAGCGGATCGTGCCCGTGCTCGGCCAGCCCGGCGATCCGGGCCGGCGTGCGCGACATGCGCTCCGCGATCAGGTCCCAGTCGATGGTGCCGTCGCTCGTGGTCAGCGCGCCAGTGGAGAGCACCACGGAGAGCGCCGTCTCCAGGCCGACCATGCCGGGGCGTGCGTACGCCCACTCGCATTCCTTGTCCTCCACCGCGTGCGGCGCGTGATCGGTGGCCACGACGTCGATGATGCCCTCCGCCAGCGCCGTCCGAAGAGCCTTCACGTCATCGGCGGTACGCAACGGCGGGTTGACCTTGAACACCGGGTCGTAGCTCTCCGCGCGGTCGTGCGTGAGCACCAGGTGATGCGGCGTGACCTCGGCCGTCACCCGGACGCCGCGCGCCTTCGCCTGCCGGACCACCTCGACGCTGCCGGCCGTGGAGAGGTGGCAGACGTGCAGGCGGGAGCCGACGTGCTCGGCCAGCAGCACGTCACGCGCGATGATCGCCTCCTCCGCGACCGCGGGCCAGCCGGTCAGGCCGAGGCGGGTGGCGACCTCGCCCTCGTGCATCTGCGCGCCCTCGGTCAGCCGCGGCTCCTCCGCGTGCTGCGCGATGACGCCGTCGAACGCCTTCACGTACTCCAGCGCGCGGCGCATCAGGCGCGGGTCGGCGACGCAGTGGCCGTCGTCGGAGAAGATCCGCACGGTGGCGGCGGAGTCGGCCATCGCGCCCAGCTCGGCCAGCCGCTCGCCGGCCAGCCCGATGGTGACCGCGCCGATCGGCTGCACGTCGACCAGGCCCGCCTCGCGGCCGAGCCGCCAGACCTGCTCGACCACACCGGCCGTGTCCGCGACCGGCGACGTGTTCGCCATCGCGCAGACCGCGGTGTAGCCGCCGAGCGCCGCGGCCCGGGAACCGGTCTCCACGGTCTCCGCGTCCTCGCGGCCGGGCTCGCGCAGGTGGGTGTGCAGGTCGACCAGGCCGGGGAGCGCGACCAGGCCCGTACCGTCGATGATGTTCCGCGGGTTCTCGCCGGCCGGTTCCTTGATCACCCCGTCCTCGATCAGGAGATCACGGGCAGCGCCGCCGAGGACGCTGACGTTCTTGATCAGGTACGCCACTTACTTTCCTCCGAGCAGCAGGTAGAGGACGGCCATCCGGACGCTCACGCCGTTGGCGACCTGTTCGACGATCGTGGACCGCGGCGAGTCCGCCACCTCCGGCGAGATCTCCATGCCCCGGTTCATCGGACCGGGGTGCATGACGATCGCGTGCTCCGGCAGCCGGCGCATGCGGGCGCCGTCCATGCCGTAGCGGCGGCTGTACTCCCGGGCGGACGGGAAGTAGGAGGCGGACATCCGTTCGTGCTGCACGCGCAGCATCATCACCACGTCGCTGGCCGGCAGCACCGCGTCCAGGTCGTAGCTGACCTCCGCGTTGGTGATGTCCACCGGGATCAGCGTGGGCGGCCCGACCAGCGTCACCTTCGCGCCGAGCGTGCCGAGCAGCACCACGTTCGACCGGGCGACGCGGCTGTGCAGCACGTCACCGACGATGGTCACGTTCAGCCCGGCGAGCCGGCCGAGGCGCTCGCGCATGGTGAACGCGTCCAGCAGCGCCTGCGTGGGGTGCTCGTGCGTGCCGTCGCCGGCGTTGACCACGGAGCCGTCCACCCAGTTCGCCAGCCGGTGCGGCGCGCCGGACGCGCCGTGCCGGATCACCACGGCGTCCGCGCCCATCGCCTGGAGCGTGAGCGCGGTGTCCTTCAGGCTCTCGCCCTTGGAGACGCTGGAGCCCTTGGCGGAGAAGTTGATGACGTCGGCGGAGAGCCGCTTCGCGGCCGCTTCGAAGCTGATGCGGGTACGCGTGGAGTCCTCGTAGAACAGGTTCACCACGGTGCGCCCGCGCAGCGTCGGCAGCTTCTTCACCTCGCGGCCGCCGGTCAGCCGGGCCAGCTCGCGCGCGGTGTCCAGGATCAGCGTGGCGTTCTCCGCGTCCAGGTCCGCGGCCTCGCGCAGGTGCCGGATCATGCGTCGCCCCCGTACAGCTTGACCTCGTCCGCGCCGTCGATCTCGGCGAGCGAGACCCTCACGCTCTCGCTCAGCGCGGTCGGGATGTTCTTGCCGACGTAGTCGGCGCGGATCGGCAGCTCTCGGTGGCCACGGTCGACCAGAACCGCGAGCTGCACCGAGGCCGGCCGGCCCAGGTCGCCGAGCGCGTCCAGCGCGGCCCGGACCGTACGGCCGGAGAAGAGCACGTCGTCGACGAGGATCACGCGCAGGCCGTCGACGCCGCCCGGGGGCACGTCCGTGGGGCCGAGCGCGCGGGCCGCCTTCAGCCGGAGGTCGTCGCGGTAGAGCGTGACGTCGAGGATGCCGACCGGCATCTCGATACCCTCGAAAGCGTGAATCCGGGCGGCGAGCCGCCGCGCCAGCGGTACGCCCCTGGTGGGAATCCCGAAGAGGACGGTGTCGCGCGCACCCTCGGTCTTCTCCAGGATCTGATGCGCTATCCGGTCCACCACCCGGTGGACCTCGGTGTCGGTGAGGATGCTTTTGCCCGTTCTCACCTGGTCATGGGCAGCGTCTGGCAACGCCACGTGGGACCTCCTTCCCCGCCTCACTGGACGGGTCGTTAAAGGATGTCTGCGCCGGTCAGCACGCTACGTTACCAGCGTTCCCACACGTCACTCCGGTCGACCTGGTGGTGATCTGACTGACCCCCGACTCAGGAAAGCGAAAAACCGGTCAAGTCCTATGATCTCGCCAACTGGACCGTAATCGCCACTTGACCGCGTGTCTTTAGCGACGTACCGTCACGCAGCGTAGCGATCGCGCGGTGGGTCGAAGCCCACGCCAGCACTGGAGTGTCCTGATGCCCTCTGAGTACGCCAAGTCTTTGGGCGCCCGCCTGCGCTCTATCCGCCAGCAGCAGGGGCTCTCCCTGCAGGGTGTGGAGGAGAAGTCGAACGGGCGCTGGAAGGCCGTCGTCGTCGGCTCCTACGAGCGCGGCGACCGCGCGGTCACCGTCTCGCGCCTGGCCGAGCTGGCCGACTTCTACCGGGTGCCGGTCTCCGAGCTGCTGCCCGACGGCAGCGGCATCCGGCACGAGCCGACCAACAAGATCGTCCTCGACCTCGAGAAGCTGTACGACGAGGCCGGCGAGGACCTCGCGTACGTCGCCCGCTACGCCCGCGCCATCCAGCAGCAGCGCGGCGACTACAACGGCCGCGTCCTCTCCATAAGGGCCGACGACCTGCGCGCGCTCGCCATCGTCTACGACATCTCCCCCTCCGGCCTGATCGAGCGCCTCACCGAGGCCGGTGTGCTGGTCGCCGACCCGCGCGCCTTCTTCGCCTCCTAGGGCGCTTCAGGCCCCTCCCGGCCCAGCTCCGGGCGGCCCGTGCCCCGACCCAGCACGGACCGCCCGACCGCAACGTCAAACCGGCCGGCTCCCCTCCGCCGACCGCATACTCCATCCCCCTCACGCTCCGGCCCACCGCGCCGCGCATCGCTACGCAGAGCGCCCAGGCCCACCGCGCAGCCTCCGCTGCGCGGTTTTTCGCGTCTTCCGGCCCGGTTCACCGCGGAGTGCGCGCCGCTCCTCAACGACGTCGGCGCCCCAGCGGGAAACGACGAGAGCCCGCCGGGCCGGGTGGCCTGGCGGGCCCTCGAGCGGGCTGGTCCGCGGGTCAGCGGGTGGCGTACTCGGCGATGCGGCCGAGGAGGCCGTTCAGGAACCGGGGCGAATCGTCGGTCGACATCTGGCGGGCGAGCTCGACCGCCTCGGTGATGGCGACCGCGTCGTCCACGTCGTCGGCCTGGAGCAGCTCGTAGACCGCGATGCGGGCCAGGTTCCGGTCGACGACCGGCATGCGGTCGAGGGTCCAGCCCTCGGCGTAGCTGGCCAGCAGCTCGTCGATCCGGTCGAGGTGCTCGGCGACGCCCTCGACGATGCGGATCGTGTAGCCGATGTGGTCGGGGCGCGGCTGCTCGATGCGCTCCAGGTAGCTCGCCAGCACCTCGACCGGCGGCAGGTTACGGAGGTCGGCCTCGTAGAGGACGTCGAGCGCCCGCTTGCGCGCCTTGCGGCGCGCGGGCATCGACTGTTTCGGACCCTCCGCCATTATGCGCGGCCGAGGTAGCGGCCGTCGCGGGTGTCGACCTTGATCTTCTCACCGGTGGTGATGAACAGCGGCACCTGGACGGTCGCGCCGGTCTCCACGGTGGCGGGCTTGTTCCCGCCGGTCGAGCGGTCGCCCTGCAGGCCCGGCTCGGTGTAGGTGATCTCGACGATGACGGAGGTCGGCAGCTCGACGTAGAGCGGGGCGCCCTCGTGGAACGCCACCGTGACCTCGGCCTCGGGAAGCAGGAAGTCGGCGGCGGACCCGACGACCGCGCCCGGCACGTGGTGCTGCTCGAACGTGTCGAGGTGGTCCATGAAGACGAACTCGTCGCCGTCCTGGTAGAGGTACTGCATGGTCCGCTTGTCGACCGTGGCGGTCTCCACCTTGGTGCCGGCGTTGAACGTCTTGTCGACGACCTTGCCGGAGAGCACGCTCTTCAGCTTGGTGCGCACGAAGGCCGGGCCCTTGCCGGGCTTCACGTGCTGGAACTCGACGACGGACCACAGCTCCTTGTCGAGGTTGAGGACCAGGCCGTTCTTGAGGTCGTTGGTGGTGGCCATTTCCTGCCTTGGTGTGAAGCCGTGTGTGTGAAACCGGCAAAACGTTAGCGGACAATAGCCCAGTCTACCGGCGTACCGGTCGCGCCGCCTCCCGGGCCGGTGATGGTGCGACGATCTATCAATCGTTACCTTCGCGTCGCCGAATAGACACCCGCTACTGGCAGCGTGCGGGCGTGCCGACTGCCTCCAGCCTGCCGAACGTCCTATTCGCCGACCGCCAGATCATGGTGCGCCTGACCTCGATCGGGAGCGTGCCACGATGGCTCGGCTTCGCCGGCGCGGTCATGCTCGCCGCCGGCGGCACCGCGGCCGGTGCGTTGCCGTACCAACAGACGGCCGAGCGCGCCGACCTGGTCGGCATGGGCATGGCGCTGGCGTACGCCGGCCTGACCCTGCTCGTGGTGGCCTGGTGGCGGCTGGGTACGACGGAGGCGACGGCCCGCTCGTTGCAGATCACGCTCGGGCTCTGGGCGGCGCCGCTGATGATCGCGCCGCCGATGTTCAGCCGGGACGTGTACAGCTACCTCGCGCAGGGCAAGATGTTCGCCCAGGGGATGGACGTCTACCTGTACGGCCCGTCCACGCTCGGCGGCCCGCTCGCGGCCGAGGTACCGGGCATCTGGCAGCACACCCCCGCGCCGTACGGTCCGCTGTTCCTGGCCGTGGCCGCGCTGGTGACGACCGTGACCGGCACGCACGTGATCGCGGGCGTGTTCGGCATGCGCCTGGTCGCCATGCTGGGCGTGGCGATGCTGGCGTTCACGGTGCCGGTGCTCGCCCGCCGGCTCGGCGTCTCCCCCGGCCAGGCGCTCTGGCTCGGCGTGCTGAACCCGCTGGTCCTCACGCACCTGGTGGCCGGCGCGCACAACGACTCACTGATGCTGGGCCTGCTGGCGGCCGGGCTGGCCGCGGTGGTCTCCCGGCGCGCGGGCGCGGCCGGCCCGGTGATCGGCGTGGCGCTGGTGACGATGGCCGCGCTGGTCAAGGCGCCGGCCGCGCTGGTGCTGCCGTTCTGCGCGCTGCTCTGGGCGCTGAAGATCCAGCAGGGCCGGGCCAAGCAGCCGGCGGCCCCGACGCGCTGGGCGTTCCTGGCGTACCTGCGGAACATGCCCTGGCCGTTGCTGCCGTTCCTGCGCACCGCGCCGCTGACCGTGCTGAGCGCGGCCGCGACCGCGATCGTGGTGCACGCCGTGGCCGGTACCGGGTACGGCTGGATCGCCGCGCTGGACACGCCCGCGGTGGTGCACAACTGGATGTCGCTGAGCACGGACGCCGGCGCGATCACCGCGCACCTGCTGGACGCGATCGGGTCCGGGCTGGCCCACCACGCGGTGCCGTTCTGGCGCGGCGTGGGACTCGCGGCCGCGGTGGGCTACGGGCTGCTGATGTGGGTGCGGGCGCGCGTGCTCGGCCCGGTCTACGCGATCGGCCTCGGCCTGCTCGCGCTGGTCCTGCTCGGCCCGGTGGTGCACCCGTGGTACCTGCTGTGGGGCATCGTGCTGGTCGCGGCCGGCGCGCCGAGCGCGGCGGACAGCCCGGTGCGGCGCTGGGTGGCGATCGGCAGCGCCGCGCTCTCCCTGCTGCTGATCCCGACCGGCGCCTCGGCCACGGTCGGCCAGGTGGTGATGGCGGTGCTGGGCGGCGTGCTGATGCTGGTGCTCTCGGCCGCGGTGGTGCTGTGGTGGCTGCCGAGCTGGGAGGACGACGCCGAGGAGCCCGCCTACCGCGACCGCGCCCGCGTCCCCGCCTGACCCTCCCCGCCCCGCCCTCCCCCGCCCTCCCCCGCCGCCGCCCCCTCCCGCCGCCGACCCCTTCAGCCGCCGATCTAGGGCGAATTCCGGCGTTGTGATCTCCGATCACGCGAATTCGCCCTAGATCGGCGCGGGTCGTGCGGTGCGGGTCGTGCGGTGCGGGTGGTGAGGCGCGGGTGGTGAGGCGCGGGTCGTGGGACGCGGGGGTGGTCAGGCGGGGTGGGCGGCGAGGTAGCGCAGCGCGAGGCGGTAGCCCTCGATGCCGAGGCCGGCGATGACGCCGGTGGCGACGGCGGAGATCACCGAGTGGTGGCGGAACTCCTCGCGCGTGTGGATGTTGGAGATGTGCACCTCGACCAGCGGCGCGGTGAGCATGGCGCAGGCGTCGCGCAGCGCGTAGTTGTAGTGCGTCCAGGCGCCCGCGTTGAGCACCACGGGAATCCCGGCGTCGGCGGCCTCGTACAGCCAGGCCAGCATCTCGTGCTCCGCGTTCGTCTGCCGGACCTCGACCTCCAGCCCGGCCTCGCGGCCCGCCTCCTCACAGAACCGGACCAGGTCGGCGTGGGTGGTGCGCCCGTAGATCTCCGGCTGACGGGTGCCGAGCCGGCCGAGGTTAGGCCCGTTGAGCACCAGCACGGTCACGCGATCACCTCGCGGTACGCGGCCTCCAGCAGCTCGTCGGCCGGGCCGGCCAGGATCGTGGGGCTGCCCAGGTCGTCCAGCACCACGAACCGCAGCCGGCTGCCGCGCGCCTTCTTGTCCACCCGCATCGCGGCGAGCAGCGCGGGCCACGCGTCCGCCTCGTAGCCGACCGGCAGGCCCAGCGAGGCCAGCACGCGGCGGTGGCGGGCCGCGATCTCCGGCGCCAGGTGACCGGCCGCGACCGAGAGCGCGGCCGCGTAGATCAGCCCGACCGAGACCGCGTGCCCGTGCCGCCAGCGGTAGTGCTCGACCTTTTCGATCGCGTGCGCCAGCGTGTGCCCGTAGTTGAGGAACTCGCGCAGGCCGGACTCGCGCAGGTCGTGCGTGACCACGTGCGCCTTGACCCGGATCGCGCGCTCCACCAGCTCGCGCAGCGCGGGCGAGGCCGGGTCCTGCGCGGCGGCCGGGTCCGCCTCGATCAGGTCGAGGATGGCCGGGTCCGCGATGAAGCCGCACTTGACCACCTCGGCCAGGCCCGCGACCAGGTCGGCGTGCGGCAGCGTGTCCAGCATCGCCAGGTCGCAGAGCACGCCGGCCGGCGGGTGGAACGCGCCCACCAGGTTCTTGCCGGCCGCGGTGTTGACGCCGGTCTTGCCGCCGACCGCGGCGTCCACCATGCCGAGCAGCGACGTGGAGACCGGCACCCAGCGCACGCCGCGCAGCCAGGCCGCGGCCACGAATCCGGCCAGGTCGGTCACCGCGCCGCCGCCCAGGCCGATCACCACGTCGGTACGCGTGAAGCCGTTCGCGCCGAGCGCGTCCCAGCACCCGGCCGCGACGCCGATGGTCTTACCGTCCTCCGCGTCCGGGACCTCGATCGGGAGCGCCCGCACGCCGGCGGCGTCGAGCAGCCCGGCCAGCGCCTCGGCGCGCGGCTTGAGCGGCTCCGCGTAGAGCAGCGCGGCCTGCTCCGCGCCGGTCAGCAGCGCCGGCAGCTCGCCGAGCAGGTCGCGGCCGACCAGCACCTGGTAGGGGGCGTCTCCGCCGACGTCGATGCGCGTCGGTCCGGTCACAGTCAGCTCACTCATCGGCGCTGAGCCTAGTACGCACCGCGCGTCCGGCCACGCCTTCTCCCACCTCGTGGCGCGGTCGCTACGGTCGCGCGGATGGAGTCGCCGGACGCCGGGCCGGCATGCGCCGCCCAGGGCGGGGACGCCGCCTCGTTCGCGGCGCCGGCCGAGCGGCACCGGGCCGGGCTGCGCGCGACCGCGATCTCGCTGCTCGGCTACCGTACCGGCGAGGTCGACGACGCGGCCCAGGACGCGCTGATCACCGCGTTCCGCGGGCTGCCGGTACTGCGCGAGCCGGCGGCGGGCGACTTCGTCAACCCGCCGTCCGATCCTGATCACTGCCCACCCACGTTCGCCTGGCTACTGCGCCTGCGGGAGGGGCGGGTCGCGCGGCTCGGCGTCGCCTACGGGGAGATCCCGCGCGCCTGAGGTGTGGATCACACGGCGCGCTCTCACCGGTCGCCGCAGGCGGCGAACCTGCCCGCCACGCAGTGGACGCGCCCCGGCCGGATCGCGGCCGGCCAGCCGTCCGGGTGGCCGTTCGTCTGAGGTTTCGCGCCGCTCGGGCGGTCTCCCCCGCTACCGCCCGAGCAGCGCCTCGATCTCGTCGGTGATCTCGTCGGGCTCGCGGCCGTCGGTGATCACCACGTGCGTGGCCACCTCCTGGTAGAGCGGCGCGCGCTGCGCCATCAGATGCCGCAGCGTGGCGCGCGGGTTGATCGCCAGCAGCGGGCGGCCCGCGCCGAGCCCGACGCGCTTGACCGCGTCCGTCAGCTCCACGGACAGGAAGACCACGGTGTGGCCGGCCAGCCGCGCGCGCGTCTCGTCCGCCAGCACCGCGCCGCCGCCGAGCGCGAGCACGCCGTCGAACGACTCCAGCGCGGTCGCGACCGCCTGCCGCTCCAGCGCGCGGAAGTGGTCCTCGCCCTCGTCGATGAAGATCTCCGAGACCGGCTTGCCCGCGATCGCCTCCACGTCGTGGTCGGTGTCGCGGAACTCGACGCCGAGGCGCCCGGCCAGCGCGGTCCCGACCGTGGTCTTGCCGGCGCCCATCAGCCCGACCAGCACGCAGGCCGGCCTCACCCCGCTCACCTGATGATCAGGTTGTCGACGTACCCGGCCAGGTTGCGGCGGATCTCCTCGGCCGAGTCGCCGCCGAACTTCTCCGTGGCGGCCTCGGCCAGCACCAGCGCCACCATCGCCTCCGCCACGACCGCGGCGGCCGGGACCGCGCAGACGTCGGAGCGCTGGTTGATCGCGGTGGCGACCTCGCCGGTGACGACGTCGACCGTGGAGAGCGCGCGGTTGAGCGACGAGATCGGCTTCATGGCCGCGCGGACGCGCAGCGGCTCGCCGGTGGTGATGCCACCCTCCAGGCCCCCGGCCCGATCGGTGAGCCGCTTAACGCCGGTCGCGGTGGGCGCGATCTCGTCGTGCGCGACCGAACCGCGCGACCGGGCCTGCAGCCACGCGTCGCCGATCTCCACGCCCTTGATCGCCTGGATCGACATCACCGCGGTGGCCAGCCGCGCGTCCAGCTTGCGGTCCCACTGGACATGAGAACCGAGCCCCGGGGGTACGTCGTACGCCAGCACCTCCACGATGCCGCCGAGCGTGTCCGCGTCCTTCTTGGCGGCGTCGACCTCCGCGACCATCCGCGCGCTGGCCTCCGGGTCGAGGCAGCGCAGCGGGTCCGCGTCGATCCGGTCGAAGTCCTCCGGGCGCGGCTGCAGGCCCGGCTTGGCCGCGACGGAGCCGAGCTCGACCACGTGCGAGACGATCCGGACGCCGAGCGTCTGCTCGATGATCGCCTTGGCCACGGTGCCGACCGCGACGCGCGCCGCGGTCTCCCGCGCCGAGGCGCGCTCCAGGATCGGGCGGGCGTCGGTATGCCCGTACTTCTGCATGCCGGCCAGGTCGGCGTGACCCGGGCGGGGACGGGTCAGCGGCGCGTTGCGGGCCTGACCGGCCAGCTCCTCCGCGTCGACCGGATCGGCGGCCATCACGGTCTGCCACTTGGGCCACTCGGAGTTGCCGATCCGGATCGCGACCGGGCTGCCCAGCGTGACGCCGTGCCGGAGCCCACCGATGATCTCGATCTCGTCCTGCTCGAACGACATGCGGGCGCCGCGGCCGTAACCCAGACGGCGACGGGCCAGCTCCCGCCCGATGTCGGCGCTCGTCACCCGCACGCCGGCGGGAACACCCTCCAGCAGCGCGACGAGAGCGGGGCCATGGGACTCACCTGCGGTCAACCAGCGCAACACGCCGCCCAGTCTGTCATGGCGCCGTCCCCGTCCCACGCGGCGGCATCGCCGTCTCACGCTGCGGGCTCGCGGCCCGTTCCTCGCGCGGGCTCGCGACCCGCTCTTCCTGGGGATTCGCGGCCCGTTCACCCCGCGAGTCCGCGGCCCGTCCGTGTCGTGGACCGTCGGTCAGCAGTTGGACGAGGCGGCGCAGGTCGGGGACGGCCGCGGCGATCCGGTCCCGGGCGTCGTCGCCGAGCCGGTCGAGCGCGTCCGCGACCAGCGCGCGGCGCCGCAGCTGATAGGCGTCGATCCGGCGGCGCGCCTCGTCGGTGAGCGTGAGGCGTACCTCGCGGCGGTTCTCCGGCGAGCGCTCGCGCGCGATCAACCCCGCGTTCGCGAGGTCGCCGACCAGCGTGCTCACCGTGTTCGGCGCCGTGCGCAGCGCCTCGGCCGCGTCCCGGACGCGGATGCCCGGCTGCCGCTCCACCAGCCGCAGCACCTCGACCTGGGCGTCGGGTAGCCGCTCGCCGTCGCGCCGGGTCGCCGCGCGGCGCAGAACCTGATGCAGGTGACCGAGCGTGTCGCTGATCTCATCCGCCGAGGTCATGGCGTACTCCCGCTGTCTTTTATTCGCCTTGTGCAACTAGTCTGACCACAGAGCTTTTCTTCGGGGAGGAAGACCCAGAGTGTCACAGACCACCGTCGAGACGGCGCCGCCGCGGGGACGGGCCGCCATGGCCCTGGTGGCGCTGCTCGGCACGCTCACCGCCATCGGCCCGCTGTCGATCGACATGTACCTGCCCGCGTTCCCCCAGATCGCCGACGACCTGAACGCGGCCCCGCCCGAGGTGCAGCTGTCACTCACCACACTGATGGTCGGCATGGCCGTCGGCCAACTGGTCACCGGCCCGCTCAGCGACCGCCTGGGCCGCCGTACCCCCGTGATCGTCGGCATGGTGGCGTACGCCCTCCTCTCCGTCGCCTGCGCCTTCGCGCCGTCGACCGGCACGCTGGCCGCCGTCCGCTTCGCCCAGGGCTTCGCCGGCGGCATGGGCACGGTCGTGGCCCGCGCCGTCGTCGGCGACCTCTACTCCGGCCGCGCCGCCGCGAAATACTTCTCCCAGCTCACGCTCGTCTTCGGCGTCGCGCCCGTGCTGGCACCCAGCCTCGGCACCCTCATCCTGCGCGTCACCGACTGGCGCGGCATCTTCCTGGTACTCGCCGCCCTCGCCACCCTGATCACCATCGCCGTCGTCCGCGTGCTGCCGGAGACGCTGCCGCCCGCCCGCCGCAGCACCCGCGGCCTGGCCGACGTCGCCGACACCACCCGCGTGCTCGCCAAAGACCGGATCTTCATCGGGTACGCGGTAGCCGGCGGCCTCGCCATGGCCGGCCTCTTCGCGTACCTCTCCGGCTCCTCGTTCGTGCTGCAGACCGTCTTCGGCCTCTCCACCACCACCTACGGCATCCTCTTCGGCCTCAACGCCATCGGCCTGGTCGCCGCCAGCCAGCTCAACGGCCGCCTGCTCGACCGGTTCTCGTCCCGCCGGCTGCTGGTAGCCTCACTCGCCACCGGTGCCGTGGTGGGTGCCGCGCTGCTCGGCGCGGCCGTCCTGACCAGCATGCTGGGCGTGGTGGTGCTCTTGTTCTTCTTCCTGGCCAGCATCGGCATGGTCAACCCCAACAGCGCCGCACTGGCGCTCGACCGCCACCGCGACCGCGCCGGAACATCGGCGGCACTGCTCGGCACGGTCCAAACGCTGATCGGCTCGGCCGCGGCACCACTGGTGGGCCTGGGCGGCGAGTCCACCGCGGTGCCGATGACCCTGGTCATCTGCGTGTGCGCGGGACTGGCCCTCCTGACGGTCCTGACCCTGGCCCGCTCCCGCGCCGCCGTGTGACCGGCCCTCCCGACGGTTCCGGCCCCGGCCGGGTCCCGCGCCGTCGTGTGACCGGCCCTCCTGACGGTTCCGGTCCCGGCCCGCTCCCGCGCCGCCGTGTGACCGGCCCTCCTGACGGTTCCGGCCCCGGCCCGGTCCCACACCACCGTGCGACCGGCCCTCCCGCCGGTCCCGACCCTCGGCCCGGTCCCACACCGCCGTATGACCACCCCTCCATCTAACGGATTCTCTCCCGGCCGGCTCGCCGTCCCCTCCCACGCGGGTCCCGATCGCTTCTTCTGAGAGCTGCGGGGATCTGTCGGGCGCTGCGCGCCCGAAATTTCGGTCTATTGGTGGCTGTAGGTGGTGGGCCGCTTTTCGGGCACCCTCCGGGGGGCCTCGGGCTCCGGGGGACGGGCGTGGCTTGCCGGTCGCGGCGGGGTTCGTTGGCCCGGCTGTTTTTTCGTGGGTGGATGGGTTGCGTCTGGTGTGCCTGGCTGTCCCCGTCACCGTCTCCCGGGCGAAGCCGAGCAGATCATCGGCAGGGCCGCCAGCTTTGGTCTCGCCGGCTTCGGTTTCGTCGGTGGTGGCGGCCCTGCCGATGATCTGCACCCCAAGGGCGGGTCGACGGCGACGGGGACAGCCAGGCGGCGGCGGTACGTGCTGGCGCACGAGAAAACAAGCACGGTGCGGCCTCGCACCGGGGGCACGTGCCGATCGTGCCTGGTGAACCCGAGGGTCGCGCCCGGCCCGCACCGCCGGTGGCGAACTTCTGCCGTTGCCTGCGCAGCCGGGCCGCGAGGTGATTGGGAAAGGCGCTTATTTTGCGTGATTTCTGCTGGTCACCGACTTTGTGAGCCTCAGGCACGTTATTCGCGCGGAATTACGTGCCTGAGGCTCACAAAGTCGCAGGGATGATCGAATAGTGCGGCAGATATACCGAAATATCCGACAGGGGCTAGGGCTGCTCGTCGCCGCGCCTCGCAGCGACCTCGACAACGACGCCGCTCACAACGAACTCCACAACGACGCCACTCAACAGCGATCTCCAGGACGACGCGACTCAACAGCGATCTCCAGGACGCCATTCGAACAGCCCATCGACGAGGAGTTCCGGGTGGGCGCGCGGTGACGCTACCCGGGTGGCCGCCCTCCGGGCGGGGCCGGGGTGGTCGCGGGACCACCGGGGCGGGACCGAAGGCGGGACCGGCTCCGATGCGGTGCCGGAGCGGCGGCGGAGGCGGCGCGAGGTTTGCCCGCGGGAGCGTGCGGGGAGTGGGCACGCCGGGAGTGGGAAAAGGTCAGGGCTTTGTGGCTATGGCCCGGTCGAGGGCCTCGCGCATGGCGGCGGCGGGGGCCGGGAGGCCGGTGAAGTGGGTGAACTGGTCGAGGGCCTGGGCGTGGAGCAGGTCGAGGCCGGAGAGGACGGGGCAGCCGGCGGTGGCGGCCCAGGCGGCCAGCGGGGTGGGCCAGGGGTGGTAGACCACGTCGAAGTAGACGGTGGTGGGG
Organism: Catenuloplanes atrovinosus; assembly: GCF_031458235.1. Taxonomy (NCBI): domain Bacteria; kingdom Bacillati; phylum Actinomycetota; class Actinomycetes; order Micromonosporales; family Micromonosporaceae; genus Catenuloplanes; species Catenuloplanes atrovinosus. The sequence continues at coordinate 1,054,847 of NZ_JAVDYB010000001.1, read as the reverse complement.
GGCCAGTGCGGGCCGGTGGCGAGGTGGTCGGCGGCGCCCTTGGGGACGGTCGAGACGATCACGTCGAACGTGCCGAGGGTGTGGGGGGCGTCGGACCAGGGCGCGACCCGGAACGGTACGCCGAGGGCGTCGGCCACGGGGGCCAGTTCGGCGCCGGCCTCGGGGCGGCGGACGAAGGTGGTGACCGGGGCGTGGCCGAGGCGGGCGGCGGCGCCGAGGGCGGCGCGGGCGGTGCCGCCGCCGCCGAGCAGGGCGATGGTGGCGCCGTCGGTGATGCCGGCGCGGCGGAGCACGGTGACCATGCCGATCACGTCGGTGTTGTCGGCGAACCAGGAGCCGTCGGGGCGCCGGACCAGGGTGTTGCCGACGCCGAGCGCCGCGGCGGCCGGGCTGACCTCCGCGGCGACGGTGAGCGCGACCTCCTTGAGCGGCATGGTCACGGACAGGCCGCGCCACTCGGGGCCGAGGCCGGCCACCAGACCGGGCAGCTCGGACTCGGCGCACTCGATCGCGGTGTACGCCCACCCGGTGAGGCCCGCGGCCGCGTAACCGGCGTTGTGCAACACGGGTGATAGCGAATGCGCGATCGGCTTGCCGAGCACGGCCGCCCGGTGGGTGGACGTCACAGAACCCCGGCCTCCCGGGCCTTCTGCTCGTTCACCTGCTGCTCGGCGTAGGTCTCGGCGAACGCCGAGTTGCCGTCCTTGTCGATGGCGACGAAGAAGTACCACTTGCCGTCCGCCGGCGTCACCGCGCCCTCGAGCGCGGCCTTGCCCGGGTTGTTGATCGCGGTCGGCGGGAGCCCCTCGTTGAGGTGCGAGTTCCACGGGTTGGAGCCGTCGGCCAACTCCTCCGCGGTGATGTTCTTCGACGACTTGGCGTCGCGGCCCTCGAGCTGGTGACCGTAGTTGATGGTCACGTCCAGCCGCAGGACCGGCTTGAAACCGATCTCCGCGCTCGGCTCGAACAGCGTGTTGTAGATGACGCGGGAGACCTTGGGCAGGTCGGCCGTGACGCCGGACTCGGCCTCGGAGAGCGAGGCGATCATCAGTACGTCGTACGGCGTGATCTGGCGGGCCTCGGCCTTCTTCACGAAGTCGATCGCGGTGGTGGCGGCCAGGAAGTGCTGGACCATCTCCTTGAGCATTTCCTCCGCGGTCAGGCCGGGGTCGAAGTTGTAGGTCTCCGGGAAGAGGAAGCCCTCGATCGACTTGGTGACCTTCTTCTCGTCGCTGCGGGTGAACCAGAAGTCCGGCACCCCCAGCGCCTCCGGGTCCTTCGCCGCCTCCTTGAACTCCTCGACCGGGATGTCACTCGCGTCGGAGAGGAGTTGGAAGATCTCGAACGAGGTCGAACCCTCCGGGATGGTCACCTTGGTGGAGACCCGGTTCTTCAGGTCGAGCAGCGCCAGCACCGCGTCGGACGCCTTCATCTGCTTCTTGAGCTTGTAGAATCCGACCTGGATGTTCTTGCTGTCCGGGTTGGCGTCGGCCGCCTCGATGAAGGCCTTGGCCGACTTCACCACGTCCGCGTTGTAAAGCGTGTTCGCGATCGCGGTGGCGGTGTCGCCGGTCTTGACCTCGATCGTCACCTCGCCCTCACCGGGACCGGGGTAATCGGGCGTGGTCAGGTAGTTCCGCACCCGGTCGAATCCGTAGTACCCGGCTCCGGCGAGACCGCCGAAGATCAGCACCACCAGGACCAGGGCGATGGCAGACTTGCCGCCGCCACCGCGCTTCTTCTTGCGCCGATGCAGCGGCCGCCCCTTCTGGGGCTGCTGCTGCTCGTCGAACGCAGCTTCCAAGTCGTCCAGCATCAGTTGCGCCTCCGCTGCGCGTCCAGCCAGCCTTGCAGGATCTCGACGGCGGCCGCTTGATCGACCACCGCGCGCTGACGCCGCCCCCGAACGCCACGCTCGGACAGCCTACGGGTAGCCACCACCGTCGACATCCGCTCGTCCGTCAGAACGACCGGTACGGGGGTGATCACCCGTTCCAGTCGTTCGGCATAGGTGCGGACCAGGGTCGCCGCTGGTCCCTCCCGCCCGTTGAGGGCGACGGGGAGACCCACGACGACCGCGACCGCGTCATGCTCCCTGGCAAGGCGTGAAACTTCCGCCATATCGCCCGGAACCGCATCATCGGCCGCTTTCTGGTCACGAGGAACGGTAGCCACCGGGCTCGCGAGGATGCCGTCGGGGTCGCACACCGCGACCCCGACCCGCACCGCTCCCACGTCCACGCCCAGGCGAACTCCGCGAGTGAACGTCACACGATCACCCTGCCAAGCTGTAACACGCGCCTCCTGCCGTCGATCGGGCCACGATGCGAAGAGTAATGGCCGATCGGGCAATGGCGCCATCAGCCCGCGTCGGAAATCGCCCTCTCGATCGCGCCCAGAAGCTTAACGGTCTCCGATGCGGGCACGCCGCCGCCCTGCGCCAGCTCGGCGTTACCGCCGCCGCGACCGCCGAGCGCACCCTTCACCAGATCCGCCGCGGAGACGCCACGATCGCGGGCTGCCGCGTTGGTCGCTACGATGAGTGACGCCTTGCCGTTGGACTTCGCGGCCACCGCCACCACCGCGGCGCGCTTCTGGTCGATCTTCCCGCGGATCTCCATCGCCAGCGTGCGCACGTCGTTACCGGCCGCGCCCTCCGGCGCCTCCGCCCCCACGTACGCGATGCCGTTGATGTCCCGGGCCGCGTCCGCGATCGCGCCGGCGCCGCCGAGCACCATCTGGGCGCGCAGCTTCTCCAGCTCCTTCTCCGCGTCCCGCAGCGCCGTGACGGTCTGCTCGACGCGCTCCCCCACCTGGTCCGCCGGAATGCGGAACAGATCCGCCAGGCGGGACACCAGCAGGTGCTCCTTGGCCAGGAAGCCGAACGCGTCGATGCCGACCAGCGCCTCGACGCGGCGCACGCCGGAGCCGATCGACGACTCGGACAGGATCTTCACCAGGCCGAGCTGGCCGGAACGGGCCACGTGGGTGCCACCGCACAGCTCGCGCGCGTAGTCGCCGACCTCGACGACCCGGACCTCGTCGCCGTACTTCTCCCCGAACAGCGCCATCGCGCCGAGCCGCCGCGCCTCCTCCTGCGAGGTGATGAACGCGTGCACCTCGTGGTCGGCCAGCAGCACCTCGTTCACCTGCTGCTCCACGTCGTGCAGCACGGCCGGCGGGACCGCCTGCGGCGTGTTGAAGTCGAACCGCAGCCGGCCCGGCGCGTTCAGCGAGCCCGCCTGGGTCGCCGCCTCGCCGAGGAAGTTCCGGATGGTCTGGTGCACCAGGTGCGTGGCGGTGTGCGAGCGGGAGATCGCGCGCCGCCGGTTCGTGTCGATCTCGGCGAAGCCGGACTCGCCGGGCCGGACCTCGCCGCGGACCACGCGCGCCTTGTGCACGATCAGGCCGGGCACCGGCTGCTGGACGTCGTAGACCTCCACCTGGCCGCCGCCGACCGTGATGAGGCCGTTGTCCGGCTGCTGGCCGCCGCCCTCGGCGTAGAACGGCGTGGTGTCCAGCACCAGCTCGACCGTCTCGCCCTCACCGGCGGATTGCAGCCGGCCGCCGCTGCCGTCCAGCAGCGCGCGCACGCGCGACTCGCGCGAGGTCTCGGCGTAGCCGGTGAACTCGACCGCGCCGCCGTCCTCCAGCACGCTCCGGTACGCGGACACGTCCGTGTGCCCGGTCTTGCGCGCCCGCGCGTCCTCCTTGGCCCGGGTGCGCTGCTCCGTCATCAGCCGGCGGAAGCCCTCGTCGTCGACGGACAGGCCCTGCTCGGCCGCGATCTCCAGGGTCAGGTCGATCGGGAAGCCGTACGTGTCGTGCAGCTGGAACGCCTTGTCGCCGGAGAGCTTCGCCCCGCCGGCCTTCTTCGTGTCCGCGATCGCGGTGTCCAGGATCGTGGTGCCGGCGCGCAGCGTGGCGAGGAACGCGTCCTCCTCCGCGTACGCGTACGACGAGATGCGGTCGAACTCCTCCGCCACCTCGGGGTACGACGGGGCCATGCAGTCGCGCGCGACCGGCAGCAGCTCCGGCAGCGCCTTGTCCTGCCAGCCGAGCAGCCGCACCGCCCGGATCGCCCGGCGCATGATGCGGCGCAGCACGTAGCCGCGGCCCTCGTTCGACGGCGTGACGCCGTCGCCGATCAGCATCAGCGAGGTACGGACGTGGTCCGCGATCACGCGCAGGCGCACGTCGTCCGGGTGCGACTCGGACGCGGCGTGGCCGGACTTCGCGCCGTACGTCTTGCCGGTCAGCGCCGCGGCCCTGTCCAGCACCGGGCGGATCTCGTCGATCTCGTACATGTTGTCGACGCCCTGCAGCAGGGCGGCCATCCGCTCCAGGCCCATGCCGGTGTCGATGTTCTTCGCCGGCAGCTCGCCGACGATGTCGAACTCCTCCTTGGACCGCACGTTCGTGATCTCGTACTGCATGAAGACGAGATTCCAGAACTCGAGGTAGCGGTCCTCGTCCGCCTCCGGGCCGCCGTCCGGGCCGTACTCCGGGCCGCGGTCGTAGTAGAGCTCGGAGCACGGGCCGGCCGGGCCGGGGATGCCCATCGACCAGAAGTTGTCCTTCTTGCCGCGGCGCACGATCCGCTCGGCCGGCATGCCGGTCTGCTTCCAGATCTCGATCGCCTCGTCGTCGTCGAGGTAGACCGTCGCCCAGATCCGCTCCGGGTCCAGGCCGAAGCCGCCCTCGGAGACCGGCTTGGTGACCAGATCCCACGCCAGCGGGATCGCGCCCGCCTTGAAGTAGTCCCCGAACGAGAAGTTGCCGTTCATCTGGAAGAACGTGCCGTGCCGCGAGGTCTTGCCGACCTCGTCGATGTCCGGCGTACGGATGCACTTCTGCACCGACACGGCCCGCGGCCACGGCTGCTTGCGCTGACCCAGGAAGTACGGCACGAACTGCACCATGCCGGCGTTGACGAACAACAGGTTCGGGTCGTCAATGGCCGGCAGCGGAGCGGACGGCACCACGGCGTGGCCGTTGGCCTCGAAGTGCGCCAGGTACCGTCGCTTGATCTCCGCGGTCTTCATCGTCGGGGGCCTTCCTCGATGTCGATGCCGTCCAGCGGGTAGCCCCGCTCCTCGGCGAACTGGTCCTCGTACAGCACGCCCTCGGCGAAGGCGGCGTGAATCTCCTGCTCACGCTCGGCCATCGCGATGCGGACGTCTTCCACGAAGCTACGTACGGACTCGACCAGCCCGCCAGCGGTTTCCTGGGCCGACTCCGCGATGCCCTGCGGCGTGTACGCATGCGCCATCTTCGTGACCTGACGGACCACGAGGACACCGACGCCGATGCCGAGTCCTAGCCAGAGCAGACGCTTCATGAGCACATCCTTCCGTGCCGGTTTCCGTTAGCGACGACCGGCCCGGCGGCGCGCCTTGAGCTCCGCCTTGACCTCGCGCTCCTCCTCGGCGCCACGCCGGGCGGCGGCGGCCTTGCGCACGCCGTAGCCGAACGCCGCCACCTTCACCAGCGGGTTCGCGGCCGCGGCCGAGACCACGGTGGTCAGGTTCGCCACGTTGGCGCTGACGTTCTGCACGTGCCCGGTGATCGTGTCCACCTTCGCCAGCTGGACGTTCACCCCGTCCAGCGACGTGTGCACCTGGTCCAGCGTGGTGTTCACACCCTCGATGGTGAGGTTCACGTTGCGCAGCATCGGCTCCGTGCGGTCGTTCAGGTCGTTGATCGCCCGGGTCGCCGCGTCGATCGTGTGCCGCAGCCGCAGGATCGGCACGGCCAGCACCAGTACGAGCATGGCGAACGCCCCGGCTCCGATCAGTGCCGCGATCTCTCCACCGTCCACGCGTCTTCCCCTCCACAGGTATCCGGGCACTTCGGTATTCGGGCAGGTGACACCGTCCACTCTGCGCCAACGTGCGAACCCTACCCTCAGTGACACGCCGCCGCGCGGCTACGTCTCCTCCGGGGCCGGAAGCTCCGTGGGCAGATCCGTCGGCAGGTCGAACGTCACGTCCGGCGTCTCGCCGATCAGGTCCGGATTCACGCTCGGCTGCGGCTGCGTACGGCCGTCGTCGATCGCGTTGTTCACCTTGATCGACACCGCCGCGCCGGGGCAGTCCGCCGCGGCCGGATCCGGCGGTGCGGCCGCGTCCGTGCTCTCCGGCACCGCGACCTCGGGGTCCACCGACGGACGCTGCGCCAGCGGGTCGTTCGCGCAGGTCGGCGGCCGGATGTACAGGTCCAGCGTCAGCTCGTCGCGCCGCCAGCAGGAGTAGTCACCGGTGTCCACCGGCTGGTCCGGGCAGCCCGCGACCTCCCACCGCTGCCAGCCGGACCCGGCCAGCGCCGTGTGGTAGACCTGCGTCGTCTCCTCGGGCGCGCGCTCCGACGTGGCCGTCCGCTCCCGCAGCCGGCACTCGATGAAGCACCAGCGGGAGCCGCTGATCTGGTCCTCGGTGTTCTGCGCCGCCCAGGCGGGCACGCCCAGGTCGTCCAGCGAGTTGAACACCGGGTCCCGGGTCGCGGCGCGGATGCCGAAGTAGAGCGGCAGCGCGCCGAGCAGCAGCACGGTCACCAGCACCAGCGCGCCGAGCCGCAGTTGCCGCTGCTCGCGCGCCTTCTTCTCGGCGACGTCGTCGTCATCAGCGGGTACGCCGTCCCGGCCGGCCGCGGGGCGCAGCGCGCCGCTGTCCAGCGGTCCGCCGTCGCCGTTGCCGGCGGGCAGCGCGGCCACGGCGGCGCGCGCGGGCAGCGCGGCCATCTCGGCGGGGAGCGTGCGGGGGCCGCGCGCCACCGCACGGGCGGCGGCGTCCAGGCTGCCCTCCTCGGGCAGCGGGCCGCGCCGGACGATGGCCTGGCCGGGCACGGCGGCCTGGCCGGGCACGGCCGCCTTCCCGGGGACCGCGGCCTGGCCGGGAGCGCCGGCGGGGCCGGGAGCCCCGAGCGGGCCGGCCGGGCCGGGTGCGGCGCCGTCGGTGGCCGGTGGGCGCACGGCGGCGCGGGCGGCACCGATCTCCCGGGGACTTCCGCCGGGGGCACCCGGGGCTAGGCCGCGGAGGGCCGGCTCGTCGGGGCTTGATTCGCGCGGGGCGGACGCCTGGTCACGACCGCCGGTGCCGGCCGGGCCGCTCTCGCGGCCCGGGCCAAAATCCGGGCCGCCGGGACCGCCGTCACGCCCGCCAGGGCCTCCGTCGGGACCTGGGCGGCCACCTGGGCCGTCGTCGGGGCCGAAATCTCGGCCGCCGTCACGGCCGGGGCCGTAGCCACGACCGCCGTCCCGGCCGGGGCCGAAGCCGCCGGGGCCGCCGTCGCGACCAGGACCGAAGCCGCCGGGGCCGCCGTCACGGCCGGGGCCGAACCCGCCCGGACCGCCGTCACGACCGGGGCCGTAGCCGCCGGGGCCGCCGTCACGGCCGGGACCGAAGTCGCGGCCACCGGGGCCGCCGCCCGGACCGTGCGGGCCGTCGGGGCCGAAACCGGGCTCGCGGAACGCGACCGGGCCGGAGTCGCCGGGGCCGGGCACCGAGGCGCGACCGGGGCCACGGCGACCGCCGTCGTCCTGCCCGCGCATGCCCACCTGGCCGAACTCGCCGCTGTCGGCCCGGCCGCCACGGCCGTAACCGCCGTCGCGCGCACCCTCACCGCGCATGCCGACCTGGCCGAACTCGCCCGTGCCGGTCCGGCCGCCACGACGGCCGGGCTCGCCGGGGCCGTACGCCCCGTCACGTGAGCCCTCACCGCGCATCCCGACCTGGCCGAACTCGCCGGTGCCGGTCCGCCCGCGACGGCCGACCTGGCGGTACTCGCCGCTGCCCGGACCCCGGCCGTAGCCGTCGTCGCCGGGCCGTCCCGGCTCGTCATCGCCGGGCCGCCGCGGCGCTGCGGGCATGCCGGCCGCGCCCGCGCGGCCCGGGCCGACGGGCTGGCCGGGCACGCGGCCGGGGCCCGACGGATCGGGGCCGTCCGCGGGCTGCGGCGCCCGGAAGCGGTCGCGGCCGGAGACCGCGCCGGTGGGCGCGTCCGATCCGTACGCGCGAGGACCGGCAGGGCTGCCCGGCGCGCCGGACACCGGCTCCACGCCGGGCGGCAGCGACGGTGCCGACGGGGGCAGCGAGGCCGGCGGCGTCGCGCCGGGGCGTCCGGGCATCACCGGGGGTACGGGTGCGCTGGCCCGGCCGCCCGGCCCGCCCGCACCGGGGCGGGCGCCCTGCGGGCCATCGACGCCGGGACGACCGCCGCGAGGACCGTCGAAGCCGGCGGGGCCGTCGAAGCCCGGCCGCCCGCCGCGTCCGCCATCCGGACCGGGGCGACCGCCCGTGAGGCCGTCGATGCCGGTCACGCCCGGGGGCGGACCGTCCGGGCCGGGACGCCGCTGGCCGCCGGGGCCGGCGAAGCCGCGCCCGCCGTCCGGGCCGCGCTCGTCGCCGAACCGGTCGCGCACCGCGCCGGGACCGCCGGGGCCGCCCGCGCTGTGCGCGCCGCCGCCGTGGTCGGGCCGGCTGCCGACCGGGCCGGAACGCCCGCCGGACACCGGCGCCACCGCGCCCGGCGGCAGGGCCGGGGCGTTGCCGGACGCCGGCAGTTCGCCGGACTGCTCGGACGGGCCGGCGAACCGGGACCGCGAGCCGCCCGGGCCACCGCGCCGGCCGACCTCGGGGTTCTGCCGGGATGGCGTGAACGCCCACGACTGCGGGTTGCCGGCGCCCATCTCCTCGTCCGTGGCCGCGGTGGAGCGCATGTCGATCAGCGGCCCGTTCTCGCCGGGCCCGGGGTGCCGCGACGCGGGCGGTCCCGGGCGCCGGTCACCGGGAACGGGCTGGTCGTCACCGCGGCGCGGCGCCGGGTACGGCCCACCGCCGCGCGGCTCCGGAGCACCGGGCTCGGCCGCACGCCGCCGCCCGCTCCGGATCTCCCCGCTGGTCGGCTCGTAGGCCGCACCCTCCGGCGCGGCACGACGACCGGCCCGGATCTCGCCGCTGGTCGGCTCATAGGCACCGTCGGGCGCGGCACGACGACCCGCGCGAATGTCACCGCTGGTCGGCTCATAGGCACCGTCGGGCGCGGCACGACGACCCGCGCGAATGTCACCGCTGGTCGGCTCATAGGCACCGTCGGGCGCGGCACGACGACCCGCGCGGATCTCACCGCTGGTCGGCTCATAGGCACCGTCGGGCGCGGCACGACGACCCGCGCGGATCTCACCGCTGGTCGGCTCATAGGCACCGTCGGGCGCGGCACGACGACCCGCGCGGATCTCACCGCTCGTGGGCTCCCCGGCGTACGCGCGTCCCGGCTCGACCGCGCCGCGACGGCCGCCGCCCGGCTCGCCGGGGCCGTAGGGGCCGTCCGGACCGCCGCGACGGCCACCGCTGGTCGGCTCGCCGCCGAACGGAACGCCCTGCTCCGGGCCGCCCGCGCGTCGTCCGCCCTGGTCGGGAGCGTCGGGAGCGCCGTAGGGCGCGCCCTGGGGGCCGGCCGGCCGACCCGGGCCGAAGGGGCCGTTCTGCGGGCCCATGCCGACCGCGGCACGGCCGCCGCGCACCTCACCGCTGGTCGGCTCGCCACCGAAACCGCCGTCGGGACCGGCGGGACGACGCCCGCCCGGGCCACCGGGCGCACCCGGGCCACCGGGACCGACCGGAGCGCTGGCACCGACCGGACCGCCGGGGCCGAAGCCGCCAGGACCACCGGGAGCGCCGTCCGGGCGCCGCCCGGCCGGGCCCGCTGCGCCGGGGACGACCGGGCCGGGACCACCGTCCGGACCGCGGCCGCCCTGAGGCATGGGACCGGGCTCCACGCCCGGCCTCGGGCGCGGTGCCGGGCCGCCCGGCGGGAAGCCGGGGCCGGCGCCGGGTGCGCCGCCGGGGCCCGCCGGAGCGTCGAAGTCGTCGTCCGGGGCCAGATCCGGCGCGGAGGGGAAGCCGGCGCCCGCGGGGAGCGCGGGCGCGCCGTCGCTCAGATCGACGTTGGACTGCTTCGCGGTGCGAAGGTCGTCGAGCCAGCCGGTCTCCTCACCGGAGATCTCCTCCTCCGGCGCCGTGTTCTCGGGCGTGCCGGAGCGGCCGATGCCCCACCGGCGCCCGCGCTTCTGGCCGCCGCCCTCCTGGCCCTCGTCCGCACCGTCCGAACCCCGTGCCCTCACGCAACCACTCTCTCTGTCTCCACCGACACGCGGTCAGTCACCCAAGTCCTGCCGGTCACGGCCGCACCGGCCGCGATCGTCGCGTCCCGCCCGGTCGTGCCCGGACCGGCGGGGACGCGCTCCGCCACTGTCACGCTCGCCGGCCGGCCGTGCCCCGTACCGATCGGCTGCGCGCCGCCCGGGCTGACCGTCCCCGGCCGGTGCGCCCCGGGCATGACCCACCAAGCTACAAACCGTTCGCCCGCCCCGGGGAGCGTCCCGCCCCGAACGGGCAACGCCCGATCCACGGGCCCGCAGGCCACGCGCCCGCCACCGCGCACGGCGGTGACCGACGTCACGTCGTCGCCCGCCGGACGGCCCGGGCCCTCTGATGAGCGTGCGCCACGTCGCCGGTTTTCGCCACCACCGGACGGCCGGTCACGCCGGTCCGCCGTGCCGATCCCGGTCCCGCGCGCCGCCTCCCGGCTCATGCGCCCGCCTCCACCGGCGGCTCCGGCGTCCGCCGCCGGCCACCGGCCTTCCGCCGCCCACCGGCGCTCCGCCCCTGTTCCGGGCCTTCGGCGTGCTCGGGCACCGCCGGACGCCCGTCGTCCTCGACCGCCTCCGACGTGCCGCCGTCCCCGGCCGATCCGGTCAGCCGGTCGGTCCCGGTAGCGGACTCGGTAGCGGTCGCCTGAGCCGAAGCGGTACCGCCCGCGCCGGCGGTCCTGTCCGAGACGGCGCCCACGGCCGGCGGCTCCGCCGATTCGGCGACGCCCATCGGCGCGGCGTCACCCGGCACCTGGGACACCACAGCCGGCGCCTCGGGCACCACAGCCGGCGACGAGAACACCGCAGCCGGGGCCGAGGAGACCGCGGCCGGACCGGAGTCGCCCGGCACCACCGACCCCGCACCCGGCGCCGGAGCGGCCGGCCCCGCACCCGCCATCCGCGACTCCCGGCGCGGCGGAACCGGCGTCCCGCGGACGACCCGCCGCAGCTTCGGCAGCCGCTCCGCCACCTCCCGCTCGAACCCCCGGTCCGTCGGCGTGTAGTACTCCACCGCCGCCAGGTCGTCCGGCGCGTACTGCTGCCGCACCACGCCGCGTGCGTCGTCGTGCGGATACCGGTACCCGGTCCCGTGCCCCAGCCCTTTCGCCCCCGGGTAGTGCGCGTCCCTCAGGTGCCGCGGCACCGGGCCGCCACGGCCGGCCCGCACGTCCGCGATGGCCGCGGAGAGCGCGGTGGTGGCGCTGTTGCTCTTGGGCGCGGTGGCGAGGTGGATGACGGCCTGGGAGAGGTTGAGGCCGGCCTCGGGCAGGCCGATGAGCTGCACCGCCTGCGCGGCCGCGGTCGCCACCTGCAACGCGGTGGGGTCGGCCATGCCGACGTCCTCGGAGGCGAAGATGACCAGGCGGCGAGCGATGAAGCGGGCGTCCTCGCCGGCGACCAGCATGCGGGCCAGCCAGTGCAGCGCGGCGTCCGGGTCGGAGCCGCGCATGCTCTTGATGAACGCGCTGGTCACGTCGTAGTGGGCGTCGCCGGCGCGGTCGTAGCGGACCGCGGCCACGTCGACGGCCTGTTCGGCGGTGGCGAGGTCGATCTCGGTGGCGCCCTGGGCGAGCGCGGACGAGGCCGCGGCCTCCAGCGCGGTCAGCGCCTTGCGCACGTCGCCGCCGGCCAGCCGGATCAGGTGCTCGACGGCGTCCTCGGCGATGGTCAGCGTGCCGCCGAGGCCGCGCGGGTCGGTGAGCGCGCGGTCGATCAGGCCGCGCACGTCGTCCTCGGTGAGCGGGTGCAGCGTGAGCAGCACGCAGCGGGACAGCAGCGGCGAGATGACCGAGAAGTACGGGTTCTCCGTGGTCGCGGCCAGCAGCGTGACCGTGCGGTCCTCGACCGCGGCGAGCAGCGAGTCCTGCTGGGTCTTGCTGAACCGGTGGACCTCGTCGATGAACAGCACGGTGGGCGGGCCGCCGTAGCGCCGCTCCCGGCGGGCCGCGTCGATCACCGCGCGCACGTCCTTGACGCCAGCGGAGAGCGCGGACATGGCGACGAAGCGGCGGTTGGTGGCGCCGGCCACCAGGTGCGCGATGGTCGTCTTGCCGCTGCCGGGCGGGCCCCACAGGATGACGGACATCGGGGTGTCGCCGCCGACCAGCTGGCGCAGCGGCGCACCGGGCGCGAGCAGGTGGGACTGGCCGACGAGCTCGTCGATGACGCGCGGTCGCATGCGGACCGCCAGCGGTGAGTCCTCACCGGGCGCGACGAAGCTTGCACCCTGCGCATCGAGGGCGGAGCCGGTGCCGTTCCGGTCCGGCGTCACGCTGACGCCGCCCGTTTCGGTGACGGCGAAAAGCCCTTCGACCTCCACCCCACGAACGATACCGCTCACGCTTTCACGTCCTCGCACGCCGGACCCCGACCGCATGAAGATCCATTTGAGGGCGGCCTTCAGCCCGGCCGGGGCGGGTGGTCGGGGCGGCAGCCGGGGTACGGACGTGAGCCCGCCCCCTCCGAACGGCCGGGCGGTGCGCCTCGGGCGAACGGAGGGAACGGGCTCGTCCGTACCGTATCTGGATTGTGATCGTCAGCCGCGGCCCGGGCGACGGCCCCAGTAGCGGCGGCCCGCACCGGTGCCCGAGCCGGCGCGCGGCCCGGAGCCCACGCCCCCCAGGTAGAGCGCGAGCAGGAGCAGGCCGATCAGGACCAGGGTGTTCCAGTTGAACAGGTCGGGGGCGCCGAAGTTCGTGTTCAGCAGGTCGAGCAGGAGCGCGAACGCGAAGACTCCGGCGGCGATGAGAGCCAGCATGCCATCCTCCGAGGGGGTGTACTACGAGGTTGACCTGGCTGTACCCAACCGCGCGAAATCTCATTCACGGACAGTCGCCGGCCCCCACGCAGGTGCGGTCCCGGGCGAGCGTGGCGGAGAGCGGCCCGACGTCCGGGTCGCCGGCGGTGCCGCGGTCGCCGAGCAGGTTGGTCAGCTGCCAGGGGTCGCGGTGCAGGTCGTAGTACTCCCGGACGACACGCGGGCCCTCCTGGTACTCGACGTACTGGTAGCGGCCGGGCGCGTAGGTGGAGGCCCAGGTCGGGTAGCTGCCGTTGACCGCGTCGTGCCAGTACTCCAGTAGCACTCGGTCGCGGCGCGCGCCGGTGAGCAGGCTGCGGCCGTCCACCCGGTAGCCGGGCGCGAGACCGGCCAGCTCCAGCACGGTCGGCACCACGTCGATCAGCGGCGCGAGCCGGGTGTCGCGGCCGGCCGGCACCCGCCCCGGCCACCACAGCAGCAGCGGCACCCGGATCGACCCCTGGTACGGCACGAACTTGCTGGGCAGCCCGTGCTCGCCGAGCGACTTGCCGTTGTCGGAGAGCAGCACGACCACGGTGTCGTCCAGCTCGCCGGTGGCCGCGAGCCGGCGCCGGATCGCCTCCAGCTGGTCGTCCACGGACAGCAGCGTGCGCATCTGCGCGACCGCGGTTCGCGCCCCCTCCTCGGCGCTGAACCGGAAGCGCCGGACGTAGGCCGGCTTGTCCGCGCGGTCCCGCTCCCGGCCGGCGGGGTTGGTCCGCCAGCTCAGCGGCGCGTCCGCGTACTTCGGCTCCGGCGTGTACGGCGAGTGCGGCGCGACGAACCCGGCGTAGATGAACCACGGCCGCCGGTCGTTCTCGCGCTCGAACCGGTCGATGTACCCGGTCACCTGCCGCCCGGTGAACGTGGTCGAGTACGCCGGGTACACGTCGGTGCCGCCCACGTTGAAGTGCGCCTTGACGTATCCGCCGTGCTGGAGCGCCCAGTGGTCGATGTGCGGCGGCTTCTTCGCCAGTTCCCAGCCGTTGAACAGTTTCCCGGCCGCGGCCGTGGCGTACCCGGCGCGCTTCAGCTCCCGCTGCAACGTCCGGTCGTGGTCGTAGACGCCGATCCGGTCCTGTTGCGTGACGCCGGTGTTGTGCACGTAGCGGCCGCTGAGGATGGACGAGCGGCTGGGACAGCAGGACGGTGTGGTGGCGACCGCGTGCGTGAACTCGCGGCCGGTCCGGCCCAGCCAGGCCCGGGTGTGGCGCATGACCTCGGTCTGGCCGATCCCGGCGTCGTCGAGCACGACCAGCAGGACGTTGGGGCGCGTCACCGGCGCGGCCGTGACCGCGGGCGCCGCGGTCAGCATCGTCAGGCCGGTGAGCAGTGCGGCCGCCAGAACGCGGCGGCGAGTGACCATCATCCAGCCATGGTTCCGACTATGTCGGGCTTAAACGGCCCAATTCGGGCTATGTCACTCCGAGGAGTTCGCGGATGCCGCGCACCCGCGTGGTGAGCAGCCCGGACGCGCGCGACGAGTCCAGCACCACGTGCCCGGGGCGATGCAGGCCGGACGCGGCGACCGTGCTCACCGGCACGCGCAGCGGGTCCAGGCCGTAGCGGACCGCGATCAGTTCGCCCAGTTCGGCCCGGGTCACCGTGTCCGGGCCGGCCACGTTGAGCACGGTGACGCCGGTCCCGGCGGACAGCTCCAGCACCGCGGCCGCGAGGTCCGCGACGCCGATCGGGCACCGGACCTCGTCCGTGAACAGCACGCCGGACCGGCGGCCGGTGATCAGGTCGACGGCGGTCCGCACGTGCGCGCTGCGCTCGTCGCCGATGATCAGCGACGTCCGGACCACCACCGCGGCCGGGTGCACCGCGCGGACCGCGGTCTCGGCCGCGGCCTTGGACGCGCCGTACGCCGTGATCGGCGACGGCGCCTCGTCGTCACCGTACGGCTCGGGCCGGCCGCCGTGCACCGCGTCGCTGGACAGGTGCACCAGCCGCGCGCCGACGTCCGCCGCGCCCTGCGCGACCGCGGCGGCGCCGTCCGCGTTGACCGTCCAGTCCTCGTACCGGGAAGCCGCGTTGATCACGACGCTCGGGCGGACCGCCGCGCACAGCTCGCGCACCGCCACCCGGTTGCGGATGTCCAGCGGGCGCCACCCGACGCCGGGGATCTCCCCCGGCGCCGAGTGGTACGTCCCGATCACCCGGTGCCCGAGCGCCAGCGCCCGGCGGCAGACCTCGCCGCCGAGCAGCCCTCCGGCACCGACGACCAGCAGGCTCAATGCAGCTCGACCGGCACGGCCGTGCCGGCGGTTCCGGCCGTGACCGCGGCGGCCGGCTTCGCGTCCACGCCGGCCTCCTTGCGCTGCTGCGCCGTGATCGGCGTGGGCGCGCTGGTCAGCGGGTCGAAGCCGCCGCGGGTCTTCGGGAACGCGATGACCTCGCGGATCGAGTCGGCGCCGGCCAGCAGCATGCAGACCCGGTCCCAGCCGAACGCGATGCCGGCGTGCGGCGGCGGGCCGTACTTGAACGCCTCCAGCAGGAAGCCGAACTTGTCCTGCGCCTCCTCCGGCGAGATGCCGAGCAGGTCGAAGACGCGCCGCTGCACGTCGCCGCGGTGGATACGGACGCTGCCGCCGCCGATCTCGTTGCCGTTGCAGACGATGTCGTACGCGTACGCCAGCGCCCGGTCCGGCGCGGTCTCGAAGTTGTCGATCCACTCCGCGTTCGGCGAGGTGAACGGGTGGTGCACCGCGGTCCAGCCGCCCTCGTCCGTCTTCTCGAACATCGGGGCGTCGACCACCCAGCAGAACGCCCAGGCGGACTCGTCGATCAGGTTCGCCCGCTTGGCGATCTCCACCCGGGCGGCGCCGAGCAGCTCCTGCGCCTCCCGGCGCTCTGCCGCGGCGGCGAAGAAGATCGCGTCGCCCGGCTTCGCACCGACCGCGTCGGCCAGCCCGGACAGGTGCGCCTCGGACAGGTTCTTCGCGACCGGGCCGCGCGCCTCGCCGGTCTCCGCGTCCAGCACCACGTAGGCCAGGCCGCGGGCGCCGCGCGCCTTCGCCCAGTCCTGCCAGCCGTCCAGCTCCTTGCGGGTCTGCGCCGCGCCGCCCGGCATCACCACGGCACCCACGTAGCCGCCGTTGTCGATCGCGGACGCGAACACCCGGAACTCGGTGCCGCGCAGGTAGTCGGTCAGCTCGGTCAGCTCCACGCCGTAGCGCAGGTCGGGCTTGTCCGAGCCGTAGCGGGCCATCGCGTCCAGGTAGGTGATGTGCGGGATCGGCTCGGTGATCTCGTGCCCGGCCAGCTCACGCCACAGGTTCTTGACGATCCCCTCACCCAGGTCGATCACGTCCTCCTGGGTGACGAAGGACATCTCGATGTCGAGCTGGGTGAACTCCGGCTGGCGGTCCGCGCGGAAGTCCTCGTCCCGGTAGCAGCGGGCGATCTGGTAGTACCGCTCCATGCCGCCGACCATCAGCAGCTGCTTGAACAGCTGCGGGGACTGCGGCAGCGCGTACCAGCTGCCCGGCTGCAGGCGCACCGGCACCAGGAAGTCGCGCGCGCCTTCCGGCGTGGACCGGGTCAGCGTCGGCGTCTCGATCTCCAGGAAGTCGCGCTCGTGCAGCACGGTCCGGGCGATCTGCGACGCCTTGGAGCGCAGCCGGATCGCCTTCGCCGGCCCGCTGCGGCGCAGGTCCAGGTAGCGGTAGCGGAGCCGGATGTCGTCGCCCGCGTTCACGTCGTCGTCGACCGGGATCGGCAGCGGCGCCGCCTCGGAGAGCACCTCCAGATCGGACACGATCACCTCGATCGCGCCGGTCGGCAGCTCCGGGTTCTCGTTGCCCTCGGGCCGCGCGGCCACCTCGCCGACGACCTTCACGCAGTACTCGTTGCGCAGCGCGTGCGCGGCGTCCATGTCCTCGCGGAAGACCACCTGCACCACGCCGGAGCCGTCACGGAGATCCACGAAAATGACCCCGCCGTGGTCGCGCCGGCGGGCCACCCAGCCGGCCAGCGTCACGGTCGCGCCGGCGTCCGTCGCGCGCAGGCTCCCGGCGTCATGAGTTCGGATCACGACAGTGAACTCCTCGTCGTTGCTGTCAGGTGTCGTCAGCCTCGCATTCTGTCAGGCCTGCCGCTCACCTTTTCCGGCGGCACCACAGCCCTGCCGATCAGCAAACGGATTCTCATTCCCCGCTCCCGGCCGGGTCCGGCCCGCATGCTCCCGCGGGCACCGCACCAGCCCCGGGGACCACCCCGGACCCCGGCCGTCCCAGCCGCCGCGGGTCCCGCGCCCGACCCATATTCATATCTTCCCGCTCCCGGCCGGGTCCGGCCCGCATGCTCCCGCGGGCCAACCTCGCGGCGGCCTCCGCCGCCGCTCCGGCCGCCGCGTCGGAGCCGGTGCCGCGGTGGTCCCGGCGAGCCGCGATCACCGCGCCCGTGCGGAACCGGCCGCGAGCCCAGATCGCGGCCGGTTCCGGATGCTCGCGCCGCCGGTCAGGCGAGCGCGGCGGACAGCGCGTCGCGGGATGCCGTGACCTCGCGGCGGAGCGCGTCCGGGTCGACGCCGGTGAGGTGGCCGCCGGACTTCAGCATCCGGCCCGCGACCAGCACCGTCGTGATGTTGCGCGAGTCGGCGCCGAGCACCAGCGTGCCGATCGCGTCGTTGAGCGGCATGGTGTTGACCGCCTCCCCGTCCACCACGATCAGGTCCGCCTGCTTACCGGGCGTCAGCGACCCGGTCACCGCGTCGAGCCCGATCGTCCGCGCACCGTCCAGCGTGGCGAAGCCGAGCACGTCCCGCGTGGTGATCCGCTCCTTCGGCCGGTCCACCGCCCGCATCCGCTGCACCGCCAGCAACACCCGCAGCTGGGTGAACATGTCCCCCGCCAGCGCGACCTCCACGTCGATGCTCAGCCCCGGCCGGACGCCCGCGGCGAGCGCCTCGTCGACCGCCGGAATCGCCGTGTCCAGCCCGATCTGCGTGTCCGAGCTGGGCGCCAGCGAGATCGCCGTGCCGGTCGCCCCGATCGCGCGCCAGGCGTCCGGCGTCAGTCC